>NZ_JAAMNS010000011.1:0-192157 GCF_011066175.1 Paenibacillus sp. EKM211P
ATCGGGATGTAGCTCAGCTTGGTAGAGCACCTGGTTTGGGACCAGGGGGTCGCATGTTCAAATCGTGTCATCCCGATACTAATTTGCGGGTGTAGTTCAATGGTAGAACTCCAGCCTTCCAAGCTGGTAGCGTGGGTTCGATTCCCATCACCCGCTTTATATAGATGAAAGAAGAGATGGCTTATGCCATCTCTTCTTTTTGTATTTATTAAACTATTGTTACCCGTTAGAGTTCCTGTAAAACGGGTAATTTGTCATTTGAATCAAAACGAGTGTTTCGGTACGATGAGGGCTGTTGCACTGGTTGACCTTGGCTAATATTTATTTTTGTCTTCCATTTTCGCTCTAAAAGGTTTGTAGAAGGCACGAATGTCTTGAGCTAAGAGCTCAGGCTCTTCCATGGCAGTAAAATGTCCGCCGCGATCCATTGAAGTCCAGCGAGTTACATTTAGGTTGCGCACTGCCCATTCTTTAGGCGGTAACAATATATCTGCTGGGAATAATGCAATTCCGGTTGGTACTTTTATGTAGCCCAATGGCGGCAAAGAATGTGAATTTTCATAATACATACGTGTTGAAGACCCAATTGTATTAGTAAGCCAATAAATCATGATATGTGTAATCAGTTCATTCTCGCTAAATCTTTGCCGGAGGTCACCATTACTATCACTCCAAGCACGAAACTTTTCAACAATCCAGCCAGCTAAGCCCGCGGGTGAGTCAGAAAGTCCATAAGCAAGAGTCTGGGGACGTGTCGATTGAAGTGACATGTAACCACCTTCATGAGAAATCCATTCTAAAGCATTTTTCTTGTAATGCATCTCTTCTTCTGAAAGTGTTACCTGTTCATGTGATGTAAGGAGATCTTTTATAATACCAATATCAGTTAGGTGGATTCCATATAAAAGATCAGGATGGTTTGATGCCAGATATCTTGTAACGCCTGAGCCAATATCTCCGCCCGCAGCAGCAAATTTTTTGTATCCTAATTCTTCTGTCATTAATTTAGCCCACATTTCGGAAACACGATAATTGTTGATGCCAGGACGATCAGGGCGACTAGAGAACCCAAAACCCGGTATTGAAGGGACTATAACATCAAAAGAATCCTCAGGATCACCGCCATGGCTGACTGGATCAGTAAGTAGGGGGATGATTCTTTGGTAACGAAGGTAACTGTCTGGCCATCCATGAGTAAGAATAATGGACAGTGGGTTAGATCCTTTACCACGTTCATGTACAAAGTGTACATCAATCCCGTCGATATTGCAGCAAAACTGGGAAAGGCGGTTCAACTGAGCCTCTTGGGTACGCCAATCATACTGGTCACGCCAATACGAAACGAGAGACTTCAAATAATTAAATTCAGTTCCTCGATCCCAACCAGAGTCTTTTAATTGATCTGGCCAGCGGATGTGATGTAGTCTGTATGTTAGATCATCAAGGATTTCATCAGCGATGTGAATATAAAAACGTTCAACAGCCATTATGATTCTCTCCCTTCTTTTGTTATGTTACACCGCAATGATATCCCTAGAACTTCTGTAGTACAATGCCATAAATGAAGCATCTAACTATACTATTTGATAGGTGACTACTATGCCACAAATTGACCGACACAAAAAACGTTCTGTAAACATTGAATTTGTCGCAGTGGAGGACTTTAGTACTCTTCCTTACCCAGGGCGTCTTACTCTGATTTTAATTACGTCTGGAACTATGAGTGGGGTATTAAACGAACATCCGATATCTATTGTTGCACCAGGTGTTCTCTGCTTGGCTGAAGATGATGATATGCAAGTTGTTGAGAAACATAATGTAGCTGCGCAATCCTTTAGTTTTCACCTCGAATTTCTTAACACATTAACGCATTCCGAAACGCAAGGTTACTTCCCAACTGCTCCAAGAATACAAACAGGTCTTTCACTTTTTCAACGTGACCATCTATATGCAGGTGTACCCCGTGTAACTGAAAAAGCATATCCGCTTTTATTTGAATGGTTTTTTGTACTTGGTATGGAAGTGCAGGCACAAAGCGATTCACGTTGGGTATGCAGAATAAAAAAGTACCTTATACAAATTTTGGGGTTGCTTGAGGATTTAAATCAGAATAGTGAACGGTCACCCGTTGATTTAGCTTTAGAATATATACACACTCATTACACGAGAAAGATTTCTTTGGAGGATTTGACGAATTGTGCTCATTTGAACCGTGTAACTCTTAATAAGCTGTTTCAGGAAAGATGCGGAAATACAGCAATAGGTTATTTACTTTCGCATCGTTTGAAGGTTGCATGTGATCTTTTAACACATACAGATATGAAGCTTAATGATATAGCACGCGCTACTGGATTTGAGTATGATACTTACTTTATCAAGAAATTTAAAGCTAAAAAGGGGATTTCGCCTTCGAAGTACAGGAACAGCTCTCGTAAGTTCGCCACTGCTCAATAGAAGATAAAGCCGGATCAATATAAAGTCGGGATTTGAGCATATGACAAGTTAGTAGCAGTGTAGAATGCAGGAGTCAAGGCCAGAGCAGACATCTGACCTCCTGTATTCACAAGCTATTGGCATGCTGCTCATAATCAGTCACTTTAAAACCGAGATTATTGAGCACATAAGCAGGTTCGCTGAGAGGACTACGAGCCTCTAGATAGACTAAAAAGACCCAAAAGACACGGTCTCCAATATGGGAGAACGGGTCTTTTGGCTCTACACAGCAATATGCACGTTAAATATCTGTTGGTCAGATGCGGACTTCCGTCTCGTCTGGAGCGAACTGACGATATTGAAAATACATACGAAGCCGCCAGTGTAACAACGTCCCGAAGGCTAGGATGAAAAATAGCCCTGCTGTTTGCGGAATGGTAATGTAATGCTGAATAAATTCATGCAGCAGCAATCGGACGATCAGTAGGCTGATCAGGATAAAAAAGAAGGTGCGCGAGCGTTGCACGAAAACCAGCCCTTCTTGCAACTCAAATTTAGTGCTGCGGATCAACGGGTAGGAAAAAATAAACCAGCCGACCAGAAAAGCGCCCAGCGCCCAAAGCCAGGGAACCCGTACTTCCGGTACCACGAACATCATAAAACCGGTGCTCATGCCGAGCGGAGGAATGATGATTTTTTTGGCATTAATCGGGCGATGACCTGTCTTCATACGGATGAAAATAGCCGATATAGCGATTAAGATCATACCGAAAGTTGCGCCATATTGCAGCAATGGGGTGCTGATATGAAACATGGACTGGCCCCCTCTATAAGGAATATAAGCGTTATTGGACAGACTGCAAACCTTTTACATTATAGCACATATGCAATGGATATATTTAGTTACAGTCTTTCCTCCGGCAAGCGGATTATACGCCTCTTGGTGGTCACCGGCCCTATAATCGGGTCTCTTTCATCTTATGCGAGTTCTGTTGCTTGTACCTCTCCCGTAGCTGATTTTTTCTCCTGACGTATGATATAACCCATCGCTACAATAATAAGGATAAAAGCAATGAGTGCGAGCAAAGGAATGGTGATGAAATCCAGCCAGTTCAGATAATCCTGTTCACAGGATACTCTACCGCAAGCCGTCGAAGTTTGCGTGGCTGCTTTGGCGGCTGCATGGATACGCTGAATGATAAAATGATAGGCCGAAATCGCACCTCCAATGATAGCTAACGGCATAACGTAAATCCGTATTTTTGTGTCACCTCGAAAATATGCGATTCCGAGTAGAAGGGTCAGGGGATACATCAGAATACGCTGAAACCAGCACAGTTTACAAGGTTCATATCCCAAGATCTCGCTGAGATACAGGCTGCCCAATGTCGCCACACAAGCTACTACCCAGGCGGCAAATAAAGCAATATCCGTTTTTTTAAACGATCCGATCATAGTAACGCTCCTTTTTAAATTCAAATGAGAACAGTATGAACTCATCGTGTCTTGTCCCATCGGCAGGCATTTGCCGATATGCATGTCTTTATCCGTATTGTACTGTATTTTGAGTGCGGGGTCATACTTAAACATATTGACATCATTCACTATCATTTTTATAATTGCAGTAGTTTGGGAAGTTAATGAAGATTCAAGATATATATTAAGAAATTAGGAGTGTGCCCAGAATGTCGAGCAGCCGGAAAAATGAAACCTTATCTGTTATTAGTGAAAGACACGCGGTAAAAAGCTATGTAAAGGATTTTAAAATGCCAGAGGAAGATCTGGAAGCAATCTTGACTGCCGCGGTAGAAGCTCCTTCCGCATGGAACCTTCAACATTGGAAATTCCTCGTTATCGAAAGCGAAGCAGACAAACAAAAATTGTTGCCTATCGCCTACAACCAAGGTCAAGTAGCAGAGAGCTCTGTTACGATTGCCGTACTGGGTGATCTGGAAGCGAACCGTAATGCTGTCATTTATGATCAAGCGGTAGAAGCAGGCGCATTGCCAGCGGAAATCCGTGACGCATTGGTAGGACAAATCAATGGCGCGTACCAAAACCCGCAGGTAGCTCGCGATGCAGCGATTCTGAACTCTGCTCTTGCAGCACAAAACATTATGCTGGCTGCTAAATCTTTGGGCTACGATACTTGCGCAATGGGCGGATTTATTCCAGCACAATTGATCGAGCAATTCAATATTCCGGCACGTTACCTGCCAACCATGCTTATTAGTGTAGGTAAAGCACAAGTACCAGCACGTCCATCAGGACGTTTCCCACTGTCTGACGTTGTTGTAAAAGGCAGCTTCTAAGACGAATAGTGAATATAAAAGGGTGTTCCTGCAACCATTGTGGCGAGGAACACCCTTTTTTTACGTCGTTTTGAACTGTCAAAATCCTTTTATTTCGTACCTCGTTTAGTCTGAGCGTTTGGACACGAGATACACCAGTTCCAGCGTCAGGATCGGTAGAAAAACAGAAGCTGGATAGGCTAGATAGCGCGGCTCCCACTGCGGCTTGAACTTATCCTTGAAGCGTCGGAGCCCCTGGAAGCCGTAAAAATGTCCCCCGTATTGAAAAACGAGTCGAGCCAGCTTTTCCTCGCGCAGTGCCTTTTCGCTTTGTCCTACCTGGGACAGCGGTGCCATGCCCAGATTAAATGTCGTATATCCACTCTCCTTGGCCCACTCGATGACCCGTGTGAATAAGTAATCCATCGTTCCATTGGGTGTGTCAGGCAGGTGACGCATCAGATCGATAGAGACCGTCTGCCCATGATCATAGGCAGGGGCCATCGTGGCAAAAGCAATAACCTTCCCTTCAGAGTCTTTCAGCAATGCAATTGGAGCCAACTGAAGGTAAGGTTCTTTGAACCAGCCGAGTGAATATCCCTTCTCCTTGCGCCCGTCCAGCCAAATATCCGAAATATGACGCATCTCCTCAATCAATGACGCCTCTAGAGGAGGCTGGATCATTTCGAATGAATAGCCTTCGCGGTCAAAGCGATTTTTGGCGCTTCGCAGCGCCTGATTGCTTTTGCCCGTTAGTGTAAAGGACTCCAGCGGCACGAGCGCTTCCTCGCCCAATTTAAAAAAGCGATAGCCGTTCTCGTGATAGATGGACAAATATTCCGGTGATGCTTGATAAAATACAGCCGTCAAAGCATAGCGATCCGCAAACCGTTGGAATTCCTGAATGGCTTCACTCACACGTTCCTTTGGACCGAGGGGGTCACCTAATACAATCAGTTTGTCCCGACTGCGAGCATAGGGGAGAACTACCTGTTCGTCCTTGGTCCAATACAGATATTTATCGCCGAGAAAAAGCATATGAGAAACGAGATTACCACCCTGTCGTTCCAAAAATTCTTTTAGCTTAACCAGCTCCAGTGCGTCGGGTAGATTGCTGATGCTACGTTGAGGACGAAGAAAGAAATACACCGTCAAGAATACCCATGCCAAAATCAAACTAAATACGGCTGTAACTCCGTAATCGCTGCGGTTCATAAAAAAGTCCAGGTGGACCTTGGCATGCAAATGACGCATAAATGGAGTATTGGAGCCTGCCCCGATTATAAAATAAGCACCAGTTACGAGTAGAGATAATCCGCCCCATATTAAAATGTTGTGCCGATTCAGCGGCGCACTGACCCGATAAAATCGTGAACGCGAAATCCACAGCATTAACGCTACGAACAGCAAAAATAAGGCTTCTTCAAAATCCAGACCTTTCGTGAAGGTGAAAATGGCTCCTGTCAGCAGCAGTATCAATGTTAGCCGCAATGCTCTGCGAATACGCAGAGAAATTCCGTGGGACAAAACGACAAGCATAATTCCGATGATGACCGAGATTTCATGCGATAAGCGCATAACGGGTAGAGTGAGCAAATGTTCAGCAAAACGGAGCCGATACAGTAGACCAGGCGTAGCGGCCGACAACAGAAGCACTACGCCAGAGATGAGTACCAGCTTGCCAAGCGCCCACACCCCCAGATCGGCTAAAAACCGAAATTGACCAGGCCAGCCCCATACCTTCTGCCAGGCATTCAGGGAGTAATCCCAGCCTGTCTCAGCGAGCTGGCTCAGGCGCTCGTTACGCGGGATCATTTCCAGCGCGGCTAATACCAGGCCGATGAGCCACGGAATGATGAAATAAAAGACGCGAAAGACCAGCAGCACAGCCAGCGCCCGGTCCGAGTTGGCTCCTGCCATTTGCAGCCCAAGCAAGGCAATAATATCGAATGCGCCGACGCCTCCGGGTGCAAGACTGATTAACCCTGCAATTGCGGCTATCACATAGATACCGAACACAGCATGGAGCGGCAGCTCATGGAGCAAGTGCGAGCCGATCCATGCAAAGGTAAGACCAGCCAGCAGCCATTCCAGCAGAGAGGCGCCAATGGAGGCAGAGATGGTGAACCAGGAGAGCTGTCCTTCTCCCTTGTTGAACCATGTGGCATACCTTTTGGAGCGCTGCATGATCAGAAATAGAGGCAGGTAAAGTGCCATTCCCCATAGCGCCCAATGAAGCCATGGGTGAGCATCCAGCACAGGCTGCACCGGATACAGATGGACAATAGCACCCCAAGCTAGCAAAGATAGTCCGGTAATGACGACAGGCGAAAGAAATACGACTGCCGAGGTAATGACACCCAATGGCACACCGCTCTTTTTATACAGCACAGTGCGCAGTCCAGCTCCCGTAAAGCCTGCAAAGCCGAAGACATTATTGAAGGTATTGGAGATCCAGGCGTACCGAAATGTCGTTCCAGGCTTGACCTGAAGCTTGAAATGATGCCTGATTACATAATCGTAAGCACTCATAGCAGCCACGGCTACCAGTGAGAACAAGCCAATTTCGATGAGAAACGTGGCATCCATTCGCCGTAGCTCATGAAGCATCCGTGCCAGATTAAAGTCTTTTAGCTCTCGTCCAGCCTCCCATATAATAAAAGCCAGTACAGCCAGCGGTAGCAAAATACGCGTCAATCGCTGCCTGTAGATGGTCATCATATACTGTACGATTTTAAAGGATTGGAACGGTTTGTGATTTGAATTCATAGATTCACCTGCTTGAAAAGGATAAGATTGAGACTGATAATGCGCAAAAACTTCCTGCCCAAATAAAAGGCTTCGTTATATTATACCTGTAATAATAGCTTGAATAACAACAGAAGGGTTACGAAATGGGAGTTCAGATTGATTGCTGTAAATAATTCCAATATAATGATGGAATACCTAGTAAATTGCTTGGCAATGGAGCTGACTGAACATGAGTATATGGGATCGCAATCTTTTTATACGTCGATTGGAGCTATTGTGGCCTCCAGATGCTGACAGGAGCCAATACCCTTTTAACTTAAAGGCTCTTCAACAGTGGAATGAACTCAAATTCCATCCTTCCGTTACCTATATTGTTGGAGAAAACGGTGTAGGTAAATCAACGCTTATGGAGGCAATCGCGGTCGCGTGGGGTTTTAATCCAGAGGGTGGCACTAAAAATTTCAACTTTTCTACACAAGCCACGCATTCCTCGCTGCATGAGCATATTCGGTTGGTGAGAGGGGTTGAAAAACCGAGGGATGGCTTCTTTTTCCGGGCGGAGAGCTACTATAATGTGGCGACTCATATTGACGAGCTGGATCGAGAAGGAGGAGGGCGACCCATTCGGGATTCGTACGGGGGGAAGTCGCTGCATGAGCAGTCGCATGGCGAGTCTTTTTTTGCTGCATTTGTGCATCGGTTTGGAGGACAAGGATTGTATATTTTGGATGAGCCAGAGGCAGCGCTATCGCCTTTGCGTCAGATGGCCATGCTTGCCCGGATTCATGAGCTCGTGCAACAGGGATCACAGTTTATCATTTCTACCCATTCCCCCATCTTGATGTCTTATCCAGATTCGGTCCTGTATCATCTGACACATGAAGGGATCGACACACGGACGCTGGAGGAAACCGATCATTATATCATCACCAAACAATTTCTGAATAACAAGGAAAGGTTATTGCAGGAGCTATTCGAAGATTCACCATAAGGATATAGTAAGTTTGGTAGTATCCACTTTGATGAGGAGGAAACCGTATGAGTTCAAATCTCGATGTAGTTATTCAGCGGATATCGGCTTTCAAGGTAGCAGCGCTGACTGCGCAAGCCCCTTTTGCCGAATTGGGTGATGAGGTACGCAGACAGTGGCAACAAGTGCAACAGAACGTCCCAGAGAACCACTCAGGTCGTCTGGACGCGGATATGGGCTATGTGTTAACTCCCCAATGGACAGTTGTTGAGGAGAACGGAAGTACTGCGGTCAAGGTGGGCGTTAAAGTGTCCTCGTGGAATGAAGTACCGGATAGTCTTGAACGCATCGAGGTGCCTGAAGGAGAGTATGCAGTGACCCGTTTTCAGGGAGATCGGGAACGATTAAATACGATCTATGATGACCTATTTGCTTGGTTGGATCGTAATGGCTATGAGCGTAATACGACAGAGGGGGTATATTGGATCGAGTCGAATCGGCTGAAGCCGGTGAACCCTTTTGATATTCCATCCGCAGAAATTCAGAAATTTGATTATGATATTGCGATCGCTATTGTACAAAAATAAAGGATGGTGAAACGTTATAAGAGGGACAACCTCATGATTTAGTGGTTGTTCCTTTTTGCTACCTTGTCAAAGGTAACATTCAGGGTTATCGGAAGTATTTTATGATTGTTATTTGTCTCCCGCTCTATTAATATAATGAAGAGTTTTGCGGAAATGGTTGCAAAATAAGAAATTCGTATACGAAATAAAGAACCTGAGGAGGACAAAACGCAACATGTCGGATTCACAACAGTTGAAAATGGGGCCGCTCGTCATTTTGATGATTAATATGTTTATTGCCATGCTGGGGATTGGACTCATTATTCCGATCCTCCCCAAGTTCATGGGTTCCTTGGGAGGCAGTGGTGAAACGGGAGGCTATCTGGTTGCCGTGTTTGGCTTGACCCAGTTTATGTTTTCGCCGTTAGCTGGGGAATGGTCCGATAAATACGGACGTAAAAAAATGATTATTATCGGTTTGGTCATCATGACGGTATCTTCTGTATTGTTTGCGATTGGCAACTCGTTGACGATGCTGTATATTTCCCGTTTGCTCGGAGGCGCAGGAGCGGCATTTATGATTCCTCCAATGATGGCTTATATTGCCGACATCACAACCGTCCATAACCGAGGCAGAGGAATGGGGCTGTTGGGGGCCGCTATGTCGCTTGGTTTTGTGATCGGTCCTGGTGTAGGCGGTCTGCTGGCAGATATCTCACTTCGTACACCCTTGTACGTTTCGGCGGCGGTATCCGGTTTAGCGGCACTGATTTCATTGATTTTACTGCCCGAAACCCTGTCGTTGGAGAAGCAGTTGAAGTTTCGAAATGTTAAGGTGAAAAGAGACAATGTGATTAAACAATTTGCGCTGTCTTTCCGCAAGCCGTACTTTATGTTGCTGATTATGATATTCACGTTAACTTTTGGCCTGACGCATTTTGAAACGATGTTTCCGTTCTTTGTAACAGGCAAGTTTCATTACAATGAACGTGATATTGCTATCATTATTACGGTAGGTGCATTGGTCGGGACCGTGATTCAAGCTGCGGTCATTAGTCCGATGTTGAACCGTTTTGGTGAAAAAGGTGTGATTATCGGTTCTTTTCTGTTTTCCGCGATTTCCCTTGTGCTTATGCTGCTCTCAGGGAACTTTTATTATGTACTCGGAGTATCACTTATCTTCTTTACCGCTACATCGTTGCTGCGACCAGCCATTAATACGGCCTTATCCAAAATGGCAGGAGATGAGCAGGGAGTTGCAGCCGGGATGAACAATGCTTATATGAGTATTGGTAATATTCTGGGACCTGCGCTTGCGGGTACATTGTTTGAGGTGCATATCAATTTGCCGTACATTTTTGGGGCGGTCATTCTCATGCTTAGTTTGGGGCTGGCTGTAAAATGGAAAAGTAGAGATACGCAATCCACAGCGGTTTAACGTTATTTTCTCTGTAAACATAGTCTCTTTTGGTGTGAACTGTGACGTTCTTATGAACCACAGATTTCAGCGGAAGAGGCTATTTTTTTGCATACATAGCCACTTGTTAATGAAACGGCAGAATCTTGGGTAATAATGCATGATAAGTTTATAACCAGATAAAAAGTAGAACTTAAAAGTCGGATAACTTGTGAGTAATACGCTAAAAGGAGCTGAGATCGGATGGAAGAGCGGAATGAGCAGTTATTTTTTATAGGAACTTATGCGTCTCGTGAGGAAAGAGGAATTTATATAGGCTCTTTGCATACGGACAATGGTGATTTGCGTATGGTTGGAGGTGTGGAAGGAATCGAGAGACCTTCTTTTCTGGCACTGGATCCGAATGGGGCGAAGTTGTATGCTGCCAGTGAAACAGACCAAGGCGAACTGTACACATATCAGGTGAACACCCAGACGGGGGAATTACATCCTTTGGATCGAAAAGGAACGGAGGGAGCACATACTTGCTATGTATCCGTAACAACAGATGGACGCTATGTGCTGGCTTCTAACTATTCTGGGGGCAATGCCTTTGTATTCCCTGCAACAGAAGCTGGAGGGTTGGGAGACATGTCGGGGCAGGTTCAGCATACGGGGTCAGGGATTCGCCAGGACCGCCAGGATGCGCCACATCCACACTCGATTATTCCTGATCCTTCAGGACAGTATGCTATGGTATGTGATCTGGGGCTGGATCAGATTATAGGTTATCGTTTGACAGAGGATGGGAAATTGGTAACCCACCGTGAGACAGATTTGCCACCTGGTTCCGGCCCACGTCATCTGGTTTTTCACCCCTCGGGTCGATATGCCTTTGTTGCCAATGAATTGAATAATACCGTCGCTGTGTTTGGTTATAACGAACGTAATGGTAAGCTTACCTTGCTGCAAAGTCTGTCCACACTGCCAGAAGGCATTATCGATGTAGAAAATACAGCAGCGGATATTCGGATTACACCCTGTGGACGTTTTCTGTATGTATCCAATAGAGGACATGACAGCATCGTACTCTACCATGTCGATCTAGACAGCGGGAAGCTGAAGACGATTGAATGGGTCGAGAGTTTCGGCAGTACGCCGCGTAACTTCAACATCTTGTCTGGTTATTTGCTAGTGGCGAATCAGGAGGGAAACAACATTGTATCCTTTGCGATCCATGAGGATGATGGACGGCTGACCCGAACGGGATATGTATTGGAGGTTCCTTCACCGGTATGTATTGAACCTGTACGTTAATTACACAGCGCATGGCAAAAAAGGGTCGAAGGACCAGTAAAAGAGGATAAAGTAAAACACGGCGCTTTGTCTCCCAAGAAAGGCATGGGCAAAACGCCGTGTTCAGGTTTTGAAGGAGTCTAATGATTACTTGCTGCTCTCGCCAGCTTCTACCGTTGCTGTTTTGGTATGGTTTTCCGCAGGTTTGTAGTACAAACGGAACAGGATATCCTGGTTATAGTTACCGAATCCGGTACCGAACAGGGTTACCCCTCCAATATGCTGGGCATCATCCAAAATAGCGATACGGAATTTCCATTGCTTCTGGTCAATCAGCACGTCGCTTAGAGTCACATCGGATATCTGCTTGCCATCCATAAACGTGCCTTCAGACGTAACGCGAAGTCTCTTAAGTAGGCCATACTGATTGATAAAATCAGGCCACCATGAAGGTGTATATTTACCACGATTATCCCCAAAATCCCCTGGACTGGTCCAAGTGCCCAAATTCACATCATTTAGGAAAAACGTGATGTCTGAAGGCCAATTATCATTGGTAAATGGGGCTTCTGATGATAATTCCATTGAAATTTCCAGTTCCTCAGCTTTTTGACTGGACAATAGGAAATTCGGCACTTTATAATCCATATACCCTTGGCTAAACCACAGAATTTTGGAATTGAAGCGCTCAGGGTCCAAGAATGAACGAGGCTCATCAAATTCTCCGATAATCTTTTCGACGGTGGCTAGACCGCAGGTGGACTGAATCTCAAAATCTGTAAAGTGTCCGACGGAAATCTCCGTCTGATGAAATTGCCGTACATCCTGCTGATAGCGTGGCATGGCGATTTCAATTTTGTCCGTAGCCAATGAGCATACTTTCTGAACCCCGCCTCGTCCGGGCAGCATTTTAGTCGAAATAATGGATGCCCTTTCCAGTTTCTTGACATGCATTGTCATAATCGCACTACTGAGTCCCAGCGCTTCCGCTAGCTCACGTATATTCATCGGTTTCTCCGCAAGCAGAACAATCATATTCAGCCGAACCTCACTGGCCAGCGCTTCATAAACGGGAAGTGATTTTTCAGAAATGTCCAGTTGCATAATTCCTCCAATTCTAACGCACATCATAAATTGATGGTAGTTTAACATATATGGATTTTTTTCAATATTCATACATATAAAACGATATGATTTACATTTATATAAACAATATACCCTTTCCTTGATCGCTGGCACAAGCCTAACCCGGCAAAAAGCCAAAAATTGTTCAAAAAACAGGACACCCCATGAACTCTTTCTGTGTGTGTTGGGATGTCCTGTGATGGTATGTGATTTGCGGGATGTATACGGGATCTATTTCAGGCGCACCTGGTGTTTAGGACCGCATATGTTCATCAGCCACAGAAGAATCAGCGGTTGTATCTTTGTCAGTTGTGTGTAATTCCTGGTGCTGCGAACCATCGGACTTCATCAAGCCGGGATGACCCACATAAGGACGATCACTTCGCGAGCGGCCTCGGGTAAGTCGGAAGCCAATCAAGAACAGCACAAGCTGTACAGTCAGTATGTAGGGAGATGCTTCTGGCCCGAGCCACTGAAACAGGGCGACAACGGCGATGACCATGCACAACAGACTTGTTGGGAAATGGGATGCCGTCACGTCCAGATCATTTTGTCTACGCAGGGTCATCAGCCGATAGACATACAGCAAGGCGATTAAGCCAGAAACGAACCTTATCCATGCATACCCTATAAGCCATGAGGCAGAATGTGTGGTGTCGGGTAGACTAACATCGACATGACTGTAGGTTATCAGTTCTATAACCAATCTTGAGATTAACCAGACCATTCCCGCCAGCGCCAGCGGACCGGCCGCTGGGCGCAATAGTTTCCATAATGCTGTTCCCCAGCCTGGAGCATGGGATTCCAGTAGAACAAGTCGTCGTTCCTCGATCAGTTTGTTCATTTCACGCTCCAGTGATTTGAGAAGCAATTCCCGGCGGAATGGATCACATTCCCGAAGGGATGCTTGAACCTGCTCTTGAAGGTGAGGGGTCAAATAGGGGGCGGCCTTAGCCTCCTGAAGAGCATGGATTAGTCCATTCTGGTGCTGCTGCTTTTCACTGTTGTTGATCGCGTTCTGGGTAGCCGTTTGGAGATAACCAGCTAACCGGCCATAGATACGCAGTGATTCCTGTAATTCTTCGAGCCGCTGCTGACGCGAATTGCGAAGCTGGGCTGCACTGTGAACATACAGCCATACCAATAAGGATAACGCCAGCAGGAAGGCGATCAGACCGGGTGAGATATATGCGGCTAATGCCGCGAAGTCCGTCGGGGACACCCGCAATCCCTCCTTCCATTGTTCTTTCTACACTATTGCACAGACCACACAGGCATTTCAAGGGCTTGTATATCTCTAAACCAAGAACTATGAAGTATTTTTTGGTAAAATAGACAAGATTACAGCAGGAAGGAAGATTCGGCATGAATAAAAAAATTGAATTTGCAACAGAACATCATGAGACATCGAATCAACCGTACGAGCTGCTTCGCGTAGATTACGCCATTCCAGCCGTCGAGGAATATCGGGCTTTACGCAAGGAGGCTGGTTTATCGCAAATTACGGAAGAAGCGGCAGCTAAGGGCCTGCCGAACAGCCTATTTGCTGTAACGCTACGTCTTGGACAGGAATTGATCGGGATGGGCCGGGTGAGCGGTGATGGCGGTGTGTTTTTTCTGGTTACGGATATTGCAGTCAAGCCTTCCCATCAGGGGAAGGGCTATGGGCGTAAGCTTATGGAAGAGATTATGGAGTATTTGAGACGGGAGGTTCCGGCGGGCAGCTTTGCAACGCTGATTGCGGATAAGCCAGCCGACCGGTTATATGCGCAGTTCGGCTTCCAACTGGTCAGTCCGGGGTCAGAAGGGATGTACTGGCGCCAGCCGGGGGGACTGTAAGCTGAAATCCTGTACGAGTTTGAGCTGGTTATAAAACGGATAATTAACAGTAAGAAAATTATAGATAGGAAGAAGGCAACTTAATATGAAAGTAATTATTTTTGGAGCGACAGGAACAATTGGCAAAGCGTTAGTAAAGGAAGCGATCAAGCGTAAGTATGAGGTGACGGCGGCAGTGCGCGATCCGCAACGAGTGACGGAGCAAAGTGAATATTTGACGGTGGTTCAGGCGGATATTCTAAACCCGAATTCCGTTACAGAGGTAGCCAAAGGGCACGATGCTATCATTAGCGCCTATGGTCCCAAGTTTGGAGCTGAGGAGGAACTGCTCGAAGCAACTCGTTCTTTACTGGAAGGAACACGGCGTTCCGGCGCGGAGCGCATACTTGTCGTTGGCGGAGCGGGCAGTCTAAAAACAGAATCCGGTGAGCGTCTCATGGATACCGCTGAGTTTCCGGAGGAAGTGAAGCCGCTGGCGGCTGCGCACGCTGATGCCCTGGAGCTGTACCGTGCTGCGGATGTAGACTGGACCTATTGCAGTCCTGCCGGAATTATTGAACCAGGTAAACGTACAGGACAGTTCCGTATTGGCTTGGATCATTTGGTGGTTGATGAATTAGGTCATAGTCGCATCTCCGTCGAGGATTATGCGGTAGCCCTGATTGATGAGTTAGTAGAAGGGGAATTTGTCAATTCCCGCTTTACAGTCGGATATTAATCAACAGGGATGGCTATATGGGAGGCGAAAAAGCATGTATATGGTGACCGCCGAACAAATGCGGCAACTGGATCGGTACACGATTAACAAGCTGGGAATCCCGGCCCTGACCTTGATGGAAAATGCCGGGCGAGCAGTAGCTGACGAGGTACTGAAGCTTTGTGCTGAGAGACGTGAAACAAGCGATGGCATAAATGTGGTCACACACACAGGACCGGGGGATGTACCAGGACATGGCGGTGTTATACGGACGGATTCATCGAGCGATGGGCTATATGCCGTACGTGAACGAGCACACTGGTATATCCTCGTAGGTAAAGGCAACAACGGCGGTGACGGACTGGTGGCAGCCCGCCATCTGACCGATGCAGGTCTGCGCGTCACCGTTGTGTATGCCGAACCGCCTGCAAAGCTACGCGGTGAAGCGGCTGCCCAGCGCGATATCATCGCGGCGCTGGGTATCCCGGTTATCCTCTATGGTCGGGATAACCTCGACCTGCGCGGTGCCTCTGGCATCGTCGATGCCCTGCTGGGCACAGGCACGCAAGGTCCACCGCGCGAACCTTACGCCTCGCTGATTCGCGAGGCTAATGCCAGCGGCGCGCCGATCGTGTCGGTAGACGTGCCTAGCGGACTCGACGCCGACACAGGTGCGCTGCACGAGCCGTGCATTCATGCGCGTGTCACCGTATGCCTTGCCTACTTGAAGTGTGGGCTCGCCCAATATCCGGGCGCCGGAAACGCTGGGGATGTGGTGGTACGCTACATCGGTATCCCGCCCGGCCTTGCCCGTGAGCGTGGCGTGCAGCTGCGGCTCCTGACCAGCGATACGCTGCGTGACGCGCTGGACGTGGACGTCAGCCGCAGCCGTGTGCCGGACGGGCACAAGGGCACCTACGGCCACGTTCTGGTCGCAGCCGGAAGCCTGCGCATGAGCGGTGCGGGCCTGCTGGCCGCACGTGCCGCCTTGCGCATCGGCAGCGGCCTTGTGACGTGGGCGGTGCCCGAGGCGCTGCTTCCGCGCGTCTTTGGCGCCGCACCAGAGCTGATGCTCGCTGCCGCAGCAACAGGCAGCGACGGCGAATGGAACGCCGACTCCGCAGATGAGCTGCTACAGCTCGCGCAGGCGCGCGATGTGCTGGCCGTCGGGCCCGGCCTCGGCCGCTTCGCAGGGGACACTGGCTGGCTGCGCCGCCTATGGGAGGAATACAGCGGTCCGCTCGTGCTTGACGCGGACGCCTTGAACATCCTCGCCTCGGCGGGGCCTGAGCTGGATGCTTGGAAGTCGAGAGATGCGGCAATCGTGTTAACGCCGCATCCCGGTGAAATGGCACGTCTGCTGGGAATATCGACAGCGGAGGTGCAGCGTGACCGTATCACCCATGCCCGGGAGTACGCCCGGACACGCGGAGTCACGCTGGTGCTCAAGGGAGCACGCACGGTCATTGCGTGTCCCGACGGAGCGACCTACGTCAATACCACAGGCCACGCCGGGATGGCGACAGGCGGTGCGGGCGATGTGCTGACAGGCATCATCGCAGGGTTGTTGGCCCAAGGCTTGAACGCTTCACAGGCAGCAGCCTTTGGCGTGTATCTGCATGGTGCGGCTGGAGAAACGGCCGCGCGCCATCGCCAGCATCCCGCCTCAGTGGTAGCTGGCGACATCATTGAAGCCCTATAATCCATAGCAGCAGTGGCAGGAGGAAGGCCAGCATGATCTGTACCCCATATTCACGGTTCAGCCAGTGCCTTCCGCCATAATAGAGCAGTGTAATCCCTGCACCTGCCATGCCGTTGCTCCACGAGATGCCCGTTCCAGCAGGCGACATCAAAGATCCTAGCAGAAGAAAGACACTGAACCCTACGGCAAGATATAGCGTGAACTGCTCAGGCTTGCGAAGCCAGGGTAAAAGATCACGTAGTGCATCAGCGGCAAGAGCCGCCGGAAGGGCAAAGCCATAGGCCCATAACTGCGCGGTCAGTTCACCGCTATTGCCTGCTATACTCACAGGTAATCCCGTTATTTCCTCTGTCAGATAGCAGTAGACCCATAACAGACCAAAAACCAATCCTCCACAGGCAAGCTTATTCAGCGCATAACAACCAAGCTCCATCCGCCAAGGCATTTTAGAATTAAATTCATTCCAAGGCTGTCTCATCTTGCGACTCCCTCCTCATTTCAATCGGTAAATCAAAACCATTCAAGGAATTTATTCTCAATTACAATCCGCTTACCGTTTACGACATTTGAGTTTACGTTAGCTGTGTATCATGTTCCTAAGCAAAATAAAGATTGCGGATAGCCGCGGTACGGAAAGGCGGGGATTGCATGATACAGGCGGTTATTTTTAATCTGGAAAGTACATTGTTAGACCCCGGAGGTCGGGGCTTAATCCAGGGAATGTGCGACATCTTCAGATGGAAGGGTATACAGGTAACTGAAGAGCAGGTATCTCATGGACGAGGACTGCCCATCCGGGATCATATTGCGAATGTGCTCGGACTTTCAGAGGTTCGTAGAAAATGGTTGGAGTGCTTTGGTGCGCATCCTGGCAGAGTGGATATTGAGCATATTTATCTTGAGCTTGTCCCTGTTCTTCGCTCTTTGATCCAAGGGGCTGAGACTGCTGTCGGTATAGATAGGGCGTTGCAGGAGCTTCAAGATCGCCGCATTCAGTCAGGCGCTACTGCATCCTGCCCGATGGAAATGCTGAGTCATGTATTCACGCCTGCACAGTCACCCTATACGCTGGATTGTATGGTAGCCCCATGTGAAGTTTCGCAGGGGAGACCTTATCCGTGGATGATCTATGAAATTGCACATCGCCTGCAGGTATTCCCGCTTAGCGATATTGTGAAGGTAGGAGACACAGCAGCCGATATGCAAGAAGGACGGAATGCCGGCGTTTGGACGATTGGTGTGTTGAACCATAACGAGAGTGCTTTGGCCGCGAACCACACTACAAGCTGTGAAGTGGACGATAGGGTAGCCGAGGAACGACGCAGACAAAGTATATATGGTTTGAAAAGGGCAGGGGCCCACATCGTGATGAACTCGGTCGCTGACTTGCCGCGTATTTTGCGTGAAATTGAAATGCTCCAGCATACGGGAGGCTATCCTTCTTATATGAAACCGATGAAAAAAGCTGCAATTCCCCCATCATGAGAATAACGGATAACTCTTAAATACTTTAACAGACCTTCTTGGTTATATATGTATGCATCTACCTGGATAAAGGTGTACTCAGCTCGGCTTTCTAACCTCAAAAGGAGCATTCGCTAAGTTAGCGAATGCTCCTTTTGAGTGTACTCCTTTTCGTCTGTAAAATGACCCGTAAGATGGACACTTTCAATTAAGTGTCCATCTTACGGGTCACAGTTCACCGAAATCATTACTGGTCGGAATTCTTCACCCGGAACTGATCAGCATGACGCTGTAGATTGTTGGAGAGTGTGGTCAGATTACGGGCTACTTCGGATAGTTCTTTTACCGCTAGGGCCTGCTTCTGTGCGCTTGCGGATACATCTTCTGTCATTCCGGCAGTTTGCTGCGCCGCGCTGGCTGTGTGCTTCAGATGTTGATCTACGCTGTGACGTACCTCCTGCATTTCTGTGGTCAATTGGGCCAGATGTGCAGCCAGTTCCTCAACTTCCTCTGATACCTGGGTGACTTTATCAACAGACTGTAGACATAATGCAATTTGTTTTTCTTGTTCATTGACAGTGTTTATATTTTCATCAAATTGATCGCCCATTTGCTCAATTTGCTCGACAAAACTACTTAAGATTTCGTCAATTTCACGAATAGATATGGCAGATTGTTGGGCAAGTTGTCCCATTTCATGAGCTACGACAGAAAAACCTTTACCAGCTTCCCCTGCACGCGAAGCTTCAATCGAGGCATTAAAGGATAAAATCTGCGTCTGCTTTACGATGCCCTGTACCTGCTGTCCAATGTTAGCTGCTTCGCGGGACTTTTCAGTTAGCGCGTGTGACATACGCTGCATTTGCTTGATTCGCAGAGCGCTTTCTCGTCCCTTCTCCAATAGCAGTTCATGTTCACTGGCTACCTGATTACGGACTTCATTGAGATGGCGCGCCGTATCCGTAAATTGGTGCACATGGCTTCCGACTTCATCCAGCGTTTGTCCTAAGCGGTCAGATTGCTGAACCGACTCTATCGTTTGATCTGCTTGGTTTGTAGATACATCGGCAATTTGCTGGAGTGTGCGGGACAGTTCCTCGGTTTGGTGAAGGGTTCCTTCTGATGTCACGACGATATTCTCGGATGCTTGCTGAAGTGTACTCGAACTGCTTTGAATGTCCACAATCATATTGGACATGGCTTCTACCATCCGGTTCGTCAAGTCGCTGATTTCACCTAGCTGATCATACGTAACTTGCTGCGATGTAGCCGTAAGATTGCCATCAGCTACTTGCTCCAGTGTATCTTTAATAAACCGCACTTGACGTAGTATTCGACGTGTTACCAGCATCATTGCCGCAATGGAAATGATCAGAATGATGGAGACCACAGGGATAACTAGCCGATAGGCCTCAGGCAAGGTTTTCTCGTATACTTCAGTTACAGAGGCTAGAGATCTGTCGATTCCCAGATAGCCTATGATGGTTCCATCTGTATCCTTAATGGGTGTAAAGGAAGAAAACATCGTTCCCCAATCAGGGTCCGTTGTGATATCTGTAGTTACCGTCTCCCCTTGTTTCAATCTATTTGCCGTTTCTTTACGGGTAAAACTTACAGGACTTCCGAAAGGACTGTAGTCTTTGTCGTCCCAAGCAGCTCCGTCCACTGTAAGCTTCCACTCATCGCCAACACGATTGTACATATACATATACAGGACTCCGCTTTGCAGCCTGAGCGTATTTAACTCGTTCCGAAGTTTTTTATACTCACTGCTCTGCTCGGATGGATTCGTGTTTAAGCTTTTGACGGCTGATTTGTCCAGTAGCTTGGCCGTATTCACCGCCAACGCTTCATTGTTTAGCTGCATGGTTGATAGAGAAGCATTCTGAATAGATAGTTTGGTCGTCCACAGAATCATGACGCCAATCACAACTAAAGGAATGAGCAAGATGAAGTAGAGTTTGGATTGTAATCCCATTCTTTTTTTGACTTTGCTTTTCATAATATGCTCCTTACTATATTATTTCACCTTCCTATATATCGTGTTTAACTAGGAAAATATGAATAGTAATTCATATGTTTCATGAATTTTTTGCATATTTACGCAAGTTTCATCCCATAGAAAAAAGCCTTAGCTCAGCAATAACCGAGTTAAGGCTTGTAGTTTATGATTTACAAATCGTCAAATCCGTTGTCATCTCCGACCTTGCCATAATTGCGTGATTTTGCTTCAAAAAAGTCTGTTTTTGTTGCATTCAGCGCTTCATCGGAAAATGGCTTGATCCAAGGCATACAGTTTACATCTACACCTTCGTATGCTTTGTCCATACCCAGAAGTCTTAGGCGCATGTTTGCCATGTATTTGATATAATCGCTCAGCTCGTTCAAGTCAATGCCGCGAACCTCTTTGAGCGTGTAATGTGCCCAATTCGTTTCCAGTTCCACGGCGCGATTGATCATACGATAGACATAGTCCGTATTTTCCTTGGTATTCAGCTCAGGGAAATCGGACAATAGCTGCTTGAACACTTCAGCAAAGAAGTAGCAATGCTGATTTTCGTCGCGCTGAATATACGAGATCATCTGGCTGGTGGCCATCATTTTTTGGTCACGGGCCAAATTGTAAAAGAAAGCAAATGTACTGTAAAAGAATATGCCTTCCAGAATTAAATCCGCTACCATGGCTTGGAAAAAGGTTTGCGGGTTCTGCTCATCGCGGAACTCTTGATAAATGTCTGAGATAAATGTGTTACGCTCCAACAGGACAGGATCATTTTTCCAGTATTCAAAAATTTCCTTCTGCTCCTGCTCCGATACCAGGGAAGACAGCACGTAAGAGTAGGACTGGTTATGCACGACTTCCTGTTGTCCGATAATGGCCGAAATAGCTTCCAGCGAGGAATCGGTAAAATATCGTTTTACATCTCCGACAAACATGGTTTGCATGGAATCCAGCACAGCCAGCAGGCCGATATTAATTTTGAATGTGCGCTGTTCTTCGGCATCCAGCATAGGGAACTGGGACGCATCCTTGGACATCGGAATTTCATCCGGAATCCAGTGGTTTAGCAGCAGCACCTTATATAGTTTGTACATATGCGGCATCCGAATATCGTTCCAGTTCAGGATACCGGAGTTTTCGCCTTCAATAATACGGGTAGAGCGGTTAGGCGCTTCCGTGTTAAAAATCTTTTGTAACTGCATGAGAGCCTCTCTCCTTTAGTTTAGGATGCGCAGCTTTCGCATTCTTCAATCGTCAGTGCGCGGCTGCGTACATAATAGGTCGACTTCATACCTGATTTCCAGGCATGAATATGCAGCGCTAAAAATTCGGTAGCTTTAATATCTGGGCGTACATACAGATTAAAGCTTTGACCTTGGTCAATATGACGCTGACGTGCAGAAGCCATGTTGATCGAAGCGTGTTGATCCAGCAAGAAAGCTGTTTTGTAGTACCAGATGGTTTTTTCATTCAAATCTGGTGCAGGGTTAGCGATCTTGTAGGTTGTTTTCTCTTCATAGGAAAGCAACTCATACAGTGGATCAATACTAGCGGTAGAGCCTGCGATAATGGACGTAGAACCATTAGGCGCAATGGCGAACAGCCATGCGTTACGGACACCGTTTTGTTGGACTTCTTCCGCAAGCTCGCTCCACTCGGACGTAGTGACGAATTTGCCTTCACGTGTACCGTCTGTATAGCCACGGGAAGTGAAATAATGCCCGGTCGACCAGTCAGAACCCTCGAATTTGGCATAACGGCCTTTTTCTTTCGCCAGCTCCATGCTGGATTTTACGGCCAGGTAGTTAATTTTTTCATACAAATGATCATTATAGGTTACCGCTTCATCGGACTCCCAGCGGATGCCCTCAAGTGCGAGTAGATGATGCAGCCCAAATGTACCCAGGCCAACTGCACGATATTGGCTGTTCGTGTATTGTGCTTGCAGCACCTCAATGTTGTTGATATCAATAACATTATCCAGCATACGTACCTGAATCGGTACGAGACGATCCAACACACCTGCCGGAACGGCACGAGCCAGATGGATGGAGTTCAGGTTGCACACCACAAAGTCGCCAGGAATTTTGGAGATAACAATGCGTGTTTGTCCGTCCTTGGTGACCAATTCTTCTTTTTCTACTACTGTTGCAGATTGATTTTGCATAATCTCCGTACACAGGTTGGAGGAATACACCATCCCATGAGCGCGGTTCGGATTAGCACGGTTTACCGTATCGCGGTAGAACATGTACGGTGTACCTGTTTCCAGCTGTGATTTCATCAGACGCTTCATGATGTCAATGGCAGGCACTGTAATACGAGAGAGGATCGGATGCTGTGACGCCTCCTCATACTTCTCACGGAAGGAGCCTGAACCAAAGGATTCATCATAGAAATCCTCCAGTCCCAGTGGACGACCCTTGTCATCCTTCCAGCCCATCACCTTCTTCACTTCATGCGGACAGAACAGATTCCATTCGCCCCGTGCTTCGACCCGCTCCATGAACAGATCGGGCAGACATACGCCGTGGAATACGTCATGTGCACGCATCCGCTCATCACCGTTATTCAGCTTCAGGTCCAGGAACGCCAGAATATCCTTGTGGAATACGTCCAGATAAACGGCAATTGCCCCTTTGCGTGTACCCAGCTGGTCTACGCTAACAGCTGTATTGTTCAATTGGCGAATCCAAGGGATAACGCCAGAGCTTGTATTTTTATGTCCGCGGATATCGGAGCCGCGCGCACGCACTTTACCGAGGTATACGCCGATACCGCCACCCATTTTACTAAGACGGGCTACATCGGTATTGGAATCGAAAATACCTTCCAATGAGTCGTCTACGGTGTCGATAAAGCAGCTGGAGAGCTGTCCGGCCACCTTTTTTCCGGCATTGGACATGGTTGGTGTAGCTGCGGTCATGTACATGTTGCTCATCGCCCAGTATGCTTCCTTGACCAGCTCCATACGCTTGTCGGCTGGCTCTTGATGCATCAGGTACATTGCAATAATCATGTAGCGCTCCTGTGGAAGCTCCATTACGCGTCCGTCAAAATCATTGGCCAAATAGCGCTCAGACAGCGTCAACAGTCCAATATAGTCGAACAGCAGGTCATTCTGCGGCATTATGGAATCGCCGAGCTCATCAATCTGCTCCTTGGTGTAGCAGTCAAGCAGTTCCTGACGGTAGATTCCTTTTTGCACTAGATCGGTGATCAGTGGATAAAAAGCGCCGTAAGGCTCGTCTGCATAGGATTTGTAACGGCGGTGAGTAGCTGCCTTTTTGTATAAGGAGGTGAGCAAAGCGCGTGCAGCGGCAAATTTCCAGTCTGGTTCTTCCTTGCTAACCAGTTCTAGAGCAGCCATTGCAAATGCGTTGCTAATCTCATCTCCAGTGACTTCGTCCCGGCGGAGCTTACTAGTTACACCGCGAATGAGTCGATCTTTATCCAGCTTGTCCAGCCCGCTGAGTACACGGTCAGCATATACGGATATACGTATTTCATCAAAAGCCAACTGGCGATTGTTTGGTTTGGTTACGAGTTGTGGCATAGGATTAATTCCTCGCTTTCTTGATTTGGAATTCATACTTAGGGAATAGGCATGAAAATGATCTGAGAAAAGAAACTGGTGAAAAAAGCGATGGTCAGACAGCATTTTGGGGCTGTATGTAATCCAATAACATAGAAATAGCGATGCGCCTGCCAATGAAGGGAAAAAGATGGTTTCCGTAGGAATCATCGGCTACATCACTATATTTAGAGGTGTTATGAATATTTAACCCAACATATTGTGTATATAAACTTAAAATTTCAAATAAGTGCAAGGAGTATTATAGCAACATTCGAAGCCATACGTAAAGGAAAAGGAATGGAAAATCAAAATATGCAGAGAAGTCGCGGGCTGTATTTGAATTGAGACGGAGTGAACGGTACAATAAATGATAAAGAGGTTTCCTACTAAAATAAGCCGTATACATATGGAACTTTTTTGAAGAACAAGGTTGCTTTATCGACTGAGTTTTTAGAATTTTAAAAAAGATGATTTTTTCAATTTAAAGGAGGAACTTGGTGATGGCCATTGCAGAAGTGACAGTAATCCCGATTGGAACGGGGAGTACGAGCCTGAGCGACTACGTTGCTCAAATGCAAAAAGTGTTGAAGACGCAAAAGGGAATTACCTATGAACTTACCTCTATGAGTACGATTATTGAAGGTTCGTTGGACGATGTGTTCACTGCTATTGCTGCGCTACACGAAGCGCCATTCCTAGCAGGAGCCAAACGCGTTTCCACCTCAGTCAAAATTGATGATCGCCGTGACAAGCCTTCCTCCAGTCGCCAAAAGCTGCGATCCGTCGCAGATAAGCTATCCGGAACCACGGCAGGGAATGTTACAGAATTAAATCCAAATCTTAGTTGATAAAGTTGATGTAAGAGATTGATTTTTATGTAACTAAGAGTATAATAGTTTTTGTTGTCAGTCACACTGACCTGCTGGTGTAGCTCAGGGGTAGAGCAACGCACTCGTAATGCGTAGGTCGGGGGTTCAATTCCCTTCACCAGCATTCTATAAAACTCAAGCACAGCGCGGTTTCCAAGCTTTTTGGAAGTCGCGCTTTTTTATTGAACTAAGGATTCTTCTACCATTTTTCTACCCTTTAGTCTAATAAAGTGGGTTCTTCGGTGCTAATGCTCTCTCCTGTGATTGAATCGCCAATGTTTTTTAACACCGCTTCTTGGAGATTCGGAAGAACATGTGAATAGGTATCCAGAGTTACATTGATAGACGAATGTCCAAGTCGCTCTTGAACGATCTTTGGATGGATACCAGCTTTGAGAAGTAGTGTTGCATGAGTGTGTCGCAAATCGTGGAAACGAATATGGGGAAAGGTTACCGGAACGACATGTACCCAATTAGTGGGAGTACGTTTGCTGAACGCAGAAGGGCAGCGATAAAAAAGATAGCTCATAGCTTCCAAATACTCGGCTTGTTAGATTTGGTACAAGCTGAATATCAAATTGGAGAACTGTCTAACTTGCAGTTTTTGGAGTTGAGACCAAGGTGAGCTTGTATGAGTCAGATTATAGGGGCTTTCCCCCTTTGGAGGTGTGAACCTTGGCAAATGTTATCGCTGCGATAGAGCAGCTACTGGATATGCGTTTGGAGTTGGATGATACGATACGACTGCTCGGTTTTGACCCGGAAGCATCGGACCGTCAGCAGGCAGGGACGGACGAGCGTGTGTTGCTTCATTTACAGGATATTTATTGGGCACTCAGTCGGGAAATTCCCAGTGTGGATTACGCAAAGGCGCTGGTTCAGGAGGCAGTGACTTTTTGCAAAATTAATTTATTGCAGGAACAAAAAATGAGTAGTCCACATGAAAAAAAATTTATGATTATATAGAATTAGATTTAAATTTTTTTGTGAAATTATACAGTCCCCTATGCTTAATTAACCATAGGGGATAAGGTTAGACGTTCAATTTATCGCAATAAATAATTGTTAGATAAATTTATGGAATCAGCGTAGTTAGTTAAGAAAGAGTAGCAAGAAGTGAATTTATTTTAACTAGAAAACTATAAACAATTTGTGCTTAAAATGGAACTTGAAAGAATTGTCTGGTAAGTCAAAGTTGGAAATACCCAACCGGAAGTGGTACCAAAAGGTCGGCTATTATGAATAAACATATAAAAAGACTGACCATTATTAGTAGTGAGATATGCCCACTTACCTATACAACCAGGTGCATATAAGATGTAAGGGTTTCCTTGAGCATCGGTTGGAGATGGTGTTGGAGAAGGATAGGGAGTTACGCCTGCCGGAAAGGGAGGTTGCGAAACGGTAGATGTAGGTGTTGGAAAAGAGGGGGGAGATGAAATTGATCTTGTAAAGGATTTAGTTTTTTTCTCATTGATAATTAGTCTCCTTGTTAATGAATTTGGTCTACTTTCCCAAGATATGCAGCTTAATTCTTTAAGGGAATAGGTGTCTACCTAAATTCATAAGGGAAAACTGTATATGAAGATTAGTATTTCCAGAAAGTTAAAATGGAGAATGTTATAAAAATCCCCAGATTCCTTGGCCGGGCTCGCGGGGGTCACTAATAGTAAATCATTCCTCCTGACATTATATCATATGACAAAGGGGAATGAGGGGAATGGCGATGGTATGGGAACAAGGGGAGCTCTTCGCGAAAGCAATTAAACAGGAGATCCAGCAGACAAAGTTCCTGCTCGAAAAATATACAGATATGGTTGCACTTATGAAAGACTTTGAGCAGTTTGAGCAGGATCTTCAGCAAGTAGGTATTGATGGCGAAGCAGCTCGCCGCATCGATCAGACTGATTTGCATGCAGACAAGACAGTAAATGCTACGATTCTGATCGAAAAGCAGCGTTGGGTCTACAGCAGGTATAACTTTTATACGAGACAGCTTCGCCGGGCGCACGGTCTGATTAAGGATGATGACGCCCGTAAAGCGATAGAATACCGATATATTCAGGGTTATACCTATAAAGAAACATTGCTTTTCTTCCGTCGCAGTCTCAGTGACAGCACTATCCGACGTAAACTTGGTGAGGGTACTGAGAGTATGGAAAACACATTGAAATTGATGGGATTCTTTGATATGAATAATACGGAGCTTTAAGTAATTTATCCATGGAGTGAAAGAAGACGTAATTAAGTGAGCAGAGTAAGAATTATGCTTTTTTAATCCTATAAGTTATAACAATCAAGTTTAATTATAGATAGAATATTAACAATTACTTACAGAAGCATCAATCGATTTTATGGAGAAATCTTAATTTCGAGTGGGTGCTTTTTTTGATTACAAGGAGGGGGGGATGAAAAAATCGAAGAAGTATCAGCTCAAAAGAGTCTATAGAGGATAGATTAATAATATGTGGAAGTTATCAACAATATAGAACGTTTGTTCCTGTTGATATTGTTGATAACTTGTAATATCATAATCAACACAAGACATCATCCAATTATTACATATGAGGAGTAATACAAATATGAAAAGGAATTCTTTGCAGGAGCATCAGCATTTGAACATAATCAAACTGATTTCTGAAAGACTTCTTAATAGTGGGTACTCCGTGTTAGCTGATCATATAGATTGGCCATATGGTAGACCACTTCCCATAAACGGACAGCACCCAGATATTTTCGCTTTTAATGCCTATGAGACAATTATATACGAAGTACAAACAAAAGACACATATCAAAGCAGATTTGTTATAGAAAAGCTACGTTCATTTAGTCAAAATCCTGAATTTAGAACTTACATGGTTCTTCCATTTACGTTTGGGTTGAATGAGCACATTCCTAAGGCTCAAGAATTACTGAAAAAAGCAGAGCTTAATGTCCATTTAGCTACATGTGATTTAAAGCGGAATGAAATTGAATTCTATTAAATATAGAAAGCATCCGAGGGGAGTCAAAGAAAAAGATGAAGAGATTTACGCTTTATTTAGATGAAATTCTAACTGGTGGCCATTTTGAGCATTTTTGCTTAATGGGACTTGCTATTGCTGAAGAAGACTATGAAAAAAAAGTAATACCCTATGTTAATGAGTTGAAAAAGAAGTTTTTTGGTGATGATAAGGTGATAATTCATGAAATGGATATAAATAGGCATAAGACAGCAACACCATTTAAGGTATTTCAAGACAAGCAAAAACTTCAAGAGTTTTGGAATGATATCACTAATATGTTTAATTCATATGATATTCCTATATTCGGAGTTAGCATTCATGAAGATAACTGCAAAAAATTATATGAAAATGGTCGGGATAAGTATTTTATCGCGCTTCAATTAATTATGGAAAATTTCGTTCACTTTCTTGAACTCAATGATGCAAAGGGTTCTATTTACTTGGAATCGACCAATTCTGATCCGGACCAGAAAGATCAACAATTACAACATCATTTTCATTACCTTATGGCTCAGGGTACTCTATTTTATAGTAATAAAACTGTCCAGAAACGTCTCAGTACGATAAATTTTAGCTTAAAGCCAGACAACGTCATTGGGCTACAAATTGCAGATTTATTACCTAACACATGGAATCGAAAACTTTCCGGTAAGTCGCAAAGAACTTATGGTTTGCTTGATGTCATAGAAAAGCAAGCATATGATGGGGGGTGCAATAAAAAGGACAGATTTGGACTGAAGATTATACCATAAATTATTGACTTCATTGCTATAAAAGGGTACCATATAATTGTGGTGATTGCGAAAGCCTTCTTCACAAATTTCTTGATAAGAACTGCGAAAGCTCTTCTTAGTACTAAAAGACATGTATTTTTTTGGAGCAAGTCGATGATACTGATACTATGATACATGGAGACTGCGAAAGCTCTCTTCTGTATCAATAATTGAGGGAACTGCGAAAGCTCTTTCCTCAAAAGAAGCATCCTTCGGGGTGCTTCTTTTCGTAATTATTAAGAGTTTTTGGTTTTAAATTTTAGTTTCCGCTAACTTTATTCTGTTTTTTATTAAGGTTCAATTTTTTTGTTTTACATTTTATAAAATGAAATGATTTACCAGAACACAACTATAGTCAGAAGTGATTGTCTGTATCATTGGTCGTCTGCTTAGCAACTTCTATTCATAGAAGCGGTGTTTTTTGACTGTAAGATGGGCATAGGATGAACATTTATTGGCTAAAAGTTGAGCACCACATGACGGTTTTCCCATGGTATATTGATAGCGTGGAAATGAAGGAAACAGACGATGGGCTGGCGAATGTGCCGGTCCTTTTTTTGTTGCTCTCTTCCTAATCACATGGCACGCGCAGGCGGCAAGGCACCAGTTAACCAGCGGAAACATGAACAGTTTGGTCAGAACCCTTGCGAGGTTCAATTCCGCAGCGTGTCTATTAAAGTAGCTAATCAACTTCCCTTTTCTGTCGATATAAACAGAAAAGGGAGGGATTGGCAAATGAATAATAGAAAACCGATGTTATTTATTAAATTTGGGCAGAAAGAGCACTTGGAATCGTTGCAAAAAGGAAACTTATATTTAAATAATTTAGACTACTTTATACAAATGGAAAAAAAGAATAACAAAAAGGGAATGGGTGATAAGTCAGAAGCATCTTTGATGTTGACAAATGTATCAATTAAATTTTTTCACCATGATACACATGAGCTTGCTTTTACATTTGATTCTGCCAAAACAAGTTTACGGATGGATGAGGTTCTTACAAAACCCGTTTTCTGTATTATGTGGGTCGCTGCTGAGGATTTCGAAGTAATTAAGGAAGATGAGAATGAAGTAGAAGCTGTGTTATCCTTTGATGCTGAGCAACAGAAGGAAATGCTTTCTGAGTTTGGAGATCATGCTCTAGTAATAGAAGCTGCTAGATTTATAGAGGCTTTGGAGAGAACTTTGGATCAAATGGAGTTATGTTGTGCAACTAGCAAAATTGATTATATAAATTATTCAACTAACAAGAATGCACATCTACCGGAATTAATGAATAATGATCTGTCTGTTTATTTTAAGAAAGATCATTCACTTTCTTATCAAAAAGAGTTTCGTGCTGTTATTTTAAATAAAGATATTGAGGAACCCATAACAATTAATATTGGGGATATGACTTCCTTTTCAGGAATTCTTCCTTCTCCTCATCTACTAAGTGGAGGATTCGGCGTTAAAATTAACCTGAAGCATGAAAGTTCATAAACTGTGAAAAAAGTAGAGTTTCGTAGATAATCAGTTAGTTGTTAACTGTGACGAGTGAATTTATTGATTGACCATTTTCTGAGCGATCAGTAAAATGGTCTTGTTCTTCCTCTCTAGTAACTAAGTACAGATGCTTTTATGCAACAGCGTAGCGTTTTGCATCCCGCTTGCGGGAATAGGCTCTACCGCTGTTTATTTTTTCGGGTTTTAAATAAGCGCCTCAGTTCATTTGGTGCTGTAAATACATAGGCAGATACAAGTCACTCATTTGGGTGGCTTTTTTAATTGCCTTGAAAGGATTTTTGGTTTGAAGAAGAAGCAGAAGAAAGGAATTTTGCTTTACATGAAAGGCCCACCAAAACAGCCTAAAAAATGCAAAGGTTGTGTGTGGGGTAGATGGGATGGGGTTAAACAGTTTTGTCCGAAGCCCGGTAATTGTGTTAAAGAGGGAAAACCTTCCTGAATGTCGAATTTTGGAATTAGACAAAAGCTAGGGGGGAATCCTTTTGAATGTTTTTGAAGGTGCAAATGTAGATATATGGGGTGCTGTAGGAGGAAATAGACTGCTAATACTCATTGGAATGTTAATATTTTGGATCGTAGTATGTGTGTTTATTAGCAAAGTGCTTGATAAAAGGACTACTGGTACAATTGCGGGCGTTGGTGGTTTAGCTATCATGCTTTTTTGGGTCATGCGTTTTCTCAATTAAAAAGGCATCCTTCGGGGTGCTTTTTCTTTTGCTCTCATACGACAATATGCGAGCTATTCTGAGCCTTCTTCCTGTTATACGGACGAATGCCGGAAGGAGTACAGCAAAGAGCAGAGAGAGGGAATATACACGCTTTGACAGCCTGTTAGCCACCTACCCGAATAGTGGAAACCAACTCAACACAATTCCTAACTTTAAAATTCACTTAAATGGAATAAATGAGAAATTTCTTTGGTATAAATGATACTTAACTGTTAGAATAAATTTGAAAAATAATTAATGAAGGAAGTACAAATATGATTAAACTAAGAGATCCAGAAATTAGAGAGGTTTTAATTGAAAGACTCATAAGTGAACACTCTAAATCATCGGAGACTCTGATCATTAATGAAATGAGTGTTAGTCAAGGATTGTCTCGTGTGGATGTGGCAGTTCTTAATGGTATTATGCAAGGTTATGAAATTAAGAGCGAAAGTGATAAGTTAATAAGATTACCTTTACAGGTTACTGAGTACAATAAGGTTTTTGAAAGAATGACTATTGTTACAGCAGATAGTTACTTAGAAGGTGTAAAGGAAATTGTACCATCTTGGTGGGGAATAATAAAAGTCTCCAACAAAAAGGGGATTCCTACTTTACGAACTGTAAAGAAAGGTAGAGTTAATCCTTCATTGGATTCATTAGCCTTAGCACAATTATTATGGAGAGATGAGGCAATTGACCTTCTTAAAAAAAGGGGCTTGGAGAAGGGGGTCCTTTCCAAGCCTAAAAGAGAAATATATAAAAGGATTGCCGATTCTGTTAAACCTGAGGAGCTAAAGTTGGAGGTAAACCAGTACTTGAAGACAAGGAAAGGCTGGCGAGGTCACTTGCTACCTTAGTCAGGTGATGATTAATACCTGCAACGACCCATGCTTCCAAGTTTCCTGTCGTACCTCCGTTTGCACAGTTGTAAATGTAGGAGTCTCCGAAAGAAAAATTTTGTCCAGAAAATCGTGGGTCAGACACTACTGCTACACAAATGTTTCTCATGCATGAAAAACCATTTCCAGTCAGATCGCCACGATGAACCCAGTATTCATTATCACAAGTATACTTCAGACTTGAGATAATTTTATTGAGCAGCCATGGTTCAAGATTTACAAAGTTCGGATTAGTAATAGTGTAGTCGCCAAAAGAAGGTTTCCGTACAAGATTCGTTTTCATAATTTTAGAAAAAATATTCCATTCAGCTCTAGGAACAGATCCTGAGCTGAATTTTTTTATTGTGGTAGAAAAAGTTTTAGGAATACTTGTTGCACAAATCGTGAGCGTTCTCCATGAATTAATGTCAGGGAACTGAATCAAGGAGTTGATAATCTGACTGTAAATAGCTAGTTCTTTTGCTGGATTAATTTGTTCAAAATCGATGACTATATCAGTTTCACTCTTGTCAACGTGAGCCAAAGATAGGAGGTCATCAATGTCAGATTCAAGCTGAGTAATGTCATCCAGCTGTTCTTCATGGATTCTGATGCAAATACCTCTTTGGAATTTTTGTACAACATTATATACAGCACTTTGGTATGAAGCATCTCTTGCTGTTCCTGTAACAGGAATAGTCTGATTACCTTCGTTCTCAATTGAATCAATTATGAATTCAAGAGGATGTTGTCCAGTAGAAAGATAATCATCTTCAAAGTCTTCATTGTCATAAATGGGTGCGGAATCGACAAATACTGGTGCAGTAGATTTCCAACAATTTCTTAAATCCTTTCCAATGTTTGCAAGATGTTCGTCAATAGTCTTAGTGAAATTTTCAGTTCTGTGATTGTATGGTACTGGTTGAATCTCTAGTAAAGGAGTAATACGGCTTTTAATCGTAGGAGTCAGGTGTTCTAGAGCAGTTCTTTCACCTCTTTTCCATTTTATTACTGCTACATAATGATCTGAACTAAACAATGGTCGTTCCTCCTATTTTTTATTTTCTTATGTGTGAAATAAGAACTATTTTTAATCTAACACAAAAGAACCATAATTTACATTTGATTTTTCCTTATACTTCTAGAAGGTACAATATATGAACATCAGAGTCATTCCAATTGATCAGATTAATGCAGCAGCATACAACCCGAGGGTTGACCTTCAGCCAAGTGATCCAGAGTACGAGAAGCTGAAGCGCAGCCTTGAGCAGTTTGGATACATCGATCCGATTATCTGGAACGAGCGCACCGGGAACATGGTCGGTGGCCATCAACGCTATAAGATCATGGTTAATGAGCTGGGGCATACCGAGTTGGCTGTGTCGATTGTCAACTTGGACGACCAGCAGGAAAGGCTTCTCAATCTGGCGCTTAATAAGGTCGTCGGGAGCTGGGATGATCAAGCCCTTTATCGATTGCTTGATGATCTGCAGGTGAGTGGAGCTAATCTAGCCCTGTCCGGCTTCGATTTGGAAGAGTTTGAGGATTTGGCCGCAGAGTTGGCTGTGCCACATGATGAAGCTTTGGACCTTCCGGTTACCGATGATGACTTTGACGTCCAGCGTGCCCTGGATGAAATCAAGGAACCGGAGACCAGGCGCGGGGATGTATGGCAGCTTGGCCGGCACCGCTTGGTGTGTGGAGATGCGACCAATCCTGATGATGTTGCACTTTTAATGGATGGAGCCAAAGCAGCGCTGGTCGTTACTGATCCACCTTATAATGTGGCCGTTGAGAGTGTTTCAGAGCGTCTGGCAGCTGATGGCCGTAGCAGCATAATGAACGACAACATGCCCGCTGAGGAGTTCGCGGGCTTTTTGTATGCCATTTTTTCCAACTATGCAGTGGCGATGCAGCCAACTGCAGCTATATATGTATTCCATCCTTCATCCTATCAACGGGAGTTCGAGGATGCGATGAACGCAGCTAGCATCGTCGTCCGGACACAATGCGTCTGGGTTAAGAATGCGGCCACATTCGGCTGGGCACAGTACCGTTTCAAACATGAACCAGTCTTTTATGCTCATATGAAAGGCAAATCTCCTGCTTGGTACGGTGATCGGACACAGACAACGGTATGGAAGGCTGGCTTACCTGTTGAGGACCCGCTGCCTGAGACAGTATGGGAGGTTTCGAGGGGCGATGTGAACAAGTACGTCCATCCTACTCAAAAGCCTCTTGATCTGTTGGCCATTCCAATTAAAAATAGCAGCCAGCGTGGTGACGAGGTTGTCGATTTCTTTGGCGGCAGTGGTTCCACGCTTATGACATGTGAGCAGATGGACCGGACATGCCGGACATTGGAACTGGACCCGATTTTCTGCGATGTAATTAAAAAACGATTCCTGGAGAGTACTGGCATTGAGCCAGTCTTGTTGCATCGGGCTGAACCCGTAGCATAGGAAAAAGGAGGACGCGCTAACGTCCTCCCCCCAATCCAGGGTATCCCCCGGCTGAGACAGCGGCCCGCCACGCGTGGCATTTTGCGAACATCCGCTGTCTCGCATTCCAGTATATAGGAAAGCCGAGGGATACGACAATGGGAACAGACAACGAACAACAAGATGCATTACTACAACGTGAGATAGAGATCGTCGAGGGAATCCTCGAATCCAAGGCGCAGTACCGGAAGATTGTTAAGGCTGGTATAGCTCAGTGGGTCAAAGACCTGCAAGCTGGAAATATAAAAATGCAGATGGTCCAGGACTTGGATCGTCTGATTGAGTTGGATATAAAGCTTCAAAAGGATGAGCTGTAAAAGCACATAATAGTCTTGCTAGTTGATTCATAAATATGGATTTATTAAACAATAATATGATTATATTGTAAGGATAATTAAAAACATGGAATCTTTTAGTAGGATGAGGAGGTAGTTAAATATACAAATATAGGAGGAATAAGCTTTGAAGAAGAAACATTTAATTGCATCAGCCCTAGCTTTAGGTATTATTGGCGGGGCTGTTGCCGTACCCAATGCAATTTTTGCGGATTCCGATGCTGTGAGTACTTCCGCAAATACATCGACTTACGGGAACCATGATGAAGTGAAAACACCTGGTAATCATGACGTGGGTCTTTTTAAAACAAAAGACCTTTTTAATGTGGTCCTTGACGGCAAGTCGCCATTAACAGAGTTCTCCATATCTCCTGGATATGGTCATGTTAAGCTGCGTGTAAAAAACAACACCAAGGCGACGCTTACTTTTACCTTAAGGCATGTCAATAGTGGGGATTATTTACTTACCAAGTATGTAGGTGCTGGTGAACCATTTACTTGGTATAGCACGGATAGCTTTTCAAACGGAATGCGCGCAGGAGACTATGAAATACAATGGCGTGCTGGCGGAGCTTATGTAGACGCCACAGCTTGGGGTATATCAGCCACTAGCTCAGATGAACTTTAATTAAACCAAGTTATAAAGTTTTGTATAAAAAAAGCTAACTGGTATCTCGCTTGATTGGAGAACTTTTTTACTTATACTGGAACGAGGTGAGAAGAGCTTCAGGCCATTCGGTTTGAAGCTTTTCTTGCTTCGTTTATAACTCAAAGGAGAAATGATATTTATTGAAAAAGAAAACATTTTTTTCATCAGCCTTATCTTTTTGTTTGTTAGGGGCTGTTGTTGTGCCGAGTGTGATCTGTGCAAGTTCAGATGCGTCTGATTCTGCAAATACATCCAGTATTGCGATCAAAAATGCTGGTAAAACAACTACTGGTGACCATGTAATCACTCCGCAAAGAGCAAGAGATGTTTTTAATGACACGTTCGAAAATGAGAAGAACCCAGTATCACGCTTTGTTTTAGATCCTGGATACGGGCATCTTAAAATTATGGTAAAAAATACAGGTGATTCAACAATGACTTTTAGCCTGGTGCATACAGACAGTAATAAACAATATATTGTTAAGACTGTTGGCGCTCATAAAAGTTTGACCTGGGATAGTGTAAATTCTTTTTCACAAGGGCTGCGCTCTGGAAATTATGAAATACAGTGGAGAGCTGGCGGCGATATTGTGCATGTCACAGCATGGGGTGTGTCAGGAACTGATTCTGCCAAAGTAACGCCTCAAAGGGGTATAGGTGTTATTGATGTCAGATTAACCGGAGGTGCTACCGCAGCAACTGGCTTTGTTATCCCTAAGGGGCATGGACATGTCAAACTCAGTATAAAGAACTATTCGGACCATCCTGTCAAAGTTAGTTTGACACATGAAGGTTCAAACAAAGAATACATTAGTGCTTTACCAATCGCTCCTCATGACACAGTTATTTGGAGAAGCACAGATGAAGGCTACTCATCTGGTATGCGTTCTGGATATTATACATTTCAATGGCGGGGTGCCGATTATAAAGTAGATGGACATGTTTGGGGAGTCGTTGGTACACAGCCTGCGGATGTACAATAGCTTGTGAATTATTTTTAACTCAAAGGAGTAATGGAATTGGTAAAAAAGAAAAAAATATTTCTTCCATTAGCCTTATCTATTGGTTTGTTGGGGGCTGTTGTCGTGCCGAGTGCGATCTTTGCAAGATCAGATGCGCCTGATTCTGCGAATACATCCAGTATTGCGACCAAAAATGCTGGCAAATCAACTACTGGCGACCATGTCATTACTCCACAAGCTACTGATGGACAAATTGTCGATCGTCCAGTAGCTGGATTTAATGATTCTGCTGATTTTGACGTTAAACCAGGGTATGGATATGTAAGATTGTATTTGAGAAACACAGGAAACACTACTATATCCTTTACCGTAAATCAGGGAAGTGTATCTGGTGCGGAAAAGTACAGCGGAACGGTAAAACCGGGTAAAACATTCGATGAAATATTAAATTCAAGCAAGGCGTGGTCCTCAGGGAAATTTTATGTTAGTTTAAGTAGCGGTTCTGGTTCCATGTCTGGAAAGCTTGGAGTTCGGACTAGCACTAATACGAATTTTTAAATATATTGCTGGGAAAGCGAGCCAATGAGGCTCGCTTTTTTTGTTGGGGGTGGTGATTGTGTAGCATGGCGAGAGAGCGAAGTCCTGAGCGGGACAAAGCAAAACAGATGTGGCTGGAGAGCGGAGGAGCGATGAAGCTAAAAGACATCTCCGCCGCTCTTTCTGTTCCTGAGGGAAGGGTCCGCAAATGGAAGTCTATGGACCGCTGGCAGGATGAATTGAAAGGGAACGTTTTTGATTCCTCCAATGGGAACGTTCCAAATGGAACGAAAGGGAACGCTCCTAATCCAAGGGGAGCGCCAAAGGGGAATAAGAACGCTGTTGGCAATCGCGGCGGTGCTCCCCCAGGTAACCAAAACGCCAAGGGGAATAGTGGTGGACCGGGCGGTCCCTATCGCAACAAGAAGGCCCTCAAGACAGGGATGTATGAAACTATCTTTCTGGATGCCTTGGAGGAAGACGAGCAAGAGCTGTTTGATCAGATCGATACTTCTCCTTTGGCACAGCTCAACGAACAGCTTATTATGCTGTCTATCCAAGAGCGACGGCACATGCGCCGAGTCAAGCAGCTTGAAGCTGGCCTGACCGACGAGGAAAAGAAGATCAAACAGGAGCTGCACCAGCGCAAGGACAAGGTTCCTTACACTAGCCCGAAAACAGGGAAGCAGATCAATCTGTCCGTTGAAACCGAAGGGATGAAGGTCACGGAAATTACGACCGTCACTACTTCCAAGCTGGATAAGATTTTGAAACAGGAAGAAGCACTGGTCAAAACCCGTGATAAAAAGCTTCGGGTCATTAACCTTATTGCCAGCTTGCAGCAGGAGGAAGAAAAGCTGGAGATTGCTCGCGAACGGCTGGAGCTGGAGAAACGTAAGTTGTTAGGCTATGGCGGCGCGGAAGGGGATGAAGACGACGAAGACGATGAGGAAGATGACGACGAATGGTAATTACTCTTGCTAAGGAGCATCGAAAAAGAGCCAAGCGGCGGCTAAGGGATCGGCCTGGAAAGTTAGACGAGCTAAAGAGGATCCTAGCCGATTTTGAACAGTTCTGCTGGCGTATGCTCAAGATCAAGACGAAGAGCGGCCACATTATGCCGCTGACGCTCAATGATGCTCAACGGACATTCGTCCGTGAAGTATTTAGGCAGATCGAAGCTGGCAAACCTGTCCGTATTATCATTCTTAAAGCCCGGCAGATGGGTTTTTCCACTGTCACTGAAGCGCTGATCTATTATTTCACTTCACTACAAGAGGCGAAGAACGCCTTTATTGTCGCGCAGTCTTCTGATGCCTCTAGCAACTTGTACGATATGTTCCAGTTCTATTATGAAAAGGTGCCGGCAATCATCAAGCCAATGAGCCGAAAAAACAATGCTAAGAAACTCACCTTTGAAAATCCAACGATCCGGACGGCAGACCGTCGGAAGAATCCGGGGCTCAAATCAAAGATCACTGTACAGACTGCGGAAAGCCGGGTGCTTGCCCGTTCGGACACAATCCATTATCTGCATGCTTCAGAAGTGGCGTTCTGGCCAGCCAAGAAGAAAAAGAAGCATCTATTGTCCCTACTGGCAGCCTTGTCCAAGGAACCGGGAAGCTTGGGCGTGATCGAATCTACCGCCAATGGCATGGAAGAGTTCAAAAAAATGTGGGATGCAGCCGTTAAGGGCGAGAGTGATTTTACTCCGCTCTTTTTTGCATGGTTTGAAATGCCTGACTATCGCAAGCCGGTACCGCCAGGCTTTGAGTTAATTGAAGAAGAACGGGAGCTGAAAGCAAAATATGGTTTGGACGACGAACAATTGCAGTGGCGGCGGTATACCATTCGGAACGATTGCGGTGGCGATCCGCGGCAGTTTGACCAGGAGTATCCTTCTGAGCCCGATGATGCTTTCTTACTGTCCGGTGAGGGCATCTTTGATAACAAATTCATCAAGCAGTTACGGGATGGAATCAGTATCATTGGTAGTCAATACGAGATCGATTTTGTTAAAGACAAGATCATCCCGACGCATGCTGGCGAGCTGGTCATCTATCGGCAGCCGGAGCAAGGAAAAAGGTACATTCTAGCGGCTGATACTGCTAAGGGGAAGGAAGACGGCGACTATGATGCTGCTTACGTAATTGAGGAGCGCACAGGTGAAATGTGCGCAGCTCTGCATGGCAAATGGGACACCGACTTGTATGGTAAAAAGCTGAACACGCTTGGTTTGTATTACAACACGGCACTGTTGGCCGTGGAGAACAACAACACTGGGGAATCCGTCCTGAATACGTTATTCAATACTTGCCACTATCCGCTGTTGTTCATGCACAAGAAGAGTTTAGGCTGGAACACCAACCAAGCAACGCGCCCAGTGATGATCAGCGACTTCAAGGAAGCGATCCGCGATCAACTCTACGACATCTATTGCCCAGACTTGTACAGCGAGTGCATGACGTTAATAGATAAGAATGGCAGAGCTGAGGCAGACAGCGGGTGCCATGATGACAGAATCTTGGCGTATTCCATTGCGTTGCAGGTCCGTCAGGTGGCTGATAAATGGTTTGAATGGTTTGAAAAGAAACAGCAGCAGCGGGCAGAGAGGTCCCGTGATGATTACAACGAGGAAGTGGGGTGGATTTAAACAATGAGTGAAGGAAATGCACAATGGTTTCAGATCAGCAAAGCAGACGAGGAACGGCATATACCGTCCAGCGCTCAATTGCCGGATTTATTTGACGATCTGTACGATCTTCACGGTCTGTTACCCTTTGCACTTGGTAATGACCCTGCTTCCTGTAAGCTGCTGGTCAAAAACTCCAACATCATACCGCAATGCATAGAGGCATACAAACGCAATATCGCTGGTTATGGTATTGCTCTAGAGTATTTGCCGGGCGAGAGTGATCAGACAGCCAAGGCCGAGTGGGATAAGGCTGAGAAGTTTCTTGAAACTTGCAATCTGGAGGATACCCCGGACGAAATCATCAGCCAGTTGATTGACGATTTGGAAAGTACGGGGATGGCTCATGTCGAGGTAGCTTGGCCTGTAGGTTCGGAGTTCCCGACTATCTTCCGGATGAACCCGAAATATGTCCGCTGTACGAAGGAAAGTAACAAGGCGACTATCAAACGCAAGAGGCGTATCAGCTCCACAAAGCAAGTAGAGGAGTTTTCACAGGAGATTTACGCCCGACGTTATGCTATGAAGCGCAATACATCTGTTGTGTGGTTCCGGCTGTTTGGGACGGAGGCAGATGAAGGTAATGTTGAAAATCAGATCATCCCGCTGCGCATTGGTCATGATGGGCCCTATGGGGAGCCGCGCTGGTTTGGCAATGCGCCTGGTGTTGTCGGCAGCCGTGAAGCTGAGGAATTGAATGTGAATTACTTTAGCAACGGACGCATGTTGTCCATGATTTTGACCGTCACCAATGGTCGCCTTACCAAGCAATCAATGGAACTCCTTAAAAATGTGAAAGGTTCCAACTCACAGGGCGGCATTCTTTATTTGGAGGCAAAAGGGGAAGAAACAGGCGGCCCGATGGATGAGAAAGTCGAGAAGGTTGCTATAAAGCTGGACAAGCTGAATGACCTTCTACAGCAGGATGCCTTGTTCCTGGAATACGGGAAGGAAAAAAAAGCTGATATCCTGTCCGCTTTCCGTTTGCCGCCTATCTTGGTCGGGCAAAGCTCGGACTACAATCGGGCGACTGCAGATGCCGCGCTACGGTTTGCTGAGGAGCAGGTTTTTGAGCCATACCGCAAGTGGATCATGGCAGAGATATTTAATAAACGCCTGTTCCCGGCTATGGATATATTCCGGGTACGGGCTGTTTTGCGGGGGCCGAAGATCATTGATCCTGCGGATCGCAAGGCTATGCTGGACTTTATCGCTGACCGGGGCATTATGCTGGTGCGGGATCTGATTCCGATTGCCGAGGATGTACTCGGCACAACGATTGATGAGACCAAGTTCAGCGAGGAATACCTGGATACGCCTATTGCCCAGCTCGCAGCCAGTCAGCCAGCACTGCTTGAGCCAGAGCCTGACACAGACACAGACGACATGCAGAATCGTATCGCTACAATTGCCAAACGCTTGTTAAAACAGGCTGACAAGGAGGCAGCTTTGCATGTGTGAGTCCTGTTGGGCGCTGATTGCCAAAGCTGACGATGACGAATTTCTTGATAGCCTTGAGCTGAGCTATGTTGAGCGTAAGGTACTTGAGGAATTGTACAAGCAGGGCGAGGACAAGATCATTGAGATTTTGGAGCTACAGGGGCAAGCCCTTCATGATGCCATTTCGGAACTAAGCGAGGATGCCCTGGGTGATATCGGGGAGCTGGGTAAGGTACTTATTGCCTTGCATACCACGGATGTATTCGCAGAACTGTTTGAGCAAGCCATACAGGAGGCTTTTGAACCGCTGTTTCATTTGGCCGGGGAAACAGAGCTGTCCGCGTTGGACAAGGAAAAGGTCTGGAGCACCAGCAACAAGGCTGCTGGCCGTTTTACTAAGAAGCTTAAAAAGTTGGTTCCTGATATGAACAAAACTTCTACGGATGTGTTGCTGCGTAGCTTCGGCAAAGCCATTGAGGAAGGGGCTACACCTTCCGAGCGTGCATTACTAGTGCAGGAAGTTAGTGCTCAAGCGGCCAGCGGGGAAGATGGTCCATTTAGTATGCAGCGTGCGCAGCGGGTATCACGTACCATGAGCACAGCAGCCGCCAACGGTGGCAAGTTAGAGGGCTGGAAGCAGTCGGAGATTGCCAAGGGAAAGAAATGGCGGTCTGCTGCTGGCACACGTACCCGCAAGAGCCATCGCAAGGCCAATGGTCAGGTGGTTCCGTTGGACGAACCGTTTAAAGTTGGTGACAGCAAACTGATGTATCCCGGCGATCCGTCCGGTGAGGCAAAGGAAATCGTAAACTGCCGCTGCACGATGCAGTTGGTACTCGATTAATTATGAGGGGAGGTGAAAGAGAATATGACCTTTAAATTGAAGGATGCAAAGATTACTCATATTTCGCTGGTTGATAAGGGCGCCAATGGTGTACCGTTTGCAATCATTAAATCTACCGGGAAAAATGCCATCCAGAAGCAAGTACAGATTGCCAAGGTTGACGATGCCAAAAGGGTTGTAATCGGCGTGGTATACCAGCCAGACGTGACTGACGCTCATGGGGATCAGATGGATGCGGAGGAAATTGAAAAGGCCGCGCATCTCTTCATGGAGAAACAGCACACCTACAACATCGATAAACAGCATGATCTAGATACGGACAAAGGCTATGTAGTCGAATCCTATATTGCTCCTTGTGACATGGAGATCGGTGAACAAACTATTATTAAAGGCTCCTGGGTTGCCGGGGTAAAGGTAACGGATGACGACACTTGGGCTGATATTCAGAAAGGCGAGATTACCGGCTTCTCGATGTGGGGTGTCGGTAAGCGGGAAGAGATCAAGGAAGACGGGGAGGTATCCAAAGGGCTCTTGAGTAAAATCGTTAAAGCGCTCGGTGCAATGGGATTGATTGAAAAAGGCGCAGTCGCTGACAAATACAATAAGAACCGTAAGAACCGCGAATTTTGGGCTGCTCAGGATGCCTTGAATGCGGTTCTTTTTCGTTGGGATAGTTGGGAGAGCGGCATGGAGAGTGACCCTCAATTAATCCGCGAAGCCCTTCAGGACTTTGTGGACATCGCTCAGGAAGTGCTCATTCAAGAAGATATTGTTAAGGCAATCGGTAGCCCACCTGAGAAGATCGCCAAAGCTGGGAAGAAGATTTCTGCGGACAATCTGAAACACATTGATGATGCCATTGCTTCATTGACCGAATTAAAAACAAAAACTGCTCCTGCTGAAGAAGCTGAGCCTAAGGAGGACGACGATTTGAACACAGAAGATATTGCAAAGGCTGTACAAGCTGCCGTAGCACCAATTGCCAAACAGGTAGAGGCCCTGTCGACGCAAGTTACTGAATTAAAGAAGCAAGAAGGGGCGGAGTCTGGGCAGCCAGCGGGAACAGAACCACCTGCTGAACCGCAACCAAACGAGCTGACTGACGCGATACAAAAGGCACTAGCACCGCTGACTGAGCAGGTCCAAGCGCTGGCTACTGACGTACAAGTTGTAAAGAACAGCCGTGGTGGTTCCGCTCAAGGCGGTATCGTAGACGAAATTCAAAAATCTACTGGCGGCGTAAGCTTCGGCGGCCTGCTTTAATACCATGAAGGGAGACAAGCAAATATGAGAACAAATGGACAAATCATTCAAAAATCTGCCATCGTTACACCGATGGACCAGACTGCTCTTACTTACGAGCAAGTAGAAGCATTCATGGCGATGGCGTACGAAACTACGGAGTTTTTGAAAGGTATTCGCACAATCAATCGTAAAAGCGCCAAAGGCACAATTGATAAAATTGGTGTAACTGGTCGCAACCTTCGGAGCAAAGTGGAGAATGTCATGGCCTCGAATACAGCCGCACCTACATTTCCACAGGTGCCTTACGCAGTGGCTCCAGTAGTTCTTCCATTCGAAATTACGGAGGAATTTATCCGTCAGACTGGGCGCGTACGCGGTCAAAATGCTGAGGAAATCATCCTGGCAGCTATGACCAAAAACTATGGCGATAACATGCAGGATTTGGGCTTCAATGGGGATACAGCCACCGCTAATACCGACCCGGATTATGATTTCTTGAAAATCAATGACGGATGGCTAAAGCTGGCCAAGACCACGGGGAATTATGTCGACTGGACGACGCTCCCAGCTGAGAAAAAGCTCGGTATCTTTTTTGAATTGGAACGGTCCATCCCGACTCGTCTGCGCACTGGTGGGGTATTTAAATACTTCATGCACCCCAACACCTTCAGCGAACGGCTGCAAAAGCTGGCTGAAAAGGATACCAGCGCTTCAATTCAAATTCAAATTATGGGTGCTCAGAAGACAATTAACTCCTACGACGTTGTGGAAGTGCCACACATACCTGAAGGTAAAGTGCTCTTCACATATCACCAAAACTTTGCCCTGGTGAACACCTATGACATGCAAATCCGCAAGACCACGGAAGGCAAAGAGGCTATTTATGCGGATAAACGTTTCTATGCTATTCATTCCGACTTTGATTCCATTTTCGAAGAGCCGGCAGCAGTGTCTTTCGTAGAAGGGGTGACGTTCTGATGGCATATATCACGTACCGAGGAGAGAACACTTCTTTAATGCTTTACGGCATCCGGTTCCCGGCCAAAGTCCCGGTGCAGGTTGAACAAGGTGAGGTCGTTAAAAAGCTACGTGAACGCTCGGATTTTGATATCAAGGAAGATAAGGTTATTCCGCTGGAAGACCTGACCCTCGTCCAACTTAAAGACAAGGCTAAGGCTGCCAACATTGAAGGATTCGGCAGCATGAACAAGTCTGATCTAATTGCTGCTTTACGTGGCGGTGGTAAGCCTTCCGATAATACGCCACCTGCAGATGATCCGTCGAAACCGGAAGGGGCTGACGGTAAAAGTGCTGACGCCAACAATCCTCCAACAGCGTAGCCGGGTAACCCCGATCCAAGAGGCACCGGCTGAGCTGCTACAGCAATACATTGATGACGCGCAAGTACGTATTGAACTGTATCTGCCAATTCCCTTCCCGGCCGAACCTGATAAGCAGATTATGCTGGCTTGGACCAAGCTGGCGGAGGGATTGGCATTGCAGGACAGCGAGGAATATCTTGCATCCGTGGCGCGTAATTATGCGTCCGAGAGCGATGGTGCTTGGACGTACACCCGTCAGGCTGTGGAAGGCAAAACAACGGGTAATGCTGATGTGGACGCTATCCTGTTTCTGTGGGTGAAAAAGCAGACTGGACCGGATGATGGTAACATCACTGCATACGTGCTATGAATCACCGGTTTAAAACGCCATTGGCCGTGTATCGTGTTGGTCAAAAACGAGATGATGACGACCTATTCGACGATCGGAAATCCGGTAAGATAACTGACGTAAAATGCTTTGTCGTGACAACTACGACGGAAGCCAAAGCAGATTCTAAGCCGGTAATGTACATCGTCAAAAAGACGATAGGTATTCCGAAACAAGCTGACGTTAAACTAAGTGACGAAGTGGTGCTGCTAGGCCGCCGATACCTGGTGATCGACTCCATTCCGCGTCGTTACTGGCGCGAGCTGCTTGTAACATGTGAGGTGAAGGGAAATGACCGTTCATGATTTCGATGGACTGGCCCGGCGGTTCCGTCGTATAGCTGATGAAGGGATGGAACGTATTTTGCGTAACATCGCGGAGGCAGCCGGGGAAACACTGCTCAATCTAATCATTGATGAAATTGACCGTCAGGGCTTGATCGACACCGGGGCCATGTGGCAGTCCTTTTCCCGTGGCGACAATAATAACGTGTGGGAATGGGATGTAGACCGCAATGCGATCACGCTGGAGCTTGGTTCCAACCTGCCTTATGCACAATTGGTCAATGATGGCTACACCATTGAGAAGAAACATTTTGTGCCGGGTTACTGGAGTGGTGGCGGCTCATTTGTCTATGATCCGTCTGCCAAGACTGGGTTTATGGCAAAGCCGCGCAGCTTCATCGGCAGGCATTATTTTGATATTGCTGTGGAGCACCTTGAGGGAGGAATGAACCAACTCATCATGCGGCGGTTAGAGGTTGAGCTGGAAAGGATGTTGCGCTGATGATGGATGTTGGTTTAAAAGCCTGGGCCGAGATCGTGCGACGGGTGTATCCTGAACTTTCTATCTTGCGGGATCGGTCTAAATGGCTGGCTGGTGATTTTAAACTGCCTGCCGTGTTTATCGAGACGGATCTTGTTTCGGACAAGGTTCACACGCCGCGAGCTGATCGGATCATTGAAGATGTGGGGCTGGTGTTCCACTATGACAAGGAACGAGCGGACGAGCAGGACGAGGGGGAGCCTATACCGCTTGATCTTGACCCGTTGTTCCTCTACTTGCGGCAGCAACGGTTTAACGTAGCATCCAAGCGTTTTGGGGTTGTGCTGGTCATTGAGCCGCCACGGACCCGAAAAAAGGCCGACCAAGTAGAGGTCACCTTTAGGTACTCGTATTTGCTCAGTGTACCGAAGCCACTGGTCAATGACGATGGCAGCACAATTCAGAAGATTAACAATTTTTATATCAGTCACAACGGGGAGGAATTTGACGCATGACTGACGATTTAAACAAACGAAATAAGCAGGAATGGATAGAGAGCGCAGCGATCTTGAAGGCAGAGCCTTACGAGATTGCGGGCGCTCTTTTTGATTGTGCTGCTGACGTTTTACTTTCGCGGGCAGAAGTGGAGCGAAGACTGGATGCGTATTTGCATCCGGTCAAGGAAGCCCCTGCTTCTGTGCCTGTTAAACCAGAAGTACCACAAGTGAAAAAACCAAAGGAGGAAACGCCAAATGACAATTCAGCGGGTTAGGCCCAGCGCGTACATTGAATTGCTAGTAAAGGCACGGTCTCGGGTTGTTCCAACAACTGGCCGCGTACTCATTCCCTATCAGGCCGAATGGGGCGCGCCAAACCAAGCCGTAGATATGGCTGAAGATTCAGAGCGCCTAAAGGAGTCCGGCAAGCTTGTTGATGTACTGGAACTTGCTGCCGAAAGCGGGGCGACTGTTATCGGCTACCGGGTTACAAACGGGGAAGAAAAGGCTGCATCTGTCGCTGTTACTGACAGCTACACTATTGAGGCGCGTTATCCAGGAACACGAGGCAACGACTTTGAATATATGGTGCGTCCTGCATTAATAGACGACACCAAAAAGGAGATCGTGGTCCGCGACACTAAAGGTATCTATGATACTGAAACGTATTTAGTGGCTGACAAAGCCGCTGCTGTGGAAGCTCTTAAAAAGTCCGCTATGGTCCGTTTTAAAGATACTGGAGCTGCTGTCCTTGCAGACGTGGCTTACACCAAATTGGATGGCGGTACAACTGGCACGGCCACATTGGCAGCGACCGACTGGAATCGCATATTCAACCGGGTGTACGGCCTGACGTTTGATACTATTTATCTTTCCGCTATTGATCCGGCTGTACAAGCTTCCGCCAAACAATGGTTGCTGGATCGCCGTGATAAGGGCCACAAGCTGGCGACGTTGGTTGTCGCTGGCCCGGCAGCTACGGACGGCGACATTGAGGCGCACAACGCACGTTCACGGGCCATGAATGCCCGTTATGTAATTAACTGTTCGTTGGCTGGTGAACACACCAGCGGCAAGACCTACACATCCGTCGAATGGGCTGCATGGGTGGCTGGGCTGGTTGCGGGTACACCTGCCAATAAGTCATTTACGGGTGTTGAAGTGCCTATGACATTGGCAAAAGTGGACTGGAGCCACACTGAGGCACTAAAAGGACTGGCAGAGGGAACGCTGATGGCTACACGAGATGGTTACAAATATATTATCGAATCTGCTATTAACACTCTGACCACGATCGGACCAAATGAGCGTGAGGACTTTGGGAAGATTCGCGTATCCGCTACGATTGACCAAGTAATGAACGATATCTACGAAGCGGGCAAGCGTTGGAAGGCCAAGCTGGATAACGACAAAGAAGGCCGCGGCATGTTTATTGCTGCTGTGTTGGAATATCTCAAAATCCGTGCTCAGCAGAAGGCCATTGCAGACAAATTCAGTTTTGCAGAAAACCCTGATAAGACAAGTGAAAATGATTATGCATATTTCAAGCTCGGCGCCAAACCGCTTGATGCTATCGAAATTTTCTATACTGACTGGGAGGTGGAATAATAGATGGAACGCGAACTTATTGGACGAAATCTCTCGTTACAGGATGACAACGGTGAGGACGTACAGACGGTGAAAGAAGTGGAAGTGCTACTGAAACCAGAAAACTTGGACATTGTTCGAGCACGGCGCATGGCTAAAACGAAGCAACTCACAGGATACGAAATTTCAGTTAAAATTGTCATGTCAAAACTTGAATCGCGATTGCGGTACCGACTGCTGGACGACTTTAAAGCAGGTCGTACAATGTTTCTTCCTCGTATTACAGGTTCCTTGGAAGACCGTATCACGGGCAACACGGAACGTGTCCTTATCACAGGGATTCACATTCATGAGGAAATAGATATTCTTGTCGCGAAAATTGATGATAACAATGGTATAGACATTACCTTGTCGGGTACAGCAACGGATTTCGATTTCGTTGACAAGTTTCCGGATTACATGGCTTAAGTGGAACAAAGGGTTCTTTTCCGCAATGTTGATAGGCCTTTAGCAAAGATGGTCTAAAAAAATATGAATATTCATATTAGTTTTACAAGTTTTGATTTCATCCATGAAGTAGCCCATAAAAAATTCGAAAATCTAGCGATAATTTTACCAAAAGCTATTTATATTTGGATATATATTCTATATAATAGGTGTGTATTCCAAATATGAAAGGATGATGTAAGGTGAAAAAGAAACTATTGATTGGACTTTTAACTGTTGCAGCATGCTTCTCTTTAGGATCGACATCATTTGCTTCTCCGGCTGCCGCCGCCGCTCCAGATTCTCAAGCCGCAATTACGCAAGGGGTTACTACGAACGCAGTTATCAGTCGATTAACTCTTAAAGTAGGCGAATCGAGGTATCTGACTGGTTCAAGTTTTTGGATTAGTGGGGATCAGGGGGACAATAACCCAATCTATCTCAATGTTGATGGTCTAGTAGTTGGTCTGAAGCCTGGAGTCGCTTTGGTTGTGGCTGATCTACCAGATGGATCGGGGCAAATTGAGTATTACATTACTGTAAAATAATAAATTCCTAGATCATTTAAGCCTGTAGACTGACTCCAATAGGAGTAGTTTGCAGGCTTTTTACATGCAGTGATTATTCAAAATACCTGTGTTTTGATGAAAGAAGACTAATAAATTGGAGGAATCACAATGAGCGACAAATTACAAAAATATCTTGCGGCTGGCACGGCGGCGGCAAAGCCGGAACAAATCGAAGTGGAAGTGGCAGGAGATAAATGGTCTGTACGTCGTTTGACGACAATGGACATCCGACGTTGCTATGATGTGGCATTTAATGACGATGGTTCACCAAAGGAAACGTTCAATGAAATCGACGCTATGATTGTGCGGGCGACTGACCATGACTTCGACTGGAACAACATAGAGCTTCTGAAAGCTTACAACTGCATAAACAAGAATGAGTTGCCGCCACGAATGTTCAGCAACCCAGACCATTATGCAATCCTCAGCAAGGCGGTACGTAACTTCCAAGAAACTAAGGAAGAATTGCTGAAAGAAGCAAAAAACTCATACGGCAAGACGGAGAAGCAAGCTGGATAGCTCACTTTTGGGTGAACCAGAAAAAACTGCCTTCTGAGGTCTTGCCATATGAAATAGATGAACAGCGCCAGTATTATTTTTGCCTGGCTGCGTCGATGATCGCTGAGGAAGAGATGGCGCGTCTAAATAGGAAATAACCATGTCGAAACAGGAAGGGGGTGGGAACAATAGCAACTAAGTCAGTTACGGTGCCATTTGAGGCACGGGATATGATAACCGGCGCTGTCCGAAATATGCGTCGTATGCTTCAGGGCGCTCACGATGATCTGATGAATTTTCGTCGGGCTTCGGGCAACATGTTTGATGATTTTGTATCCGGTAGCCGCCGGGCGAGGGAATCTGCGGACGATCTAGGCAGACGGATCAATGGCGCGTCCGATGAAGTACGGCGTATGAATCAGATCCACTTGGACGATATCTTTCGTCGTGCACGTGCTGGAGCTGATGATCTTAGGCGTTCTGCTGATCGTGCAGACGCGGATATCCGCAGCATTCGTGATGCTAATGTGAAATTACGTGCTGAGGATTCTATAAGTCCAGTCGTTGACCAGGTATCTGACAAGATTTCAGCCTTGGCAGCTTTGGCGGGCGGGATTATGCTCGGTAGCGGTGTGAGTGATTCTATGTTTGGAGGCGTGTCCGATTACAGCCGTGAGGCGGCGCGAAGTGCAGCTTACATGCCCGAGAACATTCGTCAGCAGAGTCTTAATACGGTGGATGACTTGGTTAAAAAGGCCATTATTCCAGATCGTATAGAAGGAACCCGGCAACTTGCCGATGCAGCTCCTCTAGTACAGGACAAATCCAAGATGAGTGACTTCGTAAGTGCGTCTGCTAAAATCCAATACATTCGCCCGGATGCCGGAGCTGAGGAAGTACAGCGGGCGTTGTCTCAAGCGTCGAACAGTTTTAAAGAATCCTACAGTCAAGTGGCAGATTCAATGATGTATGCCTATAAGGAAGTAGGTGACAAACAACAGGACCTGTTCGATACGTTTTGGGAATACAGCCCATATTTCTCCAGCAGCGGCACCGACTCAGAGCAAATGAGTAATTTTCTAACACAGACGGTGAAGGGTGGGGCCTTTAATTTCGACAAGCCTGCCGACTTTTTCAAGGAGACGTTTGGTGTCAAAGCTCTGAATACAGGGGATATGGCGAATTACTTTACAAGTCGTGGGGCAGGGAAGGATGAGGCCCAACGTCAGGCGACGGCTTTCACAGACGATATCAATTCAGGTGACAAACAGCGTGCGCAAGGAGCCATAGCCGCATTGGTTGGTGATTTGGCTAGTCAAACGCGGAGCCAACTAAAACAATCCCTTGTAACTTTGGGTTCTGGCGCTGGTGAAGACAACGCTGATTCCATCCTGAAGACGTTCGGAACAGCGTTTCAAAAAGCACCAAACATGAAGGGCACTACTGATAATTTGCTTCGTAAGCAGCAAGCTGCTGACCCAATGACTGAAATGAAGCAAACTCGCGCTGAAATGAGCTTGCAAATGCAAGAGATTGGAACCAACATTGCTCAGGCAGCCCTTCCAGCTTTTAAGGAGTTTAACGCCTTGCTAGTGCAGAATAAGGACAACATTCAAGCGCTCGGTACTGGAATAACCAGTGCGATAACCGGAGCGACTAGCTTCTATAAAGATCATTTTAAAGCCATAAATACTGCCTTAATCGGGTTGGCTGCTGTACTGGTAGCTAAAAAATTATGGGCCTTTGCACAAGGAGTAAAGAAGTTCAACGATGATCTTTCAACTGCCGCTAAATGGGTAGGAGAGAAGGGAAAAGCGGGGGCAAATGCCACAGGCAGAGGAGTCAAAGCCGGTTGGAATTGGATTCGACGGAAACCTCCTGAACCTCCAGCTCCACCACCTGAAGAAACCCCAGCCCAACGAGCTGCCCGAATACGGGAGCGGATGGGCGGACGCGGTATTAGACGCCAATTGAGTGGAAACCGTAACCCTGTCGATGATCGTATTGGCGGTTTACGCTCTATCGCTTCCATGACTGTTAACGCTACGAAAGTCTATATAAATGGCTCTGTGTCTAGTGGCGGAGACGGCGGGGCAGGTGATGGTGGTGGCGATGGGGGCGACCAAGACAGAGATCGCCGCCGTAGACGAAACCGTCGTGGAGGGCGTAGGGGAGCGGGAGGCGGTGGCGGTAGACGTCGTATACGTATTAATGGTCCCCGTCCCACTCCACCAAGTCCACCTAACCCGAACCCAAGCCCAAGGGGATCGCGTGACAATCCTTATCGTATTCGTCGTCCAGCTCCACCAAATCCACCGCCACTACCGAGTCCGCCATCTGGCGGTGGCCGTCTGCGAGGTTTCCTGAAAGGAGCAGGCAAAGCGGCTAAAGTTGGCGGTATCGTTGGTACGGTTGCAAGCGTAGCAGCCGGTGCATATGACCTCTACCAAGCATCCAAGGATAAGGGATTGCGTGAGGCTGTATCTACGCAAGGCGGCGCGATGGTTGGCGGCGTGGCTGGTGGTGCTATTGGCGGGGCTTTAGGGTCTGCTCTTGGACCACTCGGCACAATGGCCGGTGCATACATCGGAAACATTGTCGGTGAAAAGATCGGGAAATTTGCCGATGAAAGCGGATTGACCCGGAAAGTGGTGGATGGTGCGGTTGGAATCTTTAATTCTGCCAAGGATACCTGGACTGGCGTGAAGAACTGGTTCACGGGCGACAAGAAGGAAGAGAAGCCCGCCCCCCCTCCTGAAGCAAAAATTACGATCAACAATCTGACTGAGCAGAAGCAGAAGCGTCTTCAGCAGATTGGCGACGATGTGCGCAAAAGCATAGTCGATAAAGGTCTTAAAGAGGGACTAAAAACCGTTGCTGAGCAACCAGAAGTTAAGCAGCGCCTTAATGCACTTAAAAATGCGTGGGGTGTTGTCTGGAAAATGGGTGACAGCAGCAAAGCCCAGAAAAGTATTAAAGATGTAGGAACCGCTTCTAAGAGCAGCGCGGATGAAGTGGCCAAAGGGGCAGCAAAAAATAAACAGAGTTTTAATAGTGTCAGCGCTGCGGCTAAATCGGCCGTGGACAAAACAAGACAGTATTTGTTGTCACTCAAAAATGTTTCATCCCAGGGCAATAGCTGGGGAAGTGATCTTATGTCCCGTTTTATTGCTGGTATGCGCAACCAGTTCCCAACACTATCCTCTGTTGTCAGTAGTGTTGCCGTCGTCCTTAAAAAGATGAAGGATGCGAAAGACGCTAATTCTGGCGGCGGTGGAATTACACCGAAACCTAAGCCAAAACCATATGCTCAAGGTGGATATATCAATCGTCCGCACGTCGGCTTGGTCGGCGAAGCTGGTTCGGAAATGATCATTCCGCTGTCAGCCAGCCGCCGCAGTCGGGGCCGCGAGCTTTGGGAACGAGCTGGAATAATCATGGGTGTACGTCCTTATGCAAACGGCGGCCAAGTCGGACGGCCAAGCCTGATAGGTGCGTCCAGTATGATGCCAATGGCACAGATGCTTAATCCATCAGCTTCGACTGCCCCGAAGTCTGTCAGCATTGAGAATATTAATATTGATTTTGGTGAACTCGCGAAAGGAATAACCAACTTTGTAGAGTTTGCAAAAATGCTTAGTAGTCCGCAAGGTCGAGCTCTGATCCGCAAGGTGGTTGGCGAAGAGGTATTGAAAGCATTAGAGAATGGAGGATAAGCGATGCTGGCACTATCGCAAGGAAAGATCCGTCTTACCTTTCCGATCACCCCGGCAGAGATTCAAATAACTGGAGGCAATGAAGTTGAAGCCTTCACTGTCATAACTGGTCAGGAACGCACAGGGAAACCCGTATCGAAGGTGAAACGGGTCTCTTTTTCTGCAATCCTTCCACGCTATTGGGAAGAGATTTGGGAGACGGATAGCAAACAAACGGTCACCTATAAAACACCAGAAGTAACGTGGAAGCTGCTGGAGCAATGGAAAGGAAAGCCTGTTGTACTTAACTTTGAGAACCTATTTAGTCAAACGATGCTCTTGGAGGGGATGGATCAGACGTACAAGGATGGACAGGGGAATCTTCATGGTAACTATTCATTTGTGGAGTATAAGCCTGTTAAAATCGTCTCTTACTCTAACTCTAAACAGGTTCTCAAGCCTGGAACCGTGATTACTAAACCGTCCAAAAGCCGCCCTAATACTACGGGCAAGAAGGACAAAAAGAACGATAAGAAAAAAGATGATAAAAAAAAGAAGGCCAAGGATAAAAGCAAAAAAGCCAAGGAGGACCCGAACGCTAGGGGCGCTTTTGACTATACCGGTTCCAAAAAGCGAATATCAGACAAGGTTTCCAAGGCGAAAGGGAAGTGATGCATTATGGACGGGTTTGCGGTTGTGTATGGCAAGGAGAACGCCCGGCAAATGCTGACGGATGGCATCGAGGAAGTGTCCTGGTCCTCTGGCCGGGATGAGATTGCCCGCAGCGCTACGGTACGACTTCGCAATGCGAGCAATATAAAGGTAGCTGGTATGCTGATGTGCTTTTCGCAAAAGGTCGGTGGTGCATTATATCATCACAAAAACCAATTTTTTCACGGACCTATTATCAAATACGAGCAGGACGAATTTACAGACGCTTGGGAAATTGAGGCGCGGGAGATCGGCTGGTATTTGAGCAAGAACAAGGGTACGAGGCCATACCTTAAAGGCGAGGCTGGAGCGGAGCTGCAACGATACATCAAGAGCACGGGCATTGACTTTCGCTGCCCTGCTCTCGGCTTTAATTTGGACGAGCGTTATGGAACGATGGCTCATTCGGAAATTGTACTAGACGTATTGCAAAAGGCATATGAGCGTAGCGGCTACAGATATTATATAGACCTTGTAAGGACTGAAAAGAGCTTTTATCTGCAAGTGATGCGCGAAGGGACCAATACCAAGGTCCCTATTTTTGTACCCGAACAGATGACCTCCAGCACGGAAGGATACAGCATCGAGGAAACATATACAGTCGTAACCGCACAAAAATGGAAGGATGATAAGATCGCTTCTGCTGTTACTAAAACGGCAGCAGGTGCGTTGAAGGCGATGGGCCGAATGGAAGAGATCATTGAAGTTGGTGAGGATGAAAAGCCGGAGACCATCGCTGCTCAGCGGTTAAAGGTTTTGTCTGCTGCCAAACAGATCAAGAAAATTACAGTTCGGCACACGGACCATACGTTATCCGGCTTGCGTTCCGGTTGGCTTGTCCTGACTAGGACCGATCATACTTCAAAATGGATTGTCGTCACGGCTGATAGCAGCTACAAGAATGGAACATATACCGTAACGCTGGAATTGGAAAGGAGGGAATAGCCGTGCTGAATGAAGCGCTCAAGCTTCTAAAAGATCAAACCAAAGACAAAATCGACGCACGGGACACCGAAAGGGCTACGCTTCTAAGTTGGCCAGGTAGTCCGTCAATAGAGGTGGATGGTGACCTTACTCCCTATCCAGCGGATAAACTGGTGTTTGCTGAGTATTTGTTGGATCGGGAAGTTAAAGCGGATTTCATAGCTGCTGAATATCTGGAGGGCAATGAAGCCAAAGGCAGCGTTACAGGCGTATTGGCTAACGGTGTAGTTTACGAAACAGGTGAGCCATACAAGCAGACCCCTCGCAGCTCGTTACGTGGCAAGCTGGTTATTCCAAGCCCTTTGCAGGTCGGAGATCGCCTGATTGTCTCCAGGCTGAGCGGTCAGCGGTATTATGTTCACGGGAAGGATGTGGGTGGACATGGCTGATGAGGAAAGCCTATTTCCCGTTTTGGATCTTTCCGAGCTAGATGAAGTAGAACTGACCGAAACCGTAGCATCTGAAACTAAATGGACGTATGTTATCGACTATCGCACACGGCAGATGGCAACCAACGACGATGGTCGTCCCAAAAAAACAGCTACTTATAGTGAATACCTTGTGCAGACGGCGATGAAAATCCTGAACACCGAGCGGTTTCAATACGTTGTGTACGACGAGGAAATAGGTGTAGAACGGTCTGAATGGGCCAACTGGGAGGATGTCGAGATCAAGCGAGACATCGAGGAAGCATTGACCGCGCATGCTGAAATATCTCAAGCAGAAGTGCTGTCTATGGAACGGGACGGCCAGAACATGTACTTGAAAATTAAATTAACTGGCTTAGCCGGAGAAGCGGAGCTGAAGGAGGCGATTGAACTGTGAATGTGAAATTAACGGATCTGCCGGCACTGCCACCTATGGCAATTTTGGAGGAAACCCCCGAGGAAGTCTATCGCCGATGGGTTAACCGTGCAATTACATTGGCACAGGAAAAAGGCTTGCCCCCGCCTCCTACTGATCCGGGAGAATATTTCTATGATCTGTGGTACCCGATAGCTATGGAATATTCCGAACAGCAGGAACTGTTAACGTATGCTTTCCTTCAGGGCTTCCCCATTTGGGCAGATGGCGAATTTCTGGATGGTCACGGGTGGTCGGATGGAATGCCCCGTAAAGTGGGCGAGGACGATGATACGTACCGATTGCGAATACTTGATCGTGCGTTTACTGAGGAAGGCAGTGGACGTCGTAAGGACTATGAAGCATGGGCGAAGGAACTGGAGGGTGTCGGTGGTGCTGTGGCTGTTGAGAAGGCTCGTAATGATGTATCCATAGATTTGTACCTGACTGACCTGCAGGGCAAACCAGTAACAGAAGAGTTCGCCGCTAAAGTTAAGACGGATTTATGGGAAAGTAAGCGGATTGCCGGGCATGATCTGGCCGTTCATCCTGCCCCAGTGTTCACGTTGCAAGTAGCAGCGAAATTAAATACTGTTCTTCCGCTTACTGAACTGATCGAACCAATCAGAAAGCGCATTGCTGATTATGCTCTTGGCCGTACAAAGCTTGTCTTTAATTACGTTGGTGCTGCTTTGTTGGTCAAAGGCGTGGAGGATTATGAAAATCTTACGCTTAATGGAGCGACCAAAGACGTTGAGGTTCCAGTAACGTCCGTATTACAAATTGAGGTGAACCTGACATGATGCCTCTTCGCTATAGGCAAATGTTGCCCCCGCACATGTATGAGATCGACATGGCCGAGCGGCATTTTGGTGTTATAGAGCTGGTGGTGGATGAGCGTGAAAAGTCGATTGACGATCTTGGAAATCAATTTGTTTTGAAGACCGCTACCTGGTCATTACCCATTTGGGAATGGATATATTTCCGACAGGAGCATGTTGGGACACTGGAGCAGCGCCGTGACGCGATACGTCGCAAACGTTGGGCCAAGCGGCCATTTACGCTGCCTACGTTACGGCTGATCGGTAACAAGTATGGCAATCTGTTGGACGTACAAGAGGATTTTCTCGCTAAGCAAATTCGTTTTGTTTACTCAGTCGAATCGGATTTGGATATTAAAAGCCTGATGGAAGATTTTGAGTACATTCGGCCTGTCCACATCAATAAGGCTTTGCCCTCAATTCACATTGAATTTCATCATGCACATCAGATCCATTCCCGCATACATTTTCGTTCGCGTGTTCGTTTTTTTGGTGGTCGTCCTTGGTATCTGGATGGTGTTGAGTTACTGAGCGGTGCTGCATCCTTGTCTGGATGGACCAACGAGCGCCAGCGATATCGAAACCAGGTGAAGCTCAGGACGCAGCATCAGGAAGAGAATCGACAGGAAAGCGTTGTAAAGGTTCGGCAGAACTATTGGCTGTTGAACGGAAGTGTTCCGCTAGATGGCAGCAGGTTGCTCAGCTCCACAGAGAAAATATCTACAATATAGGAGGTCAATATGGCAGATCAGATTTTAACCATTACAACAGCATACGCTAGGGAGCAGATGGCCCGCGCTCGTGCCGAAGGTGGCACGCTAACCAAGGTGGTCAAAATGGCATTTGGTAGTGGCGGGGTGGATGCAGAAGGCAAGCCGCTGCCGTTGGATGGTACTGAGCAGGCTTTAAAAGCGGAGTTGCTGCAAAAGGATATTACCAGTTGTGAATTCATTGCCCCCGCAACTATTCGTTATGTCTGCTCGCTTGCAGAAAACGAGCTAGCCGGGAAAACGATCAATGAGCTGGCGTTGGTTGATTCGGCGGGCAAGCTAACTGCTGTTCGCACCATGACCAATAAAATCAAGGATGCAGATATGGAGTTTATTTTTGAGATCGATGATATCTACTGATAAGGAGGGATAGATCATGCCAATAAAGCAACCAAGGCGTTTTGTTACCACAGACCAAGGACATGCAGACGTTCTGAATGTATCGATTGATACGCTTTATGAAAACGACCAGGCGTTGGCTGCACAGATTGAAAATATTAAAAACGATCCGGCCGGAAATGACATTGCATCCAAGGCTGCACTGGACAATCACGTCTCTAATACAGACCTGCATGTTACGGCAGCAAAGCAAGCAACATGGAATGCAGCAGAGGGCAACGCCAAGAAGTATACGGAACAGTATGCAGCACCCAAGGCGCATACGCATCCTGCATCGGATTTACCTTCTGCGTCAACACAGGGGCGCGGAATTGTGCAGATTAATACATCGGTAAGCAGCACTTCTACAGATCAGGCAGCCGCGCCGATCGCGGTCAAGACGGCATATGATCGAGCCAATGAAGCATACAGCCGGGCAGACCAAGCTTTTACGCAAGCCGTTGATCTGAAAAATAAAATCGTAGGCGCGATCAACGGCAAGGGAGGAAGCGCCAATACTGATATGACTGCCGATCAAATAGTCGCCTCATTAAATAATATGCCAGTTAAAAAATATGCTAACGGCAATTTAAATCTGTCGATTAGCGGTGAGCCTAATGGGGGACAAACTGCAGCTCTACCTGCCGTCATGACAAGGACATTCCAGCTACCCACAGGATTTAATATAGGTAGGTTGTTCATTCGGGTATCAGCATCCGTCTACGCTATAATTTCGATGAGCAGTGGGTGGAATCAGTTTTCGTTGCCGTCAGGACTTATAACGGTAGCGCCGGATGCACAAGGAGATATCAGCAATACAAACGGGAGTATAGCGGTCAGTTTGTCGGGTACCACTGTAACTGTATTTATCAAGTCTGGAATCTATAGCGGAGCACCTCGCAGATATGAAGCGGGAATATCTTTATGGTGGGCAATCGAATAAGGAGGAGAAAAAGATGACTAAATTTGGAAGACGTATTTTTTATCGGAAAACTACAGGGGAAGTCCTCTTGATTCGTGGAGAAGCACAGGGGGATGTAATCGAATCAACGATCGATGATGATTTCGGTTTTTACCCTGAAATAAAAGCTTTGGACAGGGATCAAGTAGGCGTATTGCAGTTAGAATATGGGCAACACACAGAGGACTTCGCTCTGGCAATTGCTTACCGAGTAGATCCAGCTACACAGAGTATGCTTTTTACTTTTCCAACAGATAAACCCGACGATTCAGTCCCTGTGCCTCAGAAACCTCTCGCGGATCAGGTGGCAGAGCTCAAGACGCGCCAAGATAGCACGGAGGCCGCTATGCTTGCTCTTATGGATGTTACAACCAAATCTTAACGGGGGAGGTGAAATAGATGTATTCATTTTTACTTAACATGTGGACCATGAAAAAAGTTGATGAGCAACGGCTAATTTTGTACACTCCAAAATTTATTAGCGAAGAAGAACAAAAGACAATATTAGCAACACCACAGAATGTTTAGCCAGCGTATCCAATCGGATGCGCTATTTTTATGCCCTCGGAGTGCTCGGGGGCTTTATTTTTTAAGGAGGAAAAGGTAGTGGGCCAAATAAAAATGTTTGGCAGCACCGTATGGACCGCAATGGTTGGGGCATCGGAGAAGGAGGCGGCGGCAGGGGGAGTTACGGCGCTGACTGGTCTGATTGTTACATTTTTGGGTGGGTGGGACAAGCCGCTGAAGGTGCTGTTTTATATGATGGTGGCAGATTATATTTTCGGAGTTATCGCAGCTTTTAAAAATAAGAAAGCGGACAGTAATGTGATGTTTTGGGGAGGAATCCGTAAGGCTACTGTTTTAATGGTGGTGGGTTTATCTGCACAAATTGATGATTGGTTACAACCAGATGCGCCTATTTTTAGGATCGCAGCGATTTATTTTTACGCCGGTCGTGAAGGGCTGTCACTGGCCGAGAATCTTGGGGCATTGGGAATCCCATTGCCGTTCAAGCTTAAAAGTTTCTTGCGGCAGTTGAAAGACAAGGGAGATGAAACAGATGCAACAACGAAATAGACGTAATGCACAAGGGATTGACGTATCTCATCATCAGGGCAGCATTGATTTTAAAAAGGTTGCTGCAGACGGGATCAGTTTTGTTTTCATTAAAGCTACACAGGGACGCTCGTTCCGTTCAAAAACATTTTTGCAGTTTGTGAAAGATGCGAAGACGGCTGGCCTGCTTATCGGGGCGTATCACTACATTGACGACTCTGCCAATACGCCAGAGCTGGCCCGACGAGAGGCGGAAAACTTTGCAAAGGCAATAAAGGACGCTGGAGGCGCGTCCACGTTTGACCTGCCGCCCGTGATGGACTACGAGTCCCATAAGTCCAACCTTAGCAAAACGGCGATTACAGCCGTAGCCAAGGCGTTTTTACAGGAGATTGAGCGGCTTACTGGAGTGCGTCCGATTGTTTATACGTATCCGTCATTCATAGGCAATTTTTCGGGGCTGTCCAGTTATCCATTATGGATTGCAAGGTACAGCGCTACACAAGTACCACCAGATGCGTCCGGTTGGACACGTTGGGACTTTTGGCAGTATTCCGATGGTTCCGCAGGCGGAACGCTGCCGAACGGGAGAATGCGGGTCAATGGCATTGGCGGACCAGTGGACCTTAACGAGTACAACGGAACAGTGGATGAGTTACGTAATTGGATCAAGGGAATGAAAAAGGAGGAAAAAACAGTGTCAAAACAACAAAGAGACATTAACAAAGTTAGCCCATGGGCAGCCGATGCGTGGAAGGAAATGACCCAAAACGGGTATTTTGATGGAACCCGTCCAGGTGCGCCAATTACTCGGGAAGAAGTTGCTGTTGCTCTTAATCGTCTACGTAAAAACATTCTAAAAGGGGATAAGTAATTATTATGATCGAACAATACATTACAACCATTGCACTATCCGCTATTGGCCTGGTTACAATCGGAGCGCTGACTCTTGGCACGGCGGTATACCGAAAGCTAAAGCCATTGTATGAGGCTCGTTTTACAGCAGAGCAGCGCAAGCGAATTGAGCAACTGGCACATGATGCCTATGCTTATGCCGAAACCAAATTTGCAGGCCAAGGAGCTGCTAAATTCCACGGGGCAACTAAGTACCTCGCAGATAAGCTGGGGGCGGTTGGAATACAGGTTGGTTCGGATGAAATAGAATCGGCAGTGCAATTGGCTTGGGAACGTTTTAACCCTGGTAAAACCAAGCGCGTTGATTCTGAATTACAGCCACCTGAAGATGTAGCTAAAGCGGCTGTTTCGGCTTTTGCAGCTAAAGTTAGCGAATTGGTAAACCAAGCTGTGGGAGATAATAAAGTACCTACAGTTTCTACTAAAGAATCAACTGCTGTTCCGGCTACACAACCGCCTGTTACTGCCGAATAATCACAAACGTTTGGGAATACGAAGCGCCCTACTGGCTTAAAGCCGGTGGGGTGCTTTTTTTGTTTACAGGAGTACCCTTATGACAAACGTAGCTTTTCCACATGATTCGCAAAAAAGATATTGACAATTGGTTAATTTCTGTACAAAAATAGTAAATGATTATAAAATACTGGAATTTCTATGCGAAGGGTGGCTATGACATGAAGCATACACCTACGATTCGAGCAGAATTAGACAGATACCTACAACAAAAGGGCTGGAGCTTATCGCAATTTGGGCAAATTACAGGGATGAACAGGGGAATAATAAGTAGCATTATAACAGGCAATAAATCTATGTCTGTTAACCAACTTGACCTACTGACTGAGGGCATGGGTTTACCAGAAGGTCACTTTTATGATCTATTTATAGAAAACTACATCATCGACACGCCCCCGAATATGAGACGAATCGAGCCATTTTTATTTCGCTGTGCGGAGTTGGATAAGCTGGATGCAATCCGTCGAGTGGTGGGGGCCATCATGGACAATCTACTGTATTCGCCCAAACTATTTGACATTGCGGAGGAATTATCGGCACAGGGACGACATGCGGCTGCATTGTTGCTCTATGAGGGTGTAGCTGAAACGGAGAAATATCAACATTCTGAGCGTTTGGCAGTTTGCCAATATCGTATTTTCACGATTCAGATTGGGGACGACCAAAGTCAGAATCTCAAGGCAGCTATTTTGTTTGAGCCTTATGTTGAGCGTTTGGACGAAATTGACCAGCTTGACGCACTGAAGGATTTAGCCAACGTGTATAGGTCATTGCGTAAATGGGACAAGGTAGAGGAAGTAGCAAAATTAATGAGGGCTAAAGCAGAAATTCAATATAATTTGAAACATGAACATAAGAGTCGAGGAAATACTGAATGTACTGATAAGCTAAGTCGTCCATTGTTTGTATACATTTCCTATGCTGACCTGCTGTGTGCAGGTGTCTACGAAGCCCAAGGCGATTATCACCAAGCTCTACAATATACATACGCCTATGCTAATTTAGATTGGGTTAAAGAGACAGACAAAGATACCCAACACTGGATTGGCTTGTTTAAGCACTGGTCAAAAGCTAATATTATTGTCAATAAGCTTTTATCCGGAGAAATAAAGGTGCTACAAGATTATATTGAATACATCGATGCAGCAGAGGATACAACTCAAGAAGATAAGGTCATCCAGCTGCTGAATATTATGATAGCAGCTAACCGATATGATATTGATGTTAGTAACATAATTAAACGCTTTGAAGCGGACGTTTTATTATTATCGCAACACTCACCAAGTGATATGTATACTCATCAAGTGGTACCAGATTATTTTGCTTGGTGCGGGTACGAGTTGGCTCATTATTATTTACATCGAAGTTCTTACGATGATGGTTTTAAACATTTGATGTATTCTATGGTAAGTTATCATACACTAAATAATGAGACTTATTTCATAAATTGTATGGGGCTATTTCTACATTTTCGAGAACATGCGACTCCTGAAACCAAAGCAAATTTTTTAAATCTTATTGAAAAGGTGTGGATGAACAATGTTAAAAAAAATGGCACTGATGATCGTCGCGGCTAGCTTTTTGTTAATTGTTACTGTACCTATTCATTCGAATGGCATAGAGCCTCAAGTACAGCATGGAGGGGCTTAAAAGTCAGTAGAAGCAAATCCCGCTAACCTTAATTGGTTGGCGGGATTTTTGTTGAACGATCTGAGGAAACAGTGTGTTTAACGAATCTAAGGACAGTGTATTGAACAGGACCCCTTTCAAAACCTCTCCTTCTTTATATATGATTCCCAAAACTGAAGAATTAATGTGTAATTAAAAGCAATACTGCATTACAAGTAATGTATATAAAATAAGCTGTCTGTTATGATTAATTGAATTAGCAGGTTAAGATAAAGTAACCATAAAGATCAGATAAATAGTCGAAAGGGTACGCTTTATAATATGGTTATTTACCTGCTTATTAACCAAAAGAAAAAATAGGTACTAACTATAAGCCCTTCTCTTTTTCTTCCGAATTAGCATGGTCAGGAAGAGGAGGACAGGCAGAGCAATCTGAAAGATAGGCCAGATTTGAATCAAAGCTACATGAAGACCGAACCACAAAAATTCGGTTAACCTTGGGGAGAGAAACGTAAGACCGTATATGATGATGCTTAGCAACAGTAGCGCAGGCTTATATCTAAAGGGGGTTATCGTTTGAAGTCCAATGACGGCCCCATACATAAAACCAGCTGTTTTGACTCCGATTCCAATAAATAGAATCATCGAAAATAGGACATCAGCTCTCTCAACGATTTTCGGTAGCTGAATTAGTTGTGTAACCTCAAATAATGGATAGGTGCTTGATGCTGCCCATTCCGGACCTAGAACCAGGATTGTAAGTTCATTCATTACAATAAGGAACACAGCAGTAATCCAGTAAACAATGACGATCGATCGCTGTAATTTACGTTTATCCGTGACAATCTTGAACAGCACAAGAAAAAGAACCGTCTGCCCGAAGGGAAAAGACACGATCTCGGGAATAGCAGCCTTCACTACAGGAGTTAAACCATTCTCCAATACAGGAAACAAAAATTCATAGTGAATGATTCCCGTAAAAGGAGTAAGGAATAGTAGCATACCGTAACCAAAAGCCAAAAGAGGCAGAAATATATGACATGAAAGGAACCAGACTCTCGGTCCAAACCGTACTCCATCAGCACAGACAGCTAACGCTATAAGCGTAATAACTTCGGTAGGGGTTCTGTTCAACAATGTCAATGCGCCGAGCTCACCAATGTCCCTGACACTCCTGGAAGCTTCATAAGCAAAGTAGCCGATGAACAAAAGCCCCCCCAGACTACCAACCCATTTTCCCCAATAATGGCATAGAAGCTCATACAAATCCCGGTGTGGGTCAAGCTTATGCATGTATAAGTACATGATTAGCAGTACGAAGCCTGCAAGTGCACCGATCAGCATGGCTAACCATGCATCTTGCTTGGCTTTAGCTCCCAATAGGAATAATGTTGTACTGCCAACCTGAAACAAGGAAAAGGCGATAGCTAATCCGGATACCTTGGTGACGGTTCCACTCATACTCTTTGAGTCCCTTCATACAAATTGGTTTAGGTTTGACTTCCGATATGCTTCTGCAGGAGTCCAGGACGCTTAATCCGTGCATCCACTCGAATGTCCAGTTCTATCCTCTTGAACTCTTGATCCCAGTCTTTTTTTACCGTTTCCCACTCCCTTGGGAAACTCCGGTGAATCCGGTCAGCAAAACCCGTTGCATCTACACCAAGTTCCTGAAGTTTAGCCCAGCCCTCATTTATCGTACGGGTCACTTCTTTTGCAATCTCTTCTTCCAAATCGTGTACGGTCTTTGTCTTGGAAATATCCTTAGTGCATGTTGTTTCATTTAAAGTCCCGTTAATTTTCACTCCAACCTGCATAGTGTAGTGAGAACTGGTTTTTCTGGGTGTAAGCTTTACATGAGCAGAGCTTACTAGTAGGGAAGAGTACATTTCCCTACCGGGTTGTTCGCCGCATGGGAACGAAATTTCAGTGTTGTTAACCTTTTGAGACAGATAAGATACACCCAGACTCTCTTCCTTGTTGAGAAACCCTTTGAGCTTTCCTTTTTGGAATATCGCCAATTTAGTCAGTGCCAGCTTGAGCGGAGCTGAAGTTTTTTTGAAGACATCCAGACTCTCTGCTTCCTTCTCGTTCTGATAGTCCCTTTCTCCAATCAACTCGGCGACAGGTACCCCGATGGATTTGGAATCCGAGTTCATACTTAATACGAACTCATAAACCCTAACTTTCGGAAACAACGATAAAATATCGCTCTCTTTGTCGATTAATTCAGCCATGGCGGCACCTTGAAGTTTTTCTGGCGGCAACAATTTCTTTAATAGATCGGATGCTAATCCATCTGTTACAATCATATTGACCATTTCCCTCGCTTCCGTATTACGAAGATAAAAATCGATTAAACGGTCCATTCCCTTCTCAGCCGCTCTTTTGCCGATAAATACAACACGATTATGTGCTACGTAAATTCGTCTTGATGTTTTTAAATTGCTGTACAATAATGCCTGGCTATAGGTTTTGGACTTTACAGAGAATACATGGGATGCCGGTTGAGAAGACCCTCCGGTTCCTCCTCCGGTACCACTTGCAAGGGCGGAGGGAACAATAAGCTGATAGGACATCATCCACTGTCCGTCGTCCATCATATCTACCCCTGTAGCTGCAGTTACCCACAACTCATTCAGTTCGGTTCGGTTCCAGCAACCCGGCAAAATGAATAATATGACCAAGACCAAAAAAAACCTGCCTAATTGGGACATATCGGTTCCTCCTTACGCCATGGGATCTCGGCCGTGTTCCCCCGCTTGTTCTGCAAATGATTCCTGTTCCGTTGCTTGTCTTACTTGATTGGAACTCCCCATCATTTTCGGCCGTTTCTTCATTTTCCACCAAGGTACACGCACTAACATGTCCTTCATATTGCTCTTATAGAAAGGTGCGATCGGTACCATATAAGGAATGCCGAACGAATTCATAGATACTAATCGAACGAGGATGGGAACCAAACCCGATAAAACTCCGTATAATCCAAATAAACCCGCTAACAGCATGAGTCCAAATCTGAGCAAACGAACAGACCCCGCCATATTGATCGCAGGCATCACAAAGTTGCAGATAGCTGTGAATGACACCACAATCACCATAGCTGCGGAGACCAAACCCGCCTGAACGGCAGCTTGTCCAAGAACCAACGCCCCGACAATAGAGATTGCAGGTCCTACTGCACGTGGCATTCGTACACCTGCTTCGCGGATAACCTCAAAGGTCAGCTCCATTAACATCGCCTCAAGCAGGGCTGGGAATGGTGTATTTTCTCTCTGTGCAGCCAGAGTGATAAGCAGTGTTGTAGGCAGCATTTCCTGGTGAAACGTAGTTGTTGCAATGTAGAACGAAGGTAATAGCAATGCCAAGAAAAAGGATGCCATCCGAACGATCCGAAGAAAAGATGCCAAATCATAACGTTGGTAGTAGTCCTCACTGGAAGAGATGAACCGAAAAAAGGCTACGGGAGCAATCAATACAAATGGAGTCCCATCAACCAATATCGCTACCAACCCTTCAAGCAAGCTGCCTGCTACAGCATCCGGGCGTTCAGTGTTATATATAGTTGGAAAAGGTGTCCATACCCCATCTTGAATAAATTCCTCGATATAGCCACTTTCGAGAATACTGTCAGTGTTGATGGAATCTAATCGTCTGGAGATTTCCTTAACCACCTCCGGATCTGCTAAGCCTCGAATAAATGCTACCGATACCTTCGTCTGCGTATATGATCCGATAATTCGAGAATCAATGTGGAGGTCAGTTGATTTGATCCTTCTCCGGAGGAGCGCGATATTGGTGGATATATCCTCCGTAAACCCCTCTTTAGGGCCGCGAATTACTGTCTGCGATGTTGGCTCCTCAACTGCTCTCTTAGCCCCCCCGCTGATAGAAGCTGCATAGGCCTTGGAGCAGCCTTCAACGAGGAGAACTGCTTGTCCATAAAGAACGGCATGGATAAGTGATTGCTCATTTTCCAGGCAAGTGATCCCCCCAATAGGGATAAGACCCATCAACCAAGTTTCAGCATTGCGATCAGAGACATCTCCATTTCGAATACCTGCAGTGAGTTCCTCCAGCAGTGTCGTTAAAATTTGTTGATCAATCAGACCTTGAAGAAAACCTACAGCGAGAACCGGATTTCCCTGTTCATCGTTCAAACAACGAAGATTGAAATCCGTACTATGTCCTATTTTCTGCTTCAGCAGGGTCATGTTGTCCTTAAGCGTACCACTCAGCTTTTCGGATAGATCAGTCGATTTTTCGTCATTAACTGGTTCAGGGCTCGTGCCACTATTAGATCGTGAAGGCTGCTTAAACAACCATTTTTTTAACTTATCAACCACAGGAATACATTTCCTTTCTATTTAGCAGTCAACTATAATATGTTGTTATTTCACGATTTGTATGTACGGATCTTGTGAAAAATGATTGCATACCAATCCACTGTGTTTATTGTAAAGATGCCCGTAAGCTTAACGTTAACATGCTTTAATTTGTGGGTAGCATGAGTGATTGCTGTTGTAGCCATTACAAAAATGCTTCATATAATGTGTTATGAATTAAAGGAAGGAGAATGGCATGCTGAGTGAGTTAGAGTACAAAATACTCCAAGTACTTTATGACCTTTGGGAGCAAAAGCGAAAGTTAGAAAGGATTGAGGAGTTAGAGTTTAAAACAGGAAGGAGTAAAAAAGACATTGAGAGGGCGTTGTCTGATTTAGAACAAAAGAAGTATATTATTCGAAGTGGTAAGTGTTCCAAGCGCGATTATATTTTTGTTTGGAAGTTAAGAGACACTAAAAATTAAGCTCCTTCACTACACTACGTGCTCCCAAAATTTCAAGTACATAAACCCTATTTATATCAGGAGCTATAACAAGGATAAGTTAACTAGATAATATACTGATATAATATACTGATAAACGAAAGTGGGATTATTGTTAAACAGTAAAAAGCTCTACTAACTTAATTGGTCGGCAGAGCTTTTTTTACTTAAAGAAATTGCTTACAGAAAGAAGACATTCTAGGTAGAAATAATATGAGTCCAATTTTTAAATGTTCGGTGAAAATTCAGCCCTTAGAATGGCTGTTGCATTGAATAACGTTTCCCGTTAGCGTAATGGGTTCATTGTCATTAGCCTCAACCGCTTACCTGTTTGCTCAGACTCGTGGCAACAGCTGGGGCATGATGCTTTTGCCATAATCCAAGACGTACCTATTAATCTCTGAGACAAGTTTTGTGTCCTTAGTTTTGTAGTGCACCTTGTTAATTACGAAGTAACCTGTACTAGAATATTGCTCATCACTCGAAAACATCAACGTAAAACGATAAAACAAAAAAGCCGCTAAAATAGCGACTTCAAATGGGACTATGCTCTTGTCCCCCGACAGTTAATCCAGATACAAAATCTCAATCTCGCCCGGAGCGAAGGATTGCTCTGCATAATTCCCCCCCCAATCACAAAGCGATCTCAAAATGGGTTCAAGTGATTGACCCAGTTCCGTCGTTGAATATTCCACCTTAGGCGGTACCTGATTGTACATCTTTCTGCGAATTAATCCGTCTGTTTCCAGTTCCCGAAGAGTTTGAATCAGCATCTTTTGCGATATATTATGAACGAGTCGCTTAAGCTCTCCCGTCCGTTTAGGTCCTTTTATTAAATAGTAAAGAACAAGCCCCTTCCACTTTCCTCCGATAACCTCTAGTGTAACTTCCAGTTCACAGAAAAATGTTTTCATATCAATTCACCATCTCCCGATCTAAGAATATCCCCTTCATGTATCGCTTAATCCTTCAAGGATCACTGAAGGAAAAATTGAACGTTACATGGAGGGGATAATACAATCGCATTTAAGTTGATTTAAAAGTCTTTGTCGTTTGAAAATTATTATGACCTGGTTAAACTTGAGCTACTCCGCCATCTACGAATAATTCAACGCCGTTTATATAGCTGCTTTCATTAGAGGCTAGGAACATGACAGCATTGGAGATCTCTTCAACCTGCCCCACTCTGCCGAGCGGAATATCATTTTTTGCCTGTTCAAGTAAATGATCTAGTTCAGAGCCAAATAACTCATCGTACGCCGGCGTTACGATTGTTCCCGGACTAAGGATGTTTATACGAATTTCGGTCCCTCTCATATCAAGAATCCAGCTGCGGACGAGCTGTCTGATCGCTGCCTTGGATGCACCATAGATACTAAACGCTGGCATCCCCGTCGAGCCAGCAGTGGATCCCGTTAGAATAATCGAACCTCTTTTATTTGGAAACAAAGCTAATGCCTTTTGTACTGTAAAGATGGTTCCTTTCACGTTGACATCGAAAGTCTTGTAGTATTGTGCTTCTGTAATTTCTCCTAATGGAAGAAATGACCCTAGTCCGGCATTTGCAAAGAGAATGTCCAAGTGTCCCTTTTCTCGCTTAACTGTTTCGAATAAAATATCTAGATCTTCCGATTTAGATATGTCACCTCGGACACCTGTAACATTCTTTCCGATCTGCTTTACTGCTTCATCCAGTTCACGTTGTCTGCGTCCCGTGATAAAAACGTAAGCCCCTTCTTTTACGAACTGTTGTGCCGACGCGAGACCGATGCCGCTTGTACCTCCGGTTACAACAGCTACCTTCCCGTCAAATTTCCCCATTCTATTACACTCCTTTTATAATGATTTATATGGTATAGGATGCTCTGTCTGCTTCATGAACCTCCTATGAACGATAGTATGGGGGAAAAGTTACAAGAAAAACAGTACCCACTTTTTTGTGATATAGTCACCAAAAAGTGATAATTGAGGCGGCACAAGCGCTTGTTTTTACAGCCTAACAGATGGAAGTGAGCTCCATTAAGTTTGAGATTGTATATGTGCTTTTAATTTCTGCCGGACTTATTTGTCCGGTTCTGTTGACCCAACAGGTGTCAATGCCCGACTGAAGACCACCTTTGATATCCGTATTCAATGAATCTCCAATGACAAGCGCATCCTTTCTATTAAATTCTGAAATATGACTTATGGCGTAATTGAGAAATTCTTCCTTCGGTTTTTGATAACCAATGCTTTGCGAATCAAAGATATCCTCGAAAAACTTATATAGCCCAGACTGCTTCAAGCGTTTGATTGCGTGTGAGTGATACCATTCGTGATTACGAACATTCGATGGGTCTTTGATAAGCGATGACAGACATCCATTGCGCCTTCCATAAGCAATGGGTTTCCATCTCCCAACAATTCTCTATACAAACCTCCCCATTCCAAGCCGACCACGATTTCCCCCATTCTCAACATTGTAAAAGAGGGCTCCAATTAATTACTCACCACATGATACCACGTATTTGAACTATCCTGCCCGTTAACTTAACGTCGCGGTTCAGTCTACAGTTTTCAGCAGGCGACCGTAGGATGCTGCTATGAAGGATCTGGAGATGAGACGGAGGGACTTGAGACCATTAAGGCATCTGCCTTGTACTTGTTGCCTCAATTATTTTCTTCTACCAAATCTTCTACCGAAATACGGATATCTGTAATACCTGACGGAACCCTATTTATTGTTGGACAGGCTATAGAGGCCTTGTAGAACCCATCAAAACTCTATTTCAACGCACTCGTAATGCGTAGACCGGGGGTTCAATTCCCTTCACCAGCATCTTATAAAATTCAAGTGCAGCGCGGCTTCCAGGCTTTTTGGAGGTCGCGCTTTTTGTTGGAGCGAGCATTTTTCTAACGTTCTCTTATGGTGGATGAATACCGAAAGCGGGTTGCACCAATGGCTGCCAAGTGGAATGAATAGCGCAAAAGCAAAGTCAATACGGTACCGCCGAAAGATGGGGAGCCAGTAAACGGTCAGCAAGAAGAACAACAACATGACGACGGTGTCGCGATGAAGGAAAGACATGGATGCAGATAAGCATCGGCTTGAGCAGCGGCCAGATAAGGATTCCAAAACTGGGCTAAAACACAAATATTAACTATGCATTAACGCCTAAGGGAAAATTGAATAGCATACACCGTAACGAAAAAATTCCTGAGGGAGTGGGTAAAATGAAGAATGCAAATCAGAATAGACAAAGTGGGAAACGTGGGTTAGGAGGACCGACGTATCTACTAAATCCAAATCAAGTGGCCTCGTTTATAAATCAAACGGTTGACTTTACACTTAATAGTGGGCAAAGAGTTTGTAGAGTCTTTATACATTCTGTATCACCCGAGACTAACCCTCAAAACTCAACTTATGGAGACTTCACCTATCTAGTTTTCCAAAATGGGAAGTTCTATATGATATCAAATAATGCAGCTAACATCTCACAAATAGGATTGGCCGGTTCAATTTGTATGTAAAATAAAGTGAGCACTCTAAACGGAGTGCTTTTTCTTTTGCATTTATTCGACAGGATGTAAGCCATTTTGAGTGCTCTTTCCGTTACATGGGAATGCCGGAAGGAGTGCAGAAGAGAACAGAGAGAGGGCATGCACACGCTCTGACAGCCTATTAGCCACCCACCCGAATAGTGGAAACCAACCCCAATAACCTTTTGAACATTTACACTACCTCTTTCATAGTATACGGCAGTTGATAAAGAGAGGAGGCTACTGATGGAAATACCAATAACAGGTTTTGTTGTTCATTCCGGTGATTCCGGTTCTAACCATTCGCATAAGCTTTTTATTAGTTCGTGGGATGGTAGACCAGTTAATGTTCACGTACATCCTTTTAAAGGGAATACATCACTTGATGTGGGACACTACCATCATTACGCTGGGGTAACAGAACCAGCTCCAAGTGGTGTTCCGCATGTTCATAATTATTATGCAGAAACATCATTTAACGATCAACATACGCATTTAATTAGAGGAACTACAGGACCAGCTATTCCCTTGACTGGTGGCGGGCATTACCATCATTTTGAAGGGTATACAACAGTAAACGGTAGAATTCCTCATGCCCATAGGTACAGTGGAAATACTGGAGATGAGAAAGAATATCGATAGTAATCAATTAGAAAAACTCAACCCGCTACAAATAGTGGACTGATGGAGTTGGTGCTGACGCTCAGATAGCAATTTGGATGGGAGTTTCAATTTAGAAAGCACTAGAATTTTAACTGCAAGGACTTATTGATGAAATGAGTGTATATTTAGCTCCTGTAGTAGAGGCAGGTACGAACCAGCAAACAATTGTTGAAGTAATGCCCAAATATGGTGAAGCTGCGGCCGCTATACTGTAACGTCCCCCTGATTATCAGCGTATCCTCCGGCTGAATAGCGGCCCGCCACGCGTGGCATTTTTGCGGACTTCCGCTATTGCCGTGCCCCAGATGAACTTTAATTAAACCAAGCTATCAAACAAAGGAAGAAAGCTCCAACCTTTTCTGGTTCGGGGCTTTCTTTGTTTTGCCAAAGGTCACATCATATTATTAAATAAATTAAAATAATTGCATTTACATTCGTGGGGGTGGTGATTGTGTAACATGGCGAGAGAACGGAGTCCTGAGCGGGACAAGGCAAAACAGATGTGGCTAGAGAGTGACGGAGCGAAGTTAGCATTGGAGGAGCTTAAACATAAGCAGAGTAACTCCTCGCTAACCTTAACTGGTGGCGGGATATTTTCTTTCTATTTACCTGCATGCCCAGTCACAGTGTGTATTCACACATATATTAAGGTGACGACAAATAAAGGAGGGCTAAAGTTATGAGTGGATGCGCAGGTCCAGCTGTTTGCGGTGCGTGGACTTCTACAACAGCAATCTTGGTGCTCTATATCCTTTTGGTTATCATCCTTAAATCATGTTGGGTGTAACTTTTTGAAAAGATTGTATACATCCCGCATTCATCAAGTTTCTTCCGAGATTTGCCCGAAATTAAATTAGATAGAGAGCTCTGCTAACCTTATGGTTGGCAGAGCTTTTTAATTAAAGAAATTGCTTACGTTACGGAGAATTTTAGTTCGCCTGGGTTCGTAGGCGCCGTTTGTTGGTCCCTGTGTTTATGGAAAAGAACGGGGAACAGGGTAATAATTGAGAGAGGACAAGTTAGGGAATTATCTACGAGACAGACCCTATAATCCGAGGTCTAGGATACCCGTTACGGATTACTGCCGGTTAGTTTAACGGTGTACTTTACTTCCAAATTACAGGGCGATGGGCTATTTATTATTTAAGGCAGAACCAATATTGAATTCTATGTCACGCAGGTGACTGATATCTCTCATCGGTGGGCGTCCGAATAAGCGGGCGTATTCTCGGTTGAACTGGGAAGGACTTTCGTAACCGACGCGAAATCCTGCCGTAGCAGCATCGTAGCCTTCCTTGAGCATCAGCCGACGTGCGCTCTGCAATCGAATGATCTTTTGATACTGTAGTGGGCTCATACCCGTTACTCTTTTAAAATGCTTGTGAAAGGTTGTTGGGTTCATGTTCACTTTTTTTGCTAACTCTTCAATGACTAACTGTTCAGAATAGTCACGATTGATTACATGTATTGCATTTGAAATACCTTGTGCATAGCTTCCGATCACAACGAACTGCCTGAGGAGCGCTCCTTGCTCTCCCTCCAGCACACGATAAAATATCTCCCGGATGTAGAGTGGAGCTAGTATCTCGATATCCGTGGGTGAATCTAAAAGATTGACGAGGCGTAGAATCGCATCTAACAGAAAGGAAGTGGACGGATTAACCAAAATGCCCCTTCCTGTGTCTCCCTTTTTCTGTGAACTAGATTTCTTGCTTATATCTATAATGACATCAGGGCTAAGTGTTAATTGTAAACTTAGGTACGGCAACTGCGGAGAAGCATGAGTAATTTTCCCAATCACTGGTAGATGTACGGATGCGACCATATAACTGGACGAATCGCATATGAAGCTTTCCCCAACAAATGTGACGGTTTTAGAGCCTTGGGCAATTACGTAAAGAGAGGGCATGTTGAGGGTATGCGTCGGTTCCGTTTCCGCGGATGTGCGCCTGAAACAAAGCTCTGAAATCGCAGTTTGGTGTAAACCGTCCGTAGACGTATGCCGTGCAATTTGCTTAGCTAACTCCGTAATGAGTTGGTTCAAACTTATTCACCAATCCTTTTTCATTTAAGCTGATATGAATATTGTAACTCAAACTAGACAGGATTAGGCAAGGAACGCGTATGAATCGTCTACCTGCTTTATTTTGATATTTCTTATAATTCAAGGCGAAAGACAATTTCCAGATGAAAGAAGGATTCGACTATGAGATTAATCCAGAATACAACCTTGTCCGGAATCAAAGATAAAGTTGTTGTTATTACGGGTGCAAGCAGTGGGATTGGTGAAGCGACTACGCTTTTACTGGCTGAGCATGGGGCAAAAGTCGTACTTGGGGCACGACGACCTGATCGTCTTGAAGCTCTTGCGGCCCGTATCGCGGAGGCTGGGGGTGAAGTCGTGTATGCTAGCACAGACGTCAGACGGCGGGAGGACGTAAACAAGCTCATCCATTTGGCATGTGAGCGATTCGGCACGATTGACGTTCTCGTGAACAATGCCGGCGTGATGCCGATTTCCCCCCTTGATGACTTGCGTGTAGAGGATTGGGAGAACATGATCGACGTCAACATTAAAGGTGTTTTGTACGGCATCGCCGCAGCACTGCCTGTCTTTCGCAAGCTGGGTTCCGGACATTTCGTCAATATTGCTTCTACAGCGGGACATAAAACTGTACCAAACCAGTCCGTTTATTCCGCCACGAAATTCGCCGTCCGCGCCATCTCCGAGGGTTTGCGACAGGAAGCTGGTGATAAGGTGCGGGTAACGATCATTTCACCCGGTTTGGTTCGGACGAATTTCGCTGAAGGTGTGACGAATCTGGAGGTGAGGACCCGGCTCGAAGAGTCTCGTGACCAGTTCGCAATGCCACCGGAGGCGATTGCCCGTGCCATTGCGTACGCGATCGAGCAGCCGGTTGACGTTGATGTGAACGAGATCGTAATTCGCCCCACATCTCAAGTGTAAGGTATAAGGGGGATGATAAGTAAGCCAAACGAGCAAATGTACTCGTTGAGGCTTGCTTTTTTTTGCCCCTATAGGAGCTGAGCAACCCACATTAAGAACCGGCTGAATGGCTTTTATTTATTTTTAAAAAGGCATTGAAATCTTTGTAACCCTTAGTTATAATACAAGACATAACAAATTAAAGCGCTTACATGAGAGGGGGTGAAGCAAATGAAGATTGCGGGAATGAATATTACGTATAGGCATTTTCCTTTCGAGCACTTCCTAGATCACGTGACTGAACTCGGGATCGAGCACATCGAGTTGTGGGCGGGCGAGCCTCATTTATACGTCTATCGGAATGTTCTTGGCAACTTGAGGCACATAAGGCAGCAACTGAAATCCCGAGACATGAAGGTCGTCTGTTATACGCCGGAACAGTGTGTCTATCCCTTCAATATTGCTGCTTCCGATTCCCAACTGCGGCAGAAGAGTATCGTATACTTCATAGATAATCTGTACGCGGCTCTGGAGCTGGAGACCAATATGATGCTTGTGACTTCAGGAATAGGGGACTTCGCTGTATCACAATTGGAATCATGGAAATATGCAAGCGACTCCATCTATCAGATATCCAGGGTGGCGGAGAAGGAAGGGGTGACTTTAGCGTTGGAACCTCTGACCCGATTCGAATCGAATCTAATTATCGATGCTAAGGGAATCAAGAGGATGCTGGAGGAGATCCGTTCTCCGTCATTAAAAGGGATGATCGACACCGTAGCGATGCAGCTCGCTAACGAGACACCCGAAGATTATTTCTCCCTACTTGCGGAGATGGTTCATTTCCACCTGATTGACGGTGACGGCTTGTCTGATGCGCATCTTGCTCTGGATGATGGGGTGCTGAATTGGCGGGAATATCTAACCAGTCTTCAGAGCCATCATTACGAGGGAGCTTGTACACTAGAGATTATGGGGTTCAATTATTATCAGAATCCACAGGAAGTACTTAGGGAATCAGTCAGGAAAATAAGGGGAATGGAAGTCTTATCACCTTGATTTGGAGGAACTCGTTATGAGTAATGACTCTCTTACACGAAAACTGGGCTTTTGGTCGGCCCTAGCCATCGCTGTTGGAACTACGGTAGGTTCCGGAATCTTCGTCTCTTCCGGTGATGTCGCAAAAGCTGCGGGTATGCCTTCGATCTCAATTCTAGCCTGGATTATTGGTGGAGTTATTGCGATTCCTCAGGTCATGGTGCTGGCTGAGTTGGCGACTGCCTACCCGCAAAATGGAAGCGGTTACGTATACTTGAATAAAGCAGGATGGAGGCCTTTGGCTTTTCTATACGGATGGGCAACCTTCTGGGCCCTCGATCCTCCGTCCATTTCAATTATGGCTCTGGCCATTGTTGCATACCTGGCGAGCTTCTTCCCTTTCTTCGTTGGAATTGCCGGTAAACTGCTAGGAGTAGCGATCATTCTGATCATCACGTCCATCCATTACCGTAGTGTTAAGGCAGGCGGTAGTTTTCAGGTCATTATTACGGCTATCAAAATCATCCCTTTCCTGATTGTCATTGTGCTGGGCCTCATGTATATGAACTTTGACAACTTTGCTTACACGCCCGTCGCAGGAGCGACAAGTTCAAGCTTAATTGGTGGCGTATCTGCCACGACGTGGGCTTACACGGGAATGGCCGCCATTTGTTTTATGGCTGGAGAATTCAAAAATCCAGGGAAAGTTCTCCCTCGGGCCTTAATTAGTTCGGTACTGATTGTATTGGGTTTATATACGCTGCTTGCGGTATGTGTCACCGGCCTAATGCCGTTCGATAAACTGATGGGTTCCAGCTCCGCTGTGTCCGACGCCGTCAAGTACATCCCCGGATTATCCGGCATGGCCTCATCTTTTGTAGCTGTTACCGCGATTATTGTTATCCTGGGTTCCTTGAGTTCTTGCATTATGTTTCAGCCTCGCCTGGAGTATGCCATGGCGAAGGATGGGCTGTTCTTTCAGCGTTTTGCGAAAGTTCATCCCAAATTCGAAACACCAAGCTTTTCGATTATTGCTCAGGTTACGTTGGCCTGTATTCTTGTGTTCTTCAGCAATTTAACCGAACTGCTGGGTTATTTCACGCTGATTCAGCTGGTCATTAACATTCTGGACTTTGCCGCGGTCTATAAATGCCGTAAGAGAGAGGATTATAACCCGATTTACCGCATGCCAATGTGGAGAGTAACTACTATCCTGGCTATCCTTGGGGCAGGATGGCTGGCTTGGGGAACCTTTACGTGGGCTCCAGTGCAGGGCATGATTGCCGCGGCGATAGTCATCGCAACGGGGTTGCCTGTGTATTACTACTGGGAGAAGAAGTATGGATCTAAAAGCAGTCATGACAGTAGTAATATAGTGACTTAGTCCGGATGAACTGAAGGGGGCCGATGCTGACTCGCTGATTTCCTTCAGATTTTACAAAAATAGTTGTTATAATTGTACTGTCTGGTTATGATACTATATATAATAAATAAAAATGGATGATATTGGAGAGGAACCGATCCAGTATAGGGAGGGAACGTAAATGTTGAATTTTGACGAACAGTTATTCCTTAAGCTTGTGGAACAAGAGGGCCTGGCCTTTAGAGGACAAATTGAAGAGATTGTAGACGGGATTGCCAAGAAAGGGTACAGCAATATTTTTCTGATTGGTGCGGGTGGCACAATTGCGATGATGTATCCTTATGAGTATATTCTGAAATCAAGCTCGACCATCGATGTGCATGCGGCGATTGCTGCTGAGTTTATGGTGATGAACAACAGACATTTCAGTAAGGATTCCGTATGTATTTTTACGTCTGTGTCGGGAACCACGCAGGAGACTGTTGCGGCAGCCGAGTTCTGTAAGGAACGGGGAGCGACTACGATTGCACTTGTGGCAGAAAGGGATACTCCATTAACCAAAATTGTAGATCACTGTATCACAACCGGCTCGGAGAAACATTCCTTCGATACATTCTTCATGCTCCTGTACATGGTTGTGTTCCGGTTCATGTATAACAACAATGAGTTCCCTCAATATGAACAGTTCACGAAGGAAGTTGCCTTATTGCCGCGTGCGATTCTGGACGCAGTCAAAACCTTTGACCCTAAAGCGGAAGCTTTTGCAAAAGAACATAAAGATACTGACTATCATATGATGGTTGGCTCCGGCAACCTGTGGGGGAACACGTACTCCTACGCGATGTGTATCCTGGAAGAAATGCAGTGGATTCATGCGAAGTCGATTCATGCGGCGGAATTCTTCCATGGCACGCTTGAGCTTGTGGTTGAAGATACCAGTGTTATTCTGCTGAAAGGCGAAGATGAGACAAGACCTCTAATGGATCGGGTGGAAAGATTCGCTGAGAAGATTACGAAGAAGCTGACCATTATTGATACCAAAGACTTTGCCATGGAAGGCATTAGCGAGGAGTTCAGAAAGCATTTTGCCGTAAGTATCAACTGGTCTGTACTAAGCCGTATCAGCGCCTACCTGGAGCGTGAGAGAAATCATCCGTTAACACTTAGAAGATACTATCGCCAAATGGAATATTAAGATACGCAGCCTTAGTTCATTCTATATTGATGCATTTGATTTGAGCACTACTTCGTAGTGCTCATTCTTTAATAGCAGGGAAGGCGGGAGCAAGATGAGAATCATTACAGTCGGGGATAATTGCATGGATGTCTATCAAGCAAGCGGCAAAGCCTATCCTGGAGGCAATCCGGTGAATGTTGCCGTCTATTTAACTGAAATGGGTGCAAAGACGGCCTATCTGGGCTGGGTGGGCACCGACATTTATGGGGAGATCATGATCCAGGCTATTCAGGACAAGGGTGTGGATACTTCCCGAATTTTAAAAAAGGACGGAAAAACAGCGGTAACCCACGTGGAGATGGTGGAGAATGACCGGAGGCTCGGCGAATACGACGAGGGAGTTATGGCACAGTTTTTCCTTACAGCAGAAGAGATCGATTTTGCTGGCCATTATCAGCTTGTCCACTCAGGGATATGGGGCCATGCCGATCCGTACTTTCCTCTCTTTAAGGAAAAGGGCCTGATCACTTCCTTTGATTTCTCGGATCAGTTGCAGGATGATCGGATACAGACATTAACGCCCTACGTAGACTATCCATTCTTTTCGTACACTCAGGATGATGACTATATCCGCCAACTTTTGGTAGAGGTCAAGCAAAGAGGAGCGCAGATTGCTGTAGCTACCTTGGGGGAGAACGGTTCGCTTGCTTACGATGGGGAACAATTCTTTCCGCACGGCGTGGGTAAGGTGAACGTCGTGGATACGATGGGAGCTGGGGATTCCTTCATTGCCGGGTTCCTTTACGGCCGATTGAAAGGGCTTTCAGCAGAGGACTGCCTGGAGCTTGGGACAATTACAGCTGGGAAGACGATAGGTTATTTCGGTGCATGGTGACTGGAGATGATCATCAATGTATAATACTTATTATAATCATTGATGGATAAGGATGAATTTACCATGAATTTGAATCCTTCAACCCCCCAGCCGCTGTATATGCAGATCAGGCAAATGTTGAAGAACGATATCCAGGACGGACGGTACAAACCGGATGAACAGATTCCAACCGAAGCAGAACTCTGTGATACTTATAGTGTAAGCCGAATCACTATACGGAAAGCAATTGAGGAGCTCGTGCGGGAAGGAACCCTGACGCGAATTCCTCGTAGAGGCACCTTTGTAGCCTCCAACAAATTTCATAATGAACTGTTATCCGTAAGCGGTTTCTCAGAGTTCAGCCACCAGCTGGGCATGATTCCAAACTCACGGATATTAAGAAGCGAAGTAATCCCGGCATCTGAAGAGGTGGCTGGACATCTTCTTATTGAAGAAGGCAGCCCTGTGTTGGAGCTTGAACGCTTGATGTATGTAGATGACCGCCCGCTTTTTTATGATATAGCCCATTATTCACTGACCCGGTTTCCGGATTTGGAAAAAAAGATCGCAATGAAAGAATCGACTTACAAGATTCTGGCGGAGGATTATAACACCGAGATCGTGAGCAATGACAAGATCATTGATGTGATCGGTGCGACTAAAGATTATGCGAAATTTCTGGAATGTGATATCGGGGCGAACTTATTCCGGATATTGAAGATTGCTTTTGATGCAAACGATGAGCCTGTTCATCTCTCCACATTTATGTGTGAGACGAATCGGGTCAACCTGACGGTCCACCGGGCAAAATAGGTTATGCCCATCAGGCTTATTTTCCAAAAAGGATTTAGCTTCGAAACGATTATACGGGTACTCCAGGACGTAGCTTTATTCATCAGAATTGCTTCTTTTACTTGGACCATGGAGTCATAGGCTCTGCTGGCTTACCACCGGCAGGCCTTTTTTGTGTGTTGAAATACGAAATCAAGTTTTTGTAAGATGATTGCAGGGGTGGTATAGAATTAGATATTTCAACCATAATAAGACAGCCTGTTTAATCCAAACGTAAGAGGAGCAGAAGAATGTGAAAAATAAATGGTTACTGGCATTGTCGTTAACCTTGGCGCTCGTTTTTAGCATGAATCCACTAGTTGTCGTGCAAGCGAAGGCGGGGGAGGATAAGGGGAACATTTGCCTAATCCCCAAAATGGTGCAACTGAAAGTCGATATGCAGAAGGTATGGATCGATCATACGATATGGACGAGAAGCTATATTGTCAGCGCCATATCTAATCGTCCAGACCAAAAGGATGTATTGGACCGACTTTTACGGAACCAACAGGATATAGGTAATGTGATCAAGCCTTATTATGGGGAAGCTGCCGGTAATGAGCTGGCTGATCTTCTGAGAGAGCATATTCTGATCGCAGGGAAAATCGTAGCGGCTGCCAAAGCGGGCAATCAGGCGGACGTGAAAAAGCTAGAGGCGGATTGGCATACAAACGCCGATGATATCGCCAAATTTTTAAGTGAAGCGAATCCGAACTGGCAGTTCAAAACGCTACAAGATATGCTGTATACGCACCTTCAGTTGATTACGGAAATAGTCCTTAACTGTATCAAAGGAGACTGGAAAGCAGATATTGCCGCAACCGATAAAAATGAGATCCATATGATTCATTTAGCGGACTTCCTGACAGAAGGTATTGTCAAACAGTTTCCAGAAAAATTTTAAGCGAGCATTATAGACGCTGCAAAGCAGATTAGCTTTTTATAATCACCCCAAAGGTGGCTATGGAAAGCTTTTTTTTCTATCCAATTCTCTACCGAAATACGGACAAAGGAAGAAAGCCCATCTAGCTAACAGCGAGGCTCCAAACTTTTTGAAGATCGCATTTTTTGTATGAAATTGGGACGTAATATGGTGCTAAAAAAAATAAATATTTTATATTATTTGTTTGTGCTAATATATCTCTATTCCATTACAACTAGAAATGAGGATATTGTGTGCACCATGACAAGGAATTAAAGCTTGTAGAAACAAATATTGCGAAAGGGATTGCTGTAGTACTACTTTTGATTCATCATCTTTTTGCTTTTCCTGACAGACTAAAGTACGACTATGTTTCATTATTTAGTTTATTTCATGAAAGAGGGGAGTTCTATTTAGGGCATTTTGGCCAGATCGCAATATCTATTTTTCTATTTTTAAGTGGCTATGGCTTATATAAGAGCAATGTTCAGAATCCACAGCATTTAATGCAGAAAAGCTTTACAAGATTAAGCAAAATCATGATAAACTACTGGGTTGTTTTTTTGCTTTTTATTCCGGTGGGTTTATACTTCTTTGGAACTTCCGATAGATTTCAACATAATTCAATAATGGATTTTTTGCGGAATTTTATAGCGCTGTCCAGTTCATATAATGGTGAGTGGTGGTTTTTATATGACTATATTCTGCTGCTATTAATTTTTCCGGTCACCTTCCAAGCCTTCCAACGTAACGCATGGGTAACTCTTCTAATTGCTGGCCTTGTTTTTTATAATTCATATTCACAAGGAAACTATTACAGTATTATGTATTGGCAGCTGCCTTTTATGATAGGGCTGTTCTTTGCAAAATATAAATTGTACTCATGGATGAGTAAGATTTATGATTCCATTATTTTCAATAATATACTATTTGATGTTATTGTTCTTGTGCTATTATTCCGTTTTCGTACTACGAGTCAATGGTTTGAGAAGACAACGATTGATATGATAATAGCCCCTATAGTTATCCTCGTTAGTATTCATTTAATGAATAAATTAAAACTAACCAAACCTTTCGTTTACCTAGGTAAAAATTCAATGAATATTTGGTTAACCCATACCTTTTTTTGTTATTATTATTTTCAGAGCATTGTTTTCTTCCCCAAGGTATCTATCTTGATTTTGTTGTGGTTAATTCTGTTAACGATACTTACCTCAATTATTGTTAACAGCATCATCAGTCTCATTAATAGCAAGGTGTACACTAAAAATATGGATCTTAATCCAAACCAAGTTGGAAGCCAAGTCTAGGTTGGTTTTTTGCACTCATTCAAGAGCAGTTTAGTTAAATACAAGCGCAGCGTCCATGCTTTTTGGAAGCTGCGCTTTTTTATTGAAATGAGCAGGTTGCAAACCCTATATTTATTTGGTTGAATACTCACTTACTTCGAATGTGAGAATTTTGTTGAAGATTACGTAGTCTTTGCGATTGCTGAACGGGCCTTTGTTATTATTATGCTTATCGATGGCAAAGAATGAAGCACCTCTGCCCGCATCCTTAGCGTCATACCAAGCGATGAAGGCATTCAATTCTTTTTTACTCAGATCGAATTCTTTATCAAATCCATTGTCCATCGTTACAGTTAGAATGGCGCGGTCACCAGTTGGTTGTGAGGAACCATCTGTATCCGACGGATCAGGTGTTGTAGACGGATCGGGCTTTGTCGATGGATCAGGCGTTGTAGATGGGTCGGGCTTTGTCGATGGATCAGGCGTTGTAGACGGATCGGGCTTTGTCGATGGATCAGGCGTTGTAGATGGGTCGGGCTTTGTCGATGGATCAGGCGTTGTAGATGGGTCGGGCTTTGTCGATGGATCAGGATTTGTAGATGGGTCAGGTGTTGTAGATCCACCTGTAGCTTGATAAGGCAAAAATCCTTCAGGAACTGGATATTTAAAATCACTTGCCCCAAAATTAGCAGTAAGTTTTTTTTCTGATCCAGTACCATTGTAGATTAGTGGGAACACTTGTGATCCAGTAAGTTCTGAAGGTTTTGCGATGCTTGTTCCTTGAGAAACCCCATTTTTATACCATGTGACTTTATCGTTGTCCAAATCTAAAGCTATACCAATCACGTCATTGCCGCCAAATATACTACCATAAGCAGTTCTTTGAATATTGTTTGATGTGTTCTTTGTTCTAATTAAAAGTTGACCATCCACGCCATATTTAGCCATCATTTCCCATGACGATGTGGGTAGTGTGCCTGTTTCGCCAGTAATTCCTATTAGAGTTATAGAATCGTATCTATTATCATTTACGCTTACTTCCCAGTACCATTTTCCTGAGGTTTTCCCAACAGTTGCTTTGTCGGCATCACCGTTACTCCCAAGAATTCTTACTAAAGAACCATTTGTCCAAGTTACATTTGTAGTCTCAGCTTTTGTAACTGTGGGGAACAAAGCGAACACCGAAGCTCCAATAAGAAGAGCTAACGCTATTGTTCCTAGTTTTTTATAAATATTTTTCATGACTTCCTCCTAAAATTATGTAATAACAAGAGAATTATAGAACTGTGTTGGGATAATTGTCCAAACATTAAATGATATATATTCAAATGAAAGTAATATATTGGAATTTATTTTTTCGTGAGGAATATGGGGGAATAGTAGAGGAGATTAAGCTAGAATCGGTCAAGATTGCAGGTAAAATTTTTATGAGAGACCAGCTTGAATTTCGGGTAGACTTGGTAACGGAAGAAAACCCTGAATGATTTAATAACTCCGGCTCAATTTCGGAATTGGATTCGTATGAGACGTTGAACTTCGATATTCATAATGACCTGTCATATCCCATATGACTAAGTAAGTACTTTTTTGCTCATTTAGAGGAGGGATATCATTGGATGCATTTGTTTCACGCTCATTAGATGAAATACGTTTTTGGTCCAGGATTATGAAGGAGCATTCCTTTTTTCTGGGGTTAGGCTTTAGAGCGGAAGATACTCAACTTAAAACAGAAGCCAATCGGTTTTACGCTATCTTTGAGGATATTGAGAAAAGATCGTATGAATTTAATATCAATACAGATCCTTATACAATCAAAGAGTTTAATACGGAAGTACAGAATGCGGCGACAAATATTTGGGCATTTAAGAGGATGGTATTGGGGCTTATATTACAATGCAAACTTCCTGGACAAACCAATTTCCCCTTGCTGGTAGATCATGTAAGCCGGGAAGCGAATTATTTCAGAAATCGTTTAGGGGAACTCAATTCAGGAACGCTTGAACCCTTACCTGATGCTATTATTGATGAAAATATTTTTTTCTTAAAGATCATGGCTGATCACGCAAAATTCATAGGCCATTTGCTGGATCCATCCGAACGCAAACTGGTTGAACAAGCTAGGGAGTTTAGTAATGACTTTGATACACTAATGTTTCAAGCGATTGATTTAAGTTATATGCGCCCACAGTCGCAGACCGTTCCACTTCTGAGTCAATTTGTGGATGAAAACCGTATCTCTGTTAAGTCCTTGCGAGATTTTAAGAAAACAGCGCGTGATTTGATTGACGAGTGCCGAATAAAAAGCATTATTCACCCTTTATTAGCTGATCATGTATTTCGTGAAGCTGAGCGCTTCCTCTTTATTCTCGAAATGTTTGATCAGTCCTTATCCGGCGTTAAGGTGAATAAGAAAGAAATCATGCACTGAGATTCCCAGCAAAACGAATATAGTTTCTGTAAAATGTGCATTGGAAATAAAGTTTTAGATTGAGCAAAAATTCAAACAGCGGCAGAACAAGACTTAAAAAGTAAAGTCTTAGACTGTCGCTGTTGTCATTCAACTAACGCATTCTAATAGGTGGTCATAACTTTTCTTTTCCATTAACTTTCAAGACCAATATTCACTAAACTTAGATATCCTCTGATGGATTGATAATCGCCAGAACCTGATGGTCCTCCCACTTTCCATTAATTTTTACGTTGCTTCGAGAAATGCCTTCTTTGTGAAAGCCAGCCTTCTCAAGCACACGGATGGACCCTGGATTCCGAGGAGAGGCTTCTCCGACGATCCGATGAAATTTTAGTTCATCGAAAGCGTAGCGAACCACCTGCTTCACCGCCTCCGTCATATAACCCTTGCCGTTATAGGCTTGGTCTAGGCTGTATCCGATCATACAGCTCTGAAGTGGTCCCCTTACTACAAAAGATAGACCTATGCTGCCTATAATCTGATTGTCTTCCTTGTGGCACACCACGAAGGAATATTTCCGATCCTCTACCATGTCAGCCTTACTCTTAATAATCGTTTGGAGCTGGTGCTCCTCCGTATAGTGCTCTTCTTGGTGGTTTGGCGAAAACGTATCAAAGAATTCCCGATTGCGTTTGTACATTGCTGTCAATTCTGTGACGTCCACTTCTTCTGGGAACCGGACGTATACTTGCTGCTCCGACATCTGTATCCTCCTTCCATACGATAATACTGAGAGAATTATATCATAGGGTGAAGATGTAGAATTGATTGGATGAGTGGTGTATGCCAGGTAGCATTTCTCAAGATTTCAACTAAAAATATATAGCGAAATGATCATATTGGATATAGTATTTTCTAAAAAAGGGAGGTTAGGAATTATGAATAATGCTTACGAAGTGCTCGAAGAGCGAATATTCGAATGGGAAACTTCTAATGATGAAATATAGCGATTTATATCGTAGGGTCCCGGGCAAGAGAATAAGCCCTTTGATGAGTTTTCTGACTCGATAAGACGGGAAATGGCAACCACATCATCCCTCAAACCACAATAATCCCAGATACTCCTCCGATATCTGAAGAGGCTTATCTACAGGTTGTTAATATAAGAGTATAAATATGCGTATCCGGATGAATTGTTTTCCCATATTCAAACCTAGGGGGGCAACATGATAAGCATAGATAAGAAGTCGGACACCCTCATTGTCGTGCTGCATGAGATTTATGGAATTAACCAGCATATACAAAATTATTGCAGCTTATTATCGGATGAGAATTACGACGTCATTTGTCCAAATTTAATAGGCAAAGAAACGCCTTTTAACTATTCGCAAGAGGAAGCTGCCTATGCCCATTTCATAAAAAATATAGGATTCGAACGTGCTTCTTATCATATTGAAAGTTTATTGTTAAGTATTCAAGCTCGCTATAAAAAGGTATTTATCGTCGGGTTTAGCATCGGGGCAACGATTGCCTGGCTGTGTAGCAAAGAAAAATATGTTGATGGAATCGTAGGATACTACGGCTCTCGTATTCGAAATTATTTGGAAATAACTCCACATTGTCCAACACTACTTTTTTTCCCACAGGAAGAAATATCATTTAATGTGGATGAGCTCATTTCAGCTTTAGACAACCATAATATCCGGGTACATAAATTCAGCGGACAGCACGGATTCAGTGATCCGTACTCTCCCCGATATCACGTACATTCAGCTCAGCAATCATTTATCGAAATGGTAGAGTTCTTCAGGAAGACTGATCAATAAAAGCAGTCGTTTGCTTCCAGCCCACACCTTTTTCACTGTTCTAGGGAAACGCACAGTCATAATGTGCGGATTAGTCATATGTATATACATCATTGACTATGAAAAGGAGATGTATGTGGCTGTGGCTACCTTTTATCAAGCTTTCAAGCTGAAGAGTCGGATATGGCGAACGATGCTCAAACGGAACGGAGTAACAGGGATTGGAGTAGGTTATGCTGATCCCAATAGACCGGCAAAGGGCGCGGCGATTGTGGTATACACCTTGAGAAATCTTTCGGCTGTGACGCAAACCAAATTGCAGGCAGTAACTCATAATATAAGTCAGGCTTCTGCGGTACCTATCCGAATTTTAGGTGTGGGTTCTTTCAAAAGGGAAGCGGCGACTCCTACCCAAACGAACCCACGCCAAAGATGGCGCCCCGTGCCCGGTGCGGTCAGTGTAGGAACAACGGTTCCCACCACTGCAGGAGGAACCGGAGGACTCATTGTTATTAAGAATAATACTTTGTTTATTTTGAGTAATGCCCATGTCCTAGTCCCGACGAATACAAATCAATTTCACAATACCATTCAGCCTTCTCCGGCAGATGGCGGCAGAACGGCGGATCAGATCGGGAGAGCTTTTCAATTTGTCCCGCTTACTACGACAGGTGTTAACTTTCAGGACTCTGCCATAGCTATTGCCAATTCAAATAGTCTGCTTAATCCGAGGTATCTGATTAACCAAAGTGGTGGTCTTATTACCGTGCCTGGGCACTTATTAAGTTATCGTCTGGGGATGACGTTTAAAAGAATGGCTAAAACAAACGGCTTCGCCAGAGGAGTCGTGGAGGCGATTGGCGTGGAACAAAGAGTGAGGGGCGATTCGGGAATCGAGATTTTCCGTGATCAAACCGTCATTCGTTTTACCCAGGGACGAACTGGACCTGGAGATTCGGGTTCCGTATGGCTGAATGACAGTAACGATCGGCTGAACAATTATGCAGCCGCAGTTCATTTTGCCGGATCTACTGATGGAATGCGTTCTGTATCTTTCCCAATTGAACGGGCGATGAGAACCTATGGAACCTTGGTTGCCATTCCGGCTGCTGCTGGAGGATATAAAGCAGGTGTGGCAAAAGGAAAGGCTCCAAAAAACAATTATGCCTATGTCCGGCCATTGACGAGAAAACAAAGGTCCTTGTCTCCAGTCATAACATTCAATGCGGGACAAGAAAAGCATTAGAACTATGATTACTTAGCCGATCTCTATCGAAAATACCTCTTTAAAACCTCTTTTACCCTCGGCTGTAATGCGTATCGCTCGGGTTGTGGGCAGATGCTCGACCCAATGTAATTCGAATAATCTGTCTAGAAGAGCACTTCCTAAAGCACCGGCAAGATGATGGCGTCGTTCACTCCAATCCAGGCATTTATGTGAGAAGGAGCGACGCTTTTGTCTTGTGTTCTTGAGGTTGATCTGAAAGTCAGCAAAGAAAATCTCTCCTTGTTGGGTGATATGAAGTCCGTCCTGATCCTCGGAAAGAATCCCCTTTTGCATGAAAAAACTCATGAGCTGTACGCCTAAATGACCCGCAACATGGTCGTAGCAAGTTCTTGCCAACCGTATGGCCTCGTTTTCGGAGGCTTGCTTGAATGACTTGATTGGAACAGGTGGAGCTATGGACAAAAGTGACTCCATCACCTGGGCAACCTCGGGGTCTTGAATGCCATAGTAACGGTGCCGCCCTTGTTTTTCTACAGTAATGACTTGTGCTTCGGTCATTTTAGCCAGATGGAAACTGGCGGTTTGCGGTTTGATGCCTGCCATATGGGCCAGTTCACTTGCCGTGTGGAATCTGCCGTCTAATAGAGCGGTGAGAATGGCTGCACGGGAAGGCTCGCTGACAAGAGAAGCAATCATGGCTACATTCGATTGGGTGCTCATGGCACGGTTATCCCCCTTTGTAATCCATACTTCGATGAAGGTTGAAATGTTTACATTTTACAATAAGGAGGCAGATCTGAACAGAAGGAGAATAAAACATGGACCCAATGAATCCAATAAATCAGATGAATCGTACCCCAAGCATAAAAACGATAAACCCTAGCATTTTATATTACGGAACCCCTGTGATTTTACTCAACACGCTGAATGAGGATGGAACGACCAATATTAGCCCTATTTCCTCCTCGTGGGCATTAGGAGATTGTGTGGTGTTAGGTATTGGAACAGGTGGCAAAGCATTAGAAAATATGGAGCGTCATCCCGAATGTGTAATCAATGTTCCTGGGCCTTCCATGTGGGAAAATGTAGAGCGTTTGGCTCCTTTTACAGGCAAGAATCCCGTTCCAGCGGAAAAAGAGAAAAATGGATTTTCATATCAAAAAGATAAGTATGAGATCAGCGGACTGGCTGCGATTGAATCGAATAGAGTCAAGCCCACCCGAATCAGGGAGTGCCCTATTCAAATTGAAGCCAAGGTGAAGGAGATGCGGATTCCTGACCATTCTCCTTATTTTGCGATCGTCGAAACCCAAGCCATACAGGTGCATGTTCATCAGGATATCATCCTCGGAGAGAATCATATTGATCCAGCAAAGTGGAGTCCGCTCATCTATAATTTCCGCCATTATTTTGGTCTGGGTGAGCATTTGGGCAAAACCTTCCGATCCGAAACTTGATGTTTCAATAAAACAATAATATCATACCTGAATAATGAGAATTATCTTCCCAAATAGTTCTTTTTGTGCGAGAATAGTTGAAAAATCATCCAAGACTACGCATACAGGAAGAGACGATTCATACAGCACGTATAACAAGGGAGGCAATAATCATGTCAGAAGAACGCAAGCTGTCATTCGAAACCCTCGCTGTCCATGCCGGACAAGAGATTGATCCTAATACCTTTGCCCGCGCCGTTCCGTTGTACCAGACCACTTCATATGGATTTCGGGATGCCGAGCATGCGGCTGATTTGTTCTCGCTGAAAGAATTCGGCAACATTTATACGCGTCTGATGAATCCGACTACGGATGTATTCGAGCAACGAATTGCCGCACTGGAAGGCGGAGCTGGCGCGTTGGCCACAGCTTCGGGAATGGCGGCGATTTCCTTCTCCATTCTGAACATTGCCGGAGCTGGAGATGAAATTGTATCGGCCTCCAGTCTGTATGGCGGTACATATAATCTGTTTTCTACTACACTGCCGAAATTGGGTATTAAGGTGCATTTTGTCGATTCGGATGATCCGGAGAATTTCCGCCAAGCCATCACGGATAAAACGAAGGCCATATTTGCCGAAACGATTGGCAATCCACAGGGCAATGTGCTAGATGTGGAAGCTGTAGCGGCGATTGCACACGAATATGGTATTCCGCTGATTGTGGACAACACGTTCCCAAGCCCCTATTTATTACGCCCTATCGAACATGGAGCGGACATTGTTGTGCATTCGGCAACCAAGTTTATTGGCGGACACGGTACGTCTCTTGGCGGGGTAATCGTGGACAGTGGCAAGTTTGACTGGAAAGCGAGTGGTCGTTTCCCCGGACTGACTGAGCCGGACCCAAGCTACCATGGAGTTGTATACACCGAGGCGGTGGGACCTATCGCGTACATTATCAAGGCACGGGTGCAATTGCTGCGTGACTTGGGAGCAGCCATTTCTCCGTTCAATTCATGGCTACTGCTTCAAGGCTTGGAAACATTGCATCTGCGGCTGGAAAGACATAGTCAGAATGCCCTGAAAGTAGCGCAATACCTCGAAAGTCACAAGGATGTGGAGTGGGTCAGCTACTCTGGATTGCCGAGCCATCCATCCTATGAGTTGGCCCAAAAATATTTGCCAAAAGGACAAGGGGCAATCTTGACCTTTGGTATCAAAGGCGGGAGTCAGGCGGGAAGCAAGCTGATTGCGAATGTAAAGCTGTTTTCTCATCTGGCGAATGTGGGCGATTCCAAGTCTTTGATTATTCATCCGGCAAGCACAACCCATCAGCAGCTGAGCGCAGAAGAACAGGTGGCTGCTGGAGTCAAACCGGAGCTGTTACGTTTATCTGTCGGGACCGAAGCGATAGACGATATTTTGTATGATCTGGAGCAGGCAATCGCGGCCAGTCAACAGTAATAAACAGTAGTTGGCGGCTAGTTAGCCCAGTGAGATAGGGCATTTTTGCAGCAGTCGCAAGTGATTTGTGATTCCAATCGGGTTTTGTTTAGGGTTTGAGCAGGCGGGGGTAACCTCTGCCTTTTTTGTTTGTTGACAATCATACCCCCATAGGTATATATTATACCCCATAGGGTATATGAGGAGGGGAAGAAATGGGTAAGAGGATAGTTATTATTGGCGGGGTAGCAGGTGGAGCTTCTGCTGCGGCGAGATTGCGTAGATGGAATGAGGAAGACGAGATTATTCTGTTTGAACGCGGTGAGCATGTTTCTTTTGCAAACTGTGGTCTTCCCTACTATATTGGGGGGACAATTCAGGCACGGGAGAAGCTGTTTCTCCAGACGCCTCAAGGCATTAGAGACCGATTTAATATAGATGTTCGGGTGCTGAAAGAAGTAATACAAATAGACCGCGAGCATAAGCTTGTCCGTTACCGCGATATGATCACAGGAGAGATGGATGAGCAGGCGTACGATATTGTGGTATTGTCGCCGGGAGCCAAACCGATGATACCAGACATTCCCGGACTACATGAAGCTACAAATGTATTTACGTTAAGAAACATTCATGACACCGACCTTATTAAGGCATATGTAGATGAAAGGCAACCCAAGCATGCCACGATAATTGGTGCTGGATTTGTTGGGCTGGAGATGGCTGAAAATTTGCGGGAGCGTGGACTTGCAGTAACCGTTATGGATAAAGGACAACAAGTGTTGAATCCGCTTGACCCTGAAATGGCCAAACTGGTGGAACAGCATATGCAGCTGAACGGGGTGGAGGTGCGTTTAGAGGAAGGAGTCGCAGCTTTTGAAGAACAGGGTACACGGTTACGTTTGACCTCTGAGGAGACGCTTCAGACGGATATGGTTATTTTGGCGATTGGCGTGGTACCTGAAAATGAGTTGGCCAAGCAATGCGGATTGGAACTAGGTTTTCGCGGCGCTATTCAGGTGAATGCACAGCTGCAAACCAGTGATCCGTCCATTTATGCGGTAGGTGATGCCATCCAGGTCAAAGACCGCAATCATGGGTTTGTAACGATGGTATCGCTGGCCTGGGGAGCCAATCGGCAGGGGCGTTTGGCAGCGGATCATATTAATGGTCAGCCGATTTCCTATGATGGTGCGCTCGGAACATCCGTAATTAAGACATTTGCATTGACCGCAGCTTCTACAGGTAACAATGAAAAAACATTGCAGCGGCTGGCTGTTCCTTATCAGACTATTCATATTCATCCTGGTTCACATGCCGGTTATTATCCTGGCGCGTCACCCATTTCTATGAAGCTGCTCTTTCATCCGAAGACCGGGATGATCTACGGAGCGCAGGCTGTTGGGGCTGACGGAGCCGACAAAAGGATTGATGTTATTGCGACGGCGATTCGCGGCCATTTAACCGTCCGTGAGCTGGCAGATATCGAGCTTGCTTATGCACCTCCTTATTCTTCAGCTAAAGATCCAGTGAATATGGCGGGTTACGTAGCTTCGAACATCATGGATGGGCTGGTCCAGACGATACAGTGGCATGAAGTTGACGATTTTCACCGCAATGGTGGTCTTGTTATTGATGTCCGGGATGCGATGGAGCTACAGGGAGGAGCGATTCCAGGTTCTATTCATATTCCACTGGCCGAGATCAGAGAGCGGATGTCGGAAATTCCTCGTGATCTGGAGATCGCGGTATCCTGCCAAGTCGGGTTGCGCGGCTATCTAGCGGCCAGAATTCTGACCCAATTCGGATATCGGGTGAGGAACGTTGATGGCGGCTACAAGACGTACTCAGTTATGGCTAAACGTGATCATCTTTTAAAATAGTTCATCACCCATCCAATTTGATTAAGATGATCCGTTACTTCGCCGTGCAGCGCACCAAAGAAGGTATCTTGTAGCTCTACAGTGATGGTGCCTTTTTCGGATAGTACATGGTAAGCCTGTTTAAGCTCCTCCTCACTCTCACAGTCGAGAATGATTTGGACATGCTGTGCTTTCAGTGGTTTACCGTAGGAATCGGAAAAATGGATATGGCTGCTGCCCAGGTGCAGTTCGGCATGTAAGAGCCTGCCGTCCTGCTTGTTCAGTACTTTGATTTTCCCGCCTAAAACAGATTGGTAGTAGTCAACCGACTGCTGCACATCGTTCACAATGACAAAAGGACTTGCACTTCTCATAAGATCAATTCCTTTCATTTCTTCTATGTAGGGTTGTCTGCTACTATACATTATTTACATTGTCGGCAGGGTTTAGCCCTTTTCTAATCAAATTATGGCTTGGTTCACTGTGTGACGTCTGTTACAATAGAAGAGGTATATATGATGGATAGAAAAGAGGTCGAACAGGTGGGCACTTCAGCGATTTGGGAAGCAGTTATCTATTGGGTGATCTTGGTGATTTCTGCTCTGTGTGTAATTGCAGTATCTGGTAGTCGTAAGACCGCAAGCACAATTATTTTGGCACCCGTTGTTTTGTTCTGTACCATATTTATGATGCAGGGCTCGGTGTTTACTGCTATGAAGCATCCGACCATGGGGGCTAATGTCGGCTTGGGTATGGCGTTTCTGACCACATGGGTAGTCAGCGGAATATTGTTTGCTATAGCGCTTGTGATTGCTTTTATTAAATATAGCAAAAAGAACAAGGCGTAGTTCAGCCTTAACCTCAGATGAACAAAGGCTTTCGGTGATGTACCGAAAGCCCTTTTTGTATTCTCAGTTAACCATAGAGGATGTCTTCGTTCATCTGCGTCTTCTCATGAGCAAAACAACGATCAGCGCAATGATGATTACGATCAATAGAAACTTCATATTCGATAACCTCCTTGATCTGTCTCCTATTTGATATTAACCATTTTTGATAAGTGTGCACCGATGCATCCTAAGCAAGTATCTATTGTCAAATGTTTGGCGAAAATGTGATTGTGGGATCAAAAAGAGGTTTACAGGCTTAGCTGGAAAGTGTATACATAAAGTAAGGAGGCGATTGCCATGAGTGATCGTACATTTCATTTGTTTTATATTATTTTCTTGACGGTTTTGGCGCTTGGAAGCGTTGGAGGAATCTCTTGGTGGTTGCGCTCTATCGGTCGTCAGGAAAAGGAAAAAAACTAAATTCAGCATGGGCATACAAGCCCGTATGCATCTTCCAGTAGGAGGGTGCATTTTTATGTGTTATAATGGGAACATATGTTCTTTAGGAGGGGTAACGATGTTGCCGGATTTGGAACGGAAGCTACTACGTATTTTGTATAATTATTTTGCTCAGCATCGCCATATGCCTACAATGGCTGAATTGTCAGCAAAAACGGGTAAGCGAGACCCTGAAATTACAGCTGCATTGCGACATATGGAACAAGAGCGCTATATCACATGGGAAACTAACACAGGTACCCAGCATATTGTTTTACTGGAAGGATGGGAGCGTCCTTCCAGCTACAAGTCTGCCCAAGTGGAAGCTGGACGCCCTACTACTCAAAAGGTACAGTCCGGTAGTATGGAATATTGGACGAATTATTAGTAGCCATATAAAGCTGGAAAATTAATGAGTTTTTAAGGTGCATATCATTTTGTTTTAAGAAAGCAAGACTATAATGACCCTATTAACCCCTTTTTGATCAAGCTATAGGCCCTGTCGATGTATCGGCAGGGTCACTTTTTTGTTCATAGATGCGTTTTCCGTATATGAAAAATCCCCCGGGGATCATCCGGAGGATCTGCGCAGCTTGCGTATACTGCACGGCCTGCTCAAACTTCATCGTTTGACGGCATAATATATATTTAACCCCTGCTACCTTGTATTATATGGTCAGCATGTTCATAAGGGGCAGTCTGATTCCTCTGTTTATTTTCCAAACGACAAAAGCCCTACCTCTCTTTCGTCCTTGCGGCTCCGATGACCGCGCCAGTGTGAATGTGAAAATCTTCGGCAAAAGCTCAAAATTCTACATTAGGGTTATACATAAAATTTGGAGAAGCTCCATGCGGTGATAGGAGTATAGCTTCTTGCGTGGAATCCTATGGGGTTAATACATACTAATACAGTATAACAATAATGATTCTAAAACACAAGGGATTTTTGGTTTTTTTGATTGTAGACTGGAAATAATGCACTTTCTGCAATGGATTAGACTTATTTTCATTTGCAGAGAATAGAGGCTGTGATAAATTGCCCTGACAGAGCGTACGAATTTTGGAATAGTGTAGTTACACGAAAGATGGAAGGAAACAAGAACTATGACTGCCTCAAGGAAAGACAAAAAAACATCACAGAATAACTCGCCCTCAGTCTGCACATGCATTAATCTGCGTCGTGCCTCGATGGCTGTAACAGGGCTGTATGACCAGTATCTGGCTCCAAGTGGACTCCATATCAGCCAGTTTTCGCTGCTCAAGCACTTAACGGTACTGGGACCGGTAAGCGTAAGCGAATTAGCATCGGAGATGCGACTCGACCGAACCACGCTTGTGCGCAATTTGAAGGCCCTGGAGCAAAGTGGGTATGTGGAGGATACATCCGCTGAGGGAAGCCGGAACCGCTGCCTTACCCTGACAGAGAGAGGAAAAGCGTTATATAACGATGCAGCAGAGCTCTGGGAGGAGGCGCAGTTATTTTTACAGAAGTCACTGGGAAGCGCCGATTTGCAGATATTGACCGCACTGTTATCCAAAATTGAAAAATTGAGACTGTGATTAGCCTTCGCCTAATAAGGGAGGTCATGCTGACCTATTCGTGTATATACACGAATAGGGATTCAGATATGTAACGCAGCCATTCATCGGTAACCGGGTATCCGCCAGGAATTCGAGAGAATCACAATAACTTAAGAAGAGGGATGTGGATAGGATGGTAACGCCCGTACCAGACATGAAAGAACTTATCGCAGCCGAGATGAAGGCCTATGTGAGCGAAGACAAGGGCAATTTCTGCGAAGAATTACAGAGCCCTTACTACGAGGAACCGATTATTCAATTTGCAGAGGCCAATGATCCTTTGTTTGAGGATTATAAAAGAGTGGTGGGCCCCGACCATGCTACGCCGCAGGAAGCCTTCGAACGGACCTTCGGCACAGGAAGTTTTGGTGGAGGCACCGTTGTCAGTGTTGTGCTGCCGATCAGTGAGACGATTCGCAAGGCCAATCGTGCGCAAAAAGCAAGAGCCTCCAGAGAGTGGGCGCTGCTGCGGACCTTTGGCGATGAATATTTTGTGCGGTCGGCAAGGTACCATTTGGCGGGATATCTGACTGGACTTGGCTATCGAGCTGTGGGGCCGCTGGATACGGATTGGTACAACATCCACGGTGCCACAGGTGGTCCGGTCTCTAATTGGTCAGAACGGCATATCGCGTATGCAGCCGGTCTCGGCACCTTCAGTATCAACGATGGCTTCATCACCGAAAAAGGAATTGCCATCCGCCTGCTGTCTGTAGTAACGGATCTGCAGGTGCCGCCTGATGTCAGAGTATCCTCGAACCTGAGCCATACCGGTAACTGTCTGCTGTGCAGCAAAGGCATTTGCGGTGTGTGCATTACCCGCTGTCCTGTACAGGCCATCAGCAAGGAAGGCGGTCATGACAAAATCGCCTGCATGAAATTTGTGTACGGCGAGGAATCTCGAAAGTGGGCAGTGTTAAACGGCGGTGAGGCTGAATCGGGTGCCGGTTGCGGACTTTGCCAGACCAAGGTGCCCTGCGAAAGCCGGAATCCGATGCGGACCGCTCGCTAGTGTTATTTTCCTAGGATTCATGCAAATTGCTCATAGAAGAAGGTTAACTTTTGACGGCTGGACTCCGATATTGAATACAAAGATATTTTATGAGCGTACGGATGAAAAGAGGGGTAGCATTTTGCCGATCTATAAGCGCTTTATTCAGCATGTTATCCTGAACTATATTATAGGTTCATTTATTGCTGTACTACTGGTATGTATGATTTTTGTATTTTCCACGTTAAATGTAGCCCACTATGAGCTTTTGGGTCTTGTCAAAATTGTTGCATTTTCCAGCGTCATTATGATTGTCTGTGAAACCATAGTGTTTCGAATGCACTTAAGACCCGTTCATCGTTTTTTCCAAGGCAATCAGGAGACACTCAAGGATGTAGAAGCGGTGTATATCCGGGTTCATCATCTGCCTAATTTGTCAGTTTTACGTATTGTCGGACCGCATTTGCTAGGCTTCTCTATCCCGGCAGCCGTCATTGCATTATGGATGATACATACTGGACAACTTACCTTTCCCTTTTATTATGTAGGAATCGCCTGTATAGGAGCTTGTTTGGTCGCTTCCATGCATGCACTGGTTGAATTTTTTCTGACCATGAGAGCAATCAAACCGCTGCTGGAGGAGATTCGGGATCGAACCTATCAGCAATATGGATTGAACCTGTCCCTGCGAGGTCGAGTTTTGCTGTCACTTCGGCATAAATTTCAGTTAAGTGCAACGTTAATTGGTGCTTTTCCTCTATTTCTGTTTTGTTTAGCTACGCAGATTCGGCTGGAACATTTGGAGGCGACGGATTCCGGCTCCTATTGGGCATGGGCGGGTACGATTTTAATATCTGGTGTAGCCTTTGCTTATTTGGGAGGCAGGCTGCTAACCCGTGAGATCGAACAGCCGATCCATCACTTGTTGGAAAAAATGAATGAAGTGAAGGAAGGCCGCCTGAACAGTAACGCCAGTGACTTGTATTCGGACGAATTTGCGGAGCTGGTCGAAGGATTTAACATGATGATCGAGGGCCTGAAGGAACGAGAGGAAAAAAACGGTCAGCTATTAGACAGTTACTTTGCCACTTTGGCTGCAGCGTTGGATGCGCGGGATGCCTATACCGCAGGACATTCGTTGCGCGTGGCTGAATACTCTGTACTCATTGGGCGAAAGGGCGGTTTGGGCGAGACGGACCTCGACTTGCTGCGTAAAACAGCCTTGCTGCATGATATCGGTAAAATCGGTGTGGCTGACGCTGTGCTGTTTAAGGATGGCAAGCTGACGGACGAGGAGTTTGACCAGATTAAAATGCACCCGGTTATGGGGGAGAGTATTCTTCGGCAAGTGGAGCCTGCTTATGCTATGGCCCCTTATCTACCCGGCGTGCGCTCGCACCATGAGCGTTACGATGGCAAGGGATACCCTGACCAGCTCTCCGGGGAAGACATCCCACTATTTGGGCGCATCATAGCCGTAGCAGATGCCTATGATGCGATGACGTCGGATCGTCCCTATCGGAAAGGTATGAAGGAAGAGAAGGCGGTTATGATATTGGAAGAGGGTAAAGGAACCCAGTGGGATCCTTACTTTGCCGAATTATTTGTCAAGGAGTGGCGCCGGAACAAAGGCATTCCAAGCTGACTCTATAGATACTCCCACTAGGGCGAGCCGTTGCGGTTCGCTTTTTTTATACACACACGCAAGCCTCTTGGATATGTCGAAAGATGGGGCTTCATGTTATGATGTACGAGTAAGGCAAAATCGGCTAGCATAGGCCTGGCATCCAATTTCTCGCGCAATGGGAGTGTGAATCCATGCAATTTTCAACGATGTTTATAATGAATTTGGGGATGCTGATTGCCGTTGCCTATGTGGCGAACGTGATTTATAAATATGGTTTGAGTCGTACGTCTACGCGGTTCAAATATGTCAGCTCAGTGTTGCTGGTGGTATTTGGCGGATGGGTCAGTTCTTGCTTTGGCTTTAATTTCAATGAAACGGTTATTTTCGATCTGCGTTTTGTTCCGCTCATTATCGCAGCATTGGTGTATCCCCGTTCCTACACGCTGATTATTATTGGGGTAGCAATCGGTCTTACAAGATTTACCTTCGGTCTGAATATGGCGGCGTGGGTCGGCTTTCTGAATATGAGCATTTTGGGCATATTATGCGCCGGTTTGAACTACTGGATGCGCCGCTCCACTTGGCGCTTGATTATTAAGGCATCTGTAACCATTTTAGCGGTTAATATTGTAAATACGTTAAATATTGCCTTCCTGGGCGTCATTCCCTGGCGCTATTATGTAGCAGAGGTCGTTCCTCTTACACTGCCTATCGGCGTTATCCTTAGCTTTTTATTTGCACTGATATTACGTGATTTTCAGATGGAGCAGCAGCGAAACTATCAGATTCAGCAGGCGAATGAGTTGTTGTCAGAGCAGCGTGATCAGCTGCAAAAGGCAAAGATTATTTTAGAGGAACGCGCCAAGCAGCTGATGATGGCTTCCCAGTATAAATCGGATTTTATGGCAACGATGTCGCATGAGTTACGTACACCTCTTAACAGCATCATTAACCTGGCACAGATTATCAATGAGCAGGGAAAAGAGCTAGATGAGGACGAGCTATACCAGTACAGTGATCTAATTTATGCCTCGGGCCATGATTTGCTCCAACTGATTAATGACATTCTGGACTTATCCAAGGTCGAGGCTGGGCACATGGAAATCGTAAGTGAGCCAGTCAGTGTGCGTGAAATTGCGCATGGGATGATGATGCATTTTGATGTCACAGCGAAGGATAAAAACCTGGAATTCAGCCTGAACGTGCATGAACATGTACCGGATGAAATCCGATCCGATTCCAAACGAGTACAGCAAATTTTACGCAATCTATTGTCCAATGCCTTTAAGTTTACTCATGAAGGGCGTGTATTGCTGGAAATCAGCACACAGCATCTGGATCGAAAGGGTCAGGAGGGAGACTGGGTTGTATTTGCTGTAAAAGATACAGGCATCGGTATATCCAAGCTTCAGCAGCATGTTATTTTTGAGGCATTCCAGCAGGCGAACGGTTCGATTAATCGTAAATATGGTGGAACTGGGCTGGGGTTGTCCATCAGCCGTGATTTTTCCCGCTTGTTAGGCGGATTTATCCGTCTGGAGAGTGAAGAAGGCAAGGGAAGTACTTTTTCCCTGTACCTGCCTATGTGTCCGTCCGACAGCAAGGAGGCGGACGAACAGCCGTTTAAATTAACCTGATCACAATCATGGGACAAGGAGCGTTAGGAGGTATATCATGGAACGTAAAGCGGTCGTTGTGGGTGGCACAGGGCTTGTCGGGGGTTATGTTGTACGGGAGCTACTGGTGCAAAAAGAATACACCCGCGTCATGGTTTTGGGCAGGCGTCCATTGGACATCAAGCATCCCAAGCTAGAGCAGGCGCTCATCGACTGGGAACAACCACAGAAGTCGGCCTTCGCCCTCGAAGGGGTGGATGATGTGTTTTGCTGCCTTGGGACAACGATGAAAAAGGCTGGCTCTAAGGAGCAGTTTCGACAGGTGGATCTGGACTATCCGGTTCTGACAGCCCAGTTGGGCAAAGAGGCTGGAGCAGTACAGATGCTTGCGATCTCTGCGATGGGCGCTGACCCGGATTCACGTGTGTTTTATAACCGTACTAAGGGTGAGGCTGAAGAGGCGCTTGCCGCGATCGGATTGCCTGCACTGCATTTGTTCCGTCCGTCGCTTATTTTGGGAGCGAGATCTGAACGACGATTTGGCGAAGCCGCTGCCACGATTGTCATGAAAGCGCTAGATGGCCTAATGACGGGCAGGTTCGCTTCCTATCGCGCCATTCCCGCTTCGTTCATCGCACGAGCTATGGTACGAATTGCTCTCGCGCAGGCGAGCGGTGTACATATTTATCCGAATGACATCATTCGGGTCATCGGTGCAGAACTAACCTCCGATGATGAGGAACCTGGTACAGGAACGACTCCTGATGACAATGTCTAAAACCACGCTTAGGATTAGAAATGATAATAACGCCGCTGTTGCCCGATCATTCGGACAGCAGCGGCGTTATTCGTGTTTTATGGGTGGTTTGTATTTTGTGGCACATCGATCGTAATTTCTAATTCATCGATGTAATGGCGTGTCCAGTTACCTTTAGCATCGAGTAGGGCGCTACCTCCTGATTGGGTTGGCAAGATATATGGCTTGAAAATGATCTTCTGGGGAGTGTCCACAAAAGGAGTAAACAGTGTGATCATTTTGCTGTCACGTTCTTGGGTATGGGGAACTCCAGAACCGCTCAGCAATTGAAGTTCTCTTCCCTGCTCGTCGAATACAGCATAATCGAGTATATCCAATTCCTTTTTGGTGTACTGGTTCGTGTGTCCATTCTTCATGTTATTGTACTCTCGTTCCACGGTGTACTCATCCGGCATATGTGCAATATCAGTCAGCATTTTGAACGATGTTGTAATCTTGGTCGTGATAGGGGTCATTTCTAACTTTTCTACCGTAAATGCAAGATACGGATTAGATTTGCTCATTTGCGGCTGAAGTATCTTGTTGTTTATTTTAGTTTTGTGAACCGTGGTTTGTATGCGGAACGGCTCGGATACACCTTTTAACTTTGCATATACCTCTAGCTCAAACTGATCTGGTAAGGCGGCTTTACCACTGGCAGGGTCACGCATATACGCAATCAGCATAGAATTATTGTCTTTGCCCGGACGACCATACATGAGATTAAAGGCGCTACTGTTGCTGTCGACCGACGTCCCATTGATGAACAGGTCTATTTTCTCCACTATATCCTCTTCCTGCCCTTGCGTATTGGTAGTGGGATACAGGGGTTCATGTTGTGAATCCCCACCGCTTTTTTCCAACGCTACGACCAAGCGTGTCCCGTCAAATATGATTTGAGGTACTTCCAATGTAATACCGCCATGGGTAACGCTGAGATTCGATGAAGTGGCCAATCCTTTCTGATCAGCGGTTTGCAGCCCCAGATCCCCAGCGAGCTTGAAGACGCTATCGACAAGGGGGACCTGTTTCAATGATTCCGCCATTGTAGGCGAAACATAGGCGCTGCCAATGATCATAACGCCAATGAGCGCTGCAGAAGCAGCGGTAATTGCAGTTCTCCGAAGAAACCTTTTAACGGGTCGATGAGAGGATGAACGGTCGGGTAGCAGGTCAGAATCTGATTCCATTTGTGCATAAAATGCGTCTAGGCGTTGCCTTACCAAATCAGGGATGTCTGCCATATCTGCTTCCAAGTTTTCTTTTTCCAATTGTAATTTCTCATCCAGCTTTTGTTCCTGATTCTCATACTCTGAAGGATTCATTGAAAGGTCACCTTCCTTTCTCCGCGATTTTGTAGCAGATCCATTAATGTTCTGCGAGCACGGTGCAATCGTGTTTTGACGGCACCCTCTGATAGGTCCAGTAGCTCTGAAATTTCCCTGATCGGCATATCACGCAAATAGTGCAGGGAAATCACGGTTCGCATGGATTCCTCCAAGTGGTCGATGGCCTCGCGCAGCTCGATTTTTTCGTATCCGCCCGAGGTGGACGGTTCCTTTATAAATTCCGCGACGGGTACAACCCGTTTTTGCTTGCGGATCATGAGATGGCATTCATTAATGAGAATACGAAGCAGCCATGTTTTAAAATAGCGAGGTTCACGCAGCTCACCCAGAGACTTGTATGCTTTGAGCATCGCTTCTTGTATTGCGTCCGCGCAATCCTCATTGCTGCGAAGAATGGAACGCGCCATGCCATACATATCGGATTCCATCTGTTTCATCAAGGCGACGAACGCCTTGCGATCCCCGTGCCTTGCTTGGTATACGTTTGTTTCGAGATTCAAAGGATGGTGCTCCTTTCCCGTCTATACTAGCTATGATCAATGTAATTGTACCTGTATTTGAATTTGTACAATCTATTGTGTAGCAGGTTACAAGAATTAGATGATACATGGGCGCTAAAGGTTACAGCGGAAATAAAATTATGTAGCACCATCGCAATAAGGTTTCTTTAGAGAAACCTAACGTGTCAAACCGTCGCACGGAATAGTGGCTTTGGACTTCACATGCTATAATACGGTGAACCAGTATCAGGAAGGAGAATCCAACCCCTATGAAAAAAACAATTGCTACTGAAAAAGCCCCCGGCGCGATCGGGCCCTATAGCCAAGCGGTAGAGGCAGGCGGGTTTATTTACACATCAGGACAGCTTGGGCTGAATCCAGCAACAGGTGAGTTCGGCAAGGATGTACAGGAGCAGGCTCGCCTGTCCTTGAGCAATGTACAAGCCATTCTGGAAGCGGCAGGCAGCAACATGAACCAGGTTGTGAAAGCGACTGTATTCCTGAAGGATATGAACGATTTTGTCAGTGTCAATGAGGTGTACAGTTCCTTCTTCGAGCAACCATACCCAGCACGGAGTGCGGTGGAGGTAGCTCGTCTGCCTAAGGACGCACTGGTGGAGATTGAAGTCATTGCATTGAAGGGCGAATAAGTTACCAGGGTTCGTTTATTAAATACAAAGTCTGCATGGAACCGGGTGTCACTACTATAGTGGCATCCGGTTGTTTTGAATGTAATGCGTGTTGTTCGGAGTGTCCAATACATAGGCTCTGAACAAGGGATTGAAAGAAAACTGATCTCTGGATTAGAAGATGTGTGTTATTTTAGTGTCGCAACCGGGAAATTACGCAGATATTTTGACTGGAATAATGTTAAGGACCCTTTTAAAGTGCTTAAGGGAATTTCTCAAGCATACCGAATTATAAAGAAAGAAAAACCGAATATTATTTTTTCAAAAGGCGGGTTTGTTTCCGTTCCTGTGGTATTGGCTGGGTGGTTGAACAGAGTCCCCGTCATCATCCACGAATCCGATCTTACCCCTGGATTAGCGAATAAAATTTCCAGCATGTTTGCTACCGAAATTTGTACTACTTTTCCTGAAACAGCTGAATATTTTCGCTCAAAGAATACCCGATATATTGGTGCTGTTGTGAGAGATGAGCTAAAAGAGGGGAAGGCGGCCAAAGGGTTAGCCTACTGCGGTTTTACTCGAAATAAGCCCATCATGCTCATCATGGGTGGGAGTTTAGGCTCCAAGAAGATCAATGAGCTGGTTTGGCTGAATTTAGAGGCTTTGCTCGCTCAATTTCAAATCGTGCATATTTGTGGTAAGAACCAAGTGAATGATTCTATTCGTACGAATGGTTATCAGCAATTTGAATACATAAACGATGAACTGGCGGATGTAATGGCGATGGCAGATATGGTTGTTTCCAGGGCAGGTTCAAATTCCATTTTTGAATTCTTGACGTTGCGTAAGCCTATGCTGTTGATACCTCTTTCAAAAGCAGTCAGCAGGGGGGATCAGATTCTAAATGCAAAATCATTTAAAGCACAAGGCTTGTGTGAAATTTTAGAAGAAGAAGAGCTGGAATCTGAACGCTTTGTCGATATGATTCTTCGTTTGTATGAAAAAAGGTTGGATTACATTCACAATATGGAGAAAATTAATACGGATCAATCGACAAGCAAGCTTTTAGATTTGATTAAAGTCTATGCCTGATCATATTTTAGAAAAAACAAAGCAAGCGAGCTTGGGCTAAATGATTCAGACCCATGCTCGCTTGTGCTTGTGCTAGGAGATGATATTCGTTTCCTTTAATCCCGGTCTCGATTACGGGCAAAGAATAGCCATAGCGCGTACACCAGGATGATTGCCGACAAGACCCATGCAGCCAGCCGTACATTTTCATTGTTTGGATGCTCGATGGCGATGGCGACATAGGCCCATACAAATACAAGTGGGTAGATGCTGTCACGATAAGGAAAGCTGACCAAGATGGCCAATACGGTGCCAATAAACAGGATGATGATCGCCCATAGCGTATCGCTGAGACCCCAGCCACTCCATTCATTCTTTTCCAATGCTACTGCAATGTTGATGATGGTAGCCACAGATACCCAACCGAGATTCAGACTGAAAGGAAGCTTGACGAACCACATTTCTCCGCGAGTTGGCTGCGGTGTACGAGTACGTGTATATACGACGAATAGGGAGAGCAAGTATAAAATAATGACGATCACGCATAGTTCTACGTATACATACTGCCATAGGAAAATCCAGATGATGTTGAAGAGACAGCTCAAAATAAAGAAAATACCGATAGATTGAACGCTTGTCCTGGCTTGCCCTGTAGATGTAGATTGGTACACGGCAAAACAGGCGAGCAGCACGTAGATGACCGACCAGATGGAAAAAGCGTAACCTGCTGGCGTAATTAAGGTAGGGTACATGTTGGATACAGCAGCGGTGCTTCTTCCGCCAATAGGAAGTGTAGAAGCCAAAATATTAACGAGAACGACAGCGATGAATGCAATAATATTCCACCATTTATACGGATGGCTTCGTGACATAGGAATAACTCCTCCTCAACGAATGATATTCAAAATGACCGACTGGTCACTATCTTCTACTATGAATATACCCACTTTGCTTTCAAATATGTCCGAACGGGGAAAAGTTTCTTGATCCCAATAAAATCATAAAAAGTAGTATGTATATGCATTCATATGTAGTACAATGGTAAAAATTTTAAGCACTATATAAGCTGAAGGAAAAGTTCACATGGCGTGCCAACTATGCAGCCAGAAGATGCTTCCGATGTGCATTTTCTCAAATCAGCTTATATAGAAGTAAGGGGATCAGTAGAATGAGAGGATTAGAGAAAGTAGGAAAATTTGTAGGTGGGACCTTTTCCATCTGGGTGCTTTTATTTGCATGTTTGGGATTTTTCTTTCCTACGGCGTTTACAGGGTTGAAAGGATACATACAGTTATTTCTGGGCATTGTCATGTTCGGGATGGGGCTGACTTTATCTGCGGCCGACTTTCGTGAAGTGTTCCGGCGTCCAGTGGATGTGGCTATAGGAGTGGTAGGGCACTATCTGATCATGCCGTTTCTCGCCTTTGTATTGGCATTAGTATTGCAGCTTCCACCGGATATTGCGGTGGGTGTCATTTTGGTCGGCTGTTGTCCAAGTGGAACTGCATCCAACGTAATGACGCTCTTATCCAAAGGAGACGTGGCGCTTGGCGTATCGATCGCTTCAGTGTCGACGCTGGTTGCTCCACTGGCAACCCCAGCGATGATTAGTCTGCTTGCCGGACGCTGGATGAATATTGATGCGAAGTCGCTGATCATGGATATTCTCATCGTGGTTATTGTCCCTATTGTGCTGGGTGTAATCGTCAAATCGCTATTCCGCAGACAAGCGGAAGCCAGTGTCAAGGCGCTGCCGCTCATTTCAACCATGGCGATTGTACTTATCGTGGCTATTGTGGTTGCAGGCAGCAGAGGCAAGATTTTGGAGACAGGTCCGATTATTTTTGCTGTGGTTATTTTGCATAACGGTATCGGCTTTCTGCTCGGATATTGGTTTGCCAAGCTATTCGGCATGGATCTTTCCAAGCGTAAAGCCGTTACGCTGGAAACAGGAATGCAGAATTCCGGGCTGGGCGCTGTGCTGGCAGCGGCTCATTTTAATCCGATTGCTGCTGTACCGAGTGCGATTTTTAGCGTGTGGCATAATATTTCCGGCTCGTTGCTCGCGACCTGGTTTTCACGCCGGGAGGAGAAAGATAGCATAGCCGGAAGCAAATAAGCGACTGTCAATAGCTGATGTAAAGTGGCTAAATTTCGGACTTTTCGGACAGTTTAAGGGAGGTCAAAAAGGTTGGATTTGACTTTATAGGGGCGGATCATTATACTGTGGTTATTATAACCACTGTATTTAAGTAAGCAACAGCAAAGAGGCTTCGTCATGGAAGGAAAATGACATTGAATTCGTATTCGTTTCATGCTCAATAGCCCTATATGATCTGATCTGACTTAAACTGAAGGAGAGAGAACGAATGAACCCGAAATATAATCCTTTATTTGAAGCTTATACCCTGCCATCCGGTGTTACATTGAAGAACCGCATTACGATGGCTCCTATGACTAACTTTGCTTCCCACGAAAATGGCGAAGTCAGTGACCAGGAACTGGCATACTACCGTGAACGCTCCGGTGGTGTGGGCGCGGTTATTACCGCTTGTGTGTATGTAACTCCAGATGGCAAAGGATTTGTTAATGAGTTTGGTGCGGACAAGGATGAAATGATTCCTAGCCTGCGTCGTCTGGCGGATACGATTCATCAGGAGGGCGCGAAAGCGATTCTGCAAATTTATCATGGTGGCCGCCTGTGCCCACCGGATCAGATTCCAGACGGACAACCGATCAGTGCAAGCGCAGTAGCTGAGGAAAAAGAAGGCGCACCTGTGCCGCGTGAAATGACATCTGACGATATCCACCGCGTCATCCGCGCCTATGGCGAAGCAACTCGCCGCGCGATTGAAGCAGGCTATGATGGTGTAGAGCTTCACGGAGCGAACGGTTACCTGGTGCAGCAATTCTTCTCTCCGCATTCCAACATTCGTACCGATGAATGGGGAGGAAGTCTTGAGAAACGCTTGACCTTTCCGCTGGCAATTGTTCACGAAGTGAAGAAAGTAATCACAGAGCATGCGAAGCGTCCATTTATCTTCGGATACCGCTTGTCTCCTGAGGAAGGACACACGCCAGGCATCACGCTGGATGATACGATGGTGCTTGTAGACCGTCTGGCGGATGAAGGGCTGGATTACCTGCACATTTCCGTAAATCATTTCTTCGGCGGTTCGTTCCGCGACCGTAGTGACGAACGTTCACGTACGGTTCTGATTCATGAGAAGGTTGGGAACCGTGTACCAGTCATGGGAGTGGGTTCCCTGAATACACCAGACGAGGCGCTTGCAGCACTGGAGACAGGTGTACCGCTTGTTTCACTGGGACGTCCGTTGCTGATGGAGCCGCAATGGGTTCAGAAAGTGCAGAACGGTACAGAGGATACCATTCGCACGACATTGTCCAAGCAAGCCCAGCAGGAGCTGGTCATTCCTGACTACTTGTGGGGTGCGCTGACGACTATTCCTGGCTGGATGCCTGTTACGGACTAAATTTTAAATAATAATACCCTAGGCTGCTTTTATACGCCTGGGGTATTTTCTTGTCTCGTGACTGTGAATTACAATTACGTAGGAATAACACAGAGAGAAGGTAATGATAATGTCCCATGAAACGAATGGTGTGATTTCGATGAAGTCCACCCATCCAGGTCTACAGATTCGGCTTTTACAAGTAAAGGATGCAGAACGTTTATTAGAAATTAGACGCCAACATTTTGAGTTTTTCAAACCATTCGAGCCAGAACGACCTGAACATTACTTTACCCTGGAAGAACAGGTGCGTCTGATTTCCAACGGCTTGGAAGCTGCACAAGCCGGACAGGGATATACGTTTGGACTTTTTTTACCGAAAAATGATAAGCTGATCGGCAGAATGGAGCTGTCTGGTGTCGCTAGAGGTCCCTTCCAAAATGCCAATCTGGGCTACTTCGTAGATCCTGCATATCATGGACAAGGCTATGCTACCTCCGCAGTGCAGGATATTGTCCGCTACGCCCTGAATGAGTTGGAATTACACCGTATTCAAGCTGGAGTCATGCCAAGAAATTCGCCTTCCCATCGAGTGATGGAAAAGGCGGGATTTCGCCGCGAGGGGCTGGCTCTCAACTATTTGAAGATTAATGGTGTGTGGGAAGATCATGTGTTATATGCGATAACGGCTGAGGATTTGCAGAATGACGCCTTCTGAATTCGCCAGGCGTAACTCCCTCAAGTTTTTTGAACACCTTGCCAAAGTATTTCTCATCCTGATATCCGACCATACCGGCAATATGGTGAAGGCGCAGCTTGTCATTCAGCAGTAACAGCTTTGCCTTGCTCATCCGGATCTGGCACAAATAATCGGACAGATTAACCCCGTACTCCTGCTTGAATTTACGAGAAATGTATTCCCGGCTGAGGTAAAAGCGGCTCGCTATATCCTGTAGGGAAATATCCCCGTCATAGTGAGCATCCAGATAGCGGGCAATATCACGGATCGTCGGGTTGTTTGGGCTATGGCTTGGCGTAAGTGCCTGACCGGCTGCCAGCAATCGATTTTCGATCTGTTTTTTCCATAAAGGTAGGGAAAGCACCCCACGGTTGTCGACTGGCAGGGCAGGTATGGAGTTGGACTCATCTGTCAGCTCCTCGCCTTCGGCATCTCCAGGTCTGTCATTCAGCCAGCGAGCCAGCATCCAATCCAGCTCTTGATTCCAGCCAGCGAGCTGCTCTGCTGTAACCGAAGGCAGCACGGCTACGGCTGCCACCCAGTCGCCTACCGCTGTAGATACGCGACTGGCATTACAGCTGAGCGCACTAAGCCGTAGTTCCTCTTCCATTTCAGACAACTGGGGAAGACGAACGGTCTGCCGGGCCGGAGAACTCTCATGTATCCAGTCGGTGGCCTGCAACATATCCCGTTTCCAGAGCGCTTGCCGTGCTTCTTGGTAGGCTGTGGCTGCCCCCATCGGAAAGGTTCCGAAAGAACCAACCCCGATGTGCATATAGCAGCGCAGCGCCGTTCTAATCCCTGTGTGAATCTCCTGCAAGAGCACTGGCCAACGAGCCGGCTCGGCCCAATACAGCAGAATAATTTCGTCCGTACGCTCCAGATGACGGAATGCAATTCCGGTTTGAGAAGTACCCAGAAATTCGTTGCAAATGTTAATGAGGGAAAAGCCTAGAAGCGCGCGGCGCGTTTTATATTTGTCCAGTATATCGGCATCCAGTTGAGTGGTACTCATCACTGCTGCATTACAGATCTGAATAGCTGTGGGAAGACGTAGCTCCTCACGTAAGGGAGTGATGGATAGCGCCGTACCGGAAATGAGTTCGGTCAGGAGTTTATCAGCATAGTGAGGCCGCATCCGATTGACCTCCATTGCCTGCATGGTCTGCCTGTTCCGGTCTTGCTCCGCAGTCCGCCAAGCTTGAGTAGCTTTACTGAGCGCCTCATTAATCTCTACCGGATCTACGGGCTTAAGGATATAGTCCATGCCTCCCCGGCGAATGGCCTGCCGAACCAATTCAAAATCATCATAGCCGCTGACCACCACGACTCTGGTAGCTGGAGAATTGGCTTGAATCCACTCCATCAAGGCTACTCCATCTCTACCAGGCATTCGCATATCCGTGAGTACCACGGGTGGGGAAAATGCGGTAATGACCTCAATCGCCTGATCGCCTGATTCAGCCTCGATCACCTCGGTCACACCGTAAGCTTCCCAATGTACAAGCATCCGAATGGCGTGACGTACATGCCTTTCATCATCCACAATCAGGACCTTCATTGACAGATCACTCTCCCTTAATATGAATTTCTGTATGGGGCTCGGTGCGAATTTCAAGTGTGAAACGAACGCCATGAGGCAGAATATTGTCTACACACAGGGTATTAGAACCATCATCCGAGTGAAGCTGGATACGTAATAGAACATTACGAAGACCAATAGAGTTTTGCTCATCAGTGTCTGATTCTTCATGGGCTTTCAGCGGACGTTGCAGCATATGCTGAAGCTGCTCCAACTCGGTTGGTGGAATCGAAGCGCCGTTATTTTCCACTTCAATCCTCACAATGCCTTCCCGGATTCGGCAGGCTGTAATACGAATCTTACCGGGTCCCAGCCGGGGATCGGCACCGTGTTTAAAGTAGTTTTCCACCAACGGCTGGAGAATCATTTTAGGCACCCGATCATTCAGAACTTGATCATCCCATTGATAGGTGACTTCTAATTGCTCACCGAAGCGTTCCTTTTGCAAATCAAGATATTGTTTTACATGCTCAGCCTCTTCCTTGAGTGTAACAATCGTATGGTCCCGCATGTTATAGCGGAGCATTTTGGCAAGGGAAGAGAGCAGCGAATAGATTCGCGGCACCTCATGCTGTAGAGCCAGTGTTCCAATAGACTGTAGCGTATTATATAAAAAATGAGGATTAATCTGTGCCTGAAGCGCTTTCAATTGGTGTGTCTTGTTTGCCAGTTCCAGCTTGTATTCCCGCAAAATGAGGTTGTTGATGGTATCCATCATCTGTCTAAAACGACGCGAGAGCACTCCAATCTCATCGTTGCTCATGGCCCGGATGTCTACATCCAGTTGACCAGACTGAATCTGGTTTATGTAGCGAGTCAGCCGCTTAATCGGTTCCGTAATTTTTATTGAAATCCATAACGTGGCGACAATAACGAGCAGCAATGCGGCGCCTGTAATGACCGCATTGATCTGGGTCAGTTGGGTAGCTCGCATATAAAGCGTCCGATGAGGGATTTTCTTGACGAGTGTCCAGCCTGACAGGTTGGCATCCAGTTTGCCATATACGTGCAGTGCTGTATCATCTTCAATTACACCGTGCTCGTCTTCTTTAGAAATTCGCTTGAGTAGGCCAGATTCCTTCCAGTGTGTTCCAATGGATGATTCTTTTCCACTATAGATGATCGTTCCGTTCCGATCAATTAAAAACAGCTCCTCTGTATCTGCATCATACAATTGACGGCAAATACTGCGCAGTGCCTCCAGATCAACGTCTATAGCCAGTACCCCAAGCGTTTCTGAAGACGGAATGTTCCGAATCGCCCGGTGGAGTGTAAATACCTGCCGCTCTGTGCTGTGCTCCGCATAGGAAACCGCCGAAAAGCCGTACAAATGCTTTATATGCGAGGGTTGTATGAACAGTCCGGAAGGGCCGTAATGGATAGAACCGGTAAAGGGCTCCAGCCGGAACTCCCGTAAAGGAACCGTGCTGGTAATCAGCGTAGATTGCCCAGCCTCAAACGAATGCAAGTACACCTGGTCAATACCTGAGGAAGCATTCATCATCGTTTGCAGCGTGGTGTAAATCTCGGCAACGGCCCGGTAATCATCTGGAATTTTAGCCAGGTTGCGCAGAAAATGAGGGTCATTATAGACTCCGATCGATGCGCGATTTAATCCCTGTAAATAGTTATCCAGATTCGTAATTCCCTGAAAAATAAGCCGCTCATTTTCTTGGGTGGCCTGCTCCCGTAAGGATTGCTTGGTGAGGATGAAGGTCATGGTCATTGAAAGCAGCAACGGAATGGTGACCGCAATGAGTAGAAACCAGATTAGGCGAGAACGAATGCTATGAAATTTCATGCAGGTAAGCTCCTTTCACAATTCAAGGCAGGCCTGAGGTCAATATTTTCCCCCTTAATGGTTCACGATCTTGCGTGTTCTCCAGAGCGCTAATTCGACATAATGAACATGTGAATTGCATATCCATACGGATTCAACGTCCACACTGCTTGCAAGGATGCCGTAGAGGAGCGTTCCAGACACCAAAGAGAACAAAGGGGGGATCGGTTTGAATCGCGCCAAGTCGTCGCAATGGCTCCAGCAATGGATTTTTGTAGGGCCATCGACGTTATTTTTCGTTATCATTATTGTAATCCCTTTCATGCTAGGAATGTACTATTCTTTTACAGAGTGGAATGGGGTAGCCAATCAGGCAAAGTGGGTCGGGCTGGATAATTTCAGTCACATTTTATTAAATGACGACAAATTCGGGACAGCGTTCTGGTTTACCGTCCGTTTTACGGTGATTGGAGTGGTGGCAGCCAATATCTTTGGTTTTCTGCTGGCGTATTTTCTAACCAAGCCGCTAAAAACAAAAAATGTGCTTCGAACTATTTTTTTCATGCCTAATGTGATCGGAGGTCTGTTGCTCGGTTTTATCTGGCAGTTTATTTTCGTCAAGGGATTTGCAGCGATCGGCGAGAGTACGGGGTTATCCTTTTTCAACCTGTCCTGGCTGGGAGATGAGATTACGGCCTTCTGGGGCATTGTGATCGTGTTTATCTGGCAAACAGCCGGTTATTTAATGGTGATTTATATCTCTTCCCTGACCAACGTGCCCCGGGATATGCTGGAGGCAGCCGAGATTGACGGAGCGAGCCGGATGCAAATCTTGCGGTCGATTATACTGCCTTTGATCATGCCCGCCATTACGGTATGTCTCTTCCTGGCGATATCATGGTCGTTTAAAATGTTCGATCTCAACCTGTCATTGACGAAGGGTGGTCCTTTTGGTTCAACAGAGTCAGTGGCGCTCAATATATACAATGAAGCGTTTGTCAATAATCGTTATGGGTTGGGAACGGCTAAAGCACTTATTTTCTTTATCATTGTTGCTCTCGTTACGAGCCTTCAGGTACGCCTGACGAAAAGTCGGGAGGTGGAATCGTAGATGGAAACAAACAATCGCTACCGCGTTGGAACCTGGGCGACTGAGTTGGTGATGATCCTCGTCGCATTGGTATTCCTCGTCCCGTTTTACTTTTTGTTCGTGAATTCGGTCAAAAGCTTTGGTGACCTGCTCACGGATTCTGCGGCCTGGCCACAAACATTTGTATGGAGCAACTATGCTAGAGCTTGGAGCATTACGCGTTTTCCTGAAGCGTTATGGAACTCATTCGTGGTTACGGTGGTCAGCAATCTGCTGCTCGTACTGATCAGCTCAATGGCTGCTTATCGAATGGTTCGGCATCCAACACGTTACAATCGGGTGCTGTTCAGCCTGTTCGTGGCCGCGATGGTCATTCCTTTTCAATCGGTGATGATCCCTTTGGTCAAGGTTGTAAGTACGCTGGATTTAATGAACAGTATTAGTGGTCTGGTAATCTGTTATCTGGGATTTGGGGCTCCTATGTCCATCTTTCTCTTTCACGGATTCGTCAAAGGTGTGCCAGTCGAGGTGGAAGAAGCAGCTACAGTAGACGGTTGCACGCCTTACGGGGTGTTTTTCCGGATTGTATATCCGTTGATGCTGCCCATGATGGTAACAGTTATTATTTTGAATACACTCTGGATTTGGAATGACTATCTACTGCCTTCTCTCGTGCTGCAAAAGGCTGAATTGCGCACCATTCCGATTGCAACCTATGCCTTTTTCGGACAATATACGAAGCAGTGGGATTTGGCATTACCTGCTCTGGTGCTGGGTATCTTGCCGGTCATCGCGTTCTTTCTGGCCATGCAAAAATATATTATACAAGGGATTATGGCAGGTTCGGTTAAAGGTTGAGTGTTGATTATGGTGCTATGAAACCTAGAATAGAAAGGAACATAAATATGAAAACGCATACTTTTAAAAAGAAAGCCCAAGCACTGATTTTGCTTTTTGCAGCTTTTGCTCTGGTTTTGGCGGGGTGTAACAGCAGTGGGGGGCAAAATGCAAGCAATGAGGAAGTTAAGGAGAAAACCATTCACATTTTTCAGTTTAAAGTAGAGATTGCAGAAGCACTAAATCGCATGAAGGGGGAGTATGAAGCGACTCACCCCGGGATTAAGCTCGACATTCAGACCGTAGGTGGGGGTAGTGACTATGGGGCGGCGTTGAAGGCCAAGTTTGCTTCTGGTGAACAGCCGGATATTTTTAATGTCGGCGGATATCGTGAGCTGGATACGTGGATGGAATATTTGGAGGACCTATCCGACCAACCTTGGGTTGGTGATGTGGTCGATGTCGCCAAAGAACCGATGACCAAGGATGGCAAGCTGTACGGTCAGCCAATGAATCTGGAAGGATACGGCTTTATTTATAACAAGGATTTGTTCAAAAAGGCTGGAATCACCGAGCCTCCTAAAACGCTGTCTGAGCTGGAGGTTGCTGCGCAAAAGCTGCAAGCCGCAGGGATTACACCTTTCTCCAATGGATACCAGGAGTTTTGGGTGCTGGGCAATCATTTGCTGAACGTGGCATTTGCTAATCAGCCAGACCCGTCGGGCTTCGTCAAGGGACTGAATGATGGCACAGCCAAAATTCCGGGCAATGCTGTATTCGCCGAGTGGATCAAGCTGCTCGATCTGACGCTCAAGTATGGCAATTCGAAGCCGCTCACGACTGATTACAATACGCAGGTAACGAACTTTGCCACTGGCAAGGCTGCCATGATGCAGCAAGGGAACTGGACTCAGGTCCAAATTGACGGAATTAATCCGAAACTGAATCTGGGTATTCTGCCTATGCCGATTGGTGAAGATGCAACAGCCGGAGATAAGCTGTTTGTAGGTGTCGCCAATAACTGGGTGGTTAATAAAAATTCGTCTGTCAAAGCTGAGGCCAAAGAGTTCTTAAATTGGATGGTGACATCCGAGCAAGGGAAAAAGTATATCACCAAGGAATTTAAGTTCATTCCAGCGTTCAAGAGCATCAAAGGAGAAGAGGCCGATATGGGCCAACTGGGTGCCGAAGTGGTGAAATACAGTCAGGAAAATAAACTGCTGGGCTGGTTCTTTAGCCGTTATCCTGAAGGAGCGCAGCAAGAATTCGGAAGTCAGATGCAAGCTTATGTGGCAGGTAAATCGGATGCTGGGAAGCTGTTCGAGGATTTCCAGAGAACATGGGATAATTTGAAGACCAAATAATTAAATAAAATACGCAGAAGAGCCTTCGTATGTCAGGGAGATTGCATGATCCTGAACATCCGAAGGCTTTTTTTGTTAACATAATTATACATTATAATAAAGCAGTACAATATCCCCGCGGCGTTCTATTTCTTGGAGTTCAAATGTACTTGGCAGTGTTCCTTCTGGAAATAACGGTATTCCTTGTCCAAGCACTTTAGGAATGATCGCAATGATCGCCTTTTCCAGCAGTCCAGCCTGCATGAAGGCCTGAACTAACTGACCTCCACCTACTAGCCATACCAAACCTTCCGATTGTTTTTGCAGACGCGGAACTAGCTCAGACAGAGCCTCGTCCGTAAATGTAACATGCGGTGCTTGCTCATGCTTCGCTAAAGACCGGGTGAGTATATAACAAGGCTTGCCAGCATAGGGGAAATCATCGGAAAGCTTCAATACCTCTTCATACGTCAGCCTGCCCATCAGTAGCGTGCCTACAGTGTCGTAAAAGTCGGCATATCCATTGTCGCCACCATCCCCTTTGACATCAAACAGCCAGTCCACCGAGCCATCCGGCAGTGCAATATACCCGTCAAGACTCACGGCAATATACAATACGACTTTGTTGGATTTTATAGCATCCATGGTTCATCACTCCTTTCTATCACCTATGTTACAATCTATTTATGACATACTTTGTCGTAGTAAAATAATCGTTTAAACTTTATTTTTATTAGAGGAGTACCTTATGAACGAACGCAGAATCGCACTTATGAGGATACTGGATTCCCGAAAAAAATATACGGCACGTGAGCTGGCCGAGCGGTTTGGTGTCTCCGTCAGGACGATTCAAAGAGATCTCGACTATTTGCAGCAGACCGGGTTACCCCTGTATACCGAAACCGGACCTCATGGCGGCTATCGGGCACTTCCCAATCGACTTCTTCCTCCCCTTCATCTTGCTCGCGATGAGGCTTTTGGTCTTTTTCTCATGCTGCAGCTGCTGGAAAATATCCCGGACATCCCCTTCGGGTCGGTGCGGGAGCATTTATCCGAGCACTATTATGCCGAGCTTCCTCAGGATGTGCGGGATAGCATCGATCAATTCAAGGACTATATCGCTTTTCGGATGATGCCGACTCACGCAGAATCACCCTACACCTCGCTCATTTTGGAGGCTGCGTTGAATAAACGTCGGTTGAACATGCTTTACCGCTCCGCTTCTGGGGACAAGTGGACGAAAGTATATCCGGTGGGGCTCTATTTTGATCACGGATATTGGTACATGCCTGCGCAAAGCGGAGATCGGATCATTTTGTACCGCTCAGACAGAGTGATGACAATGACCATACTGGAAGACACCTTATCCGGCCTTCCCACCCTTAAGGAATGGTTGACTGCGGAGGATTCGCGTACGGGAATTCCGTCAAAAATAGAATTTACACCATTAGGTGCTCGGCTGGCGGAATCAGACCCCCTCTTCCAAAATGTTTCTCATGAGAAATCGCGGGGTCAGGAATGGTACGGACATATCCCGGTCGAAGAGTTTAAATATGTATCCAGACTTCTGTTAAAATACGGGCCGGAGGCCGAGGTTATATATCCGAAAGAGCTGCGCATGCAAGTCAAACGGCTGCTGCAAGACAGCCTGAATCCTTATCTGAAGGATGATGAGGCCGATCAGGAAGGATAAGTCTCTTAATTGTTAATTACATGAATATTTAAGGTTATTAACGTATGACTTTCCAATTATTTTTGTGATAAAGTTTTGAAAAGAGCCCGTTTTCGTATATGATGAAGAGTAATAATTCAAAAGGCTGGACGGGAGACAGATATGAATCAACCGCTTTATGGAATATGGCTCGGAGATGTGTTTTTTTGCTTTTCTGGTGAGACGTCGGAACCACGTATTGATGCGTGGAGCAGTGTGATCCGCAGGCTGACGCTGAAGGGAGACCTTCGGCCGTTTCGGCAGGCTGCGTTGCGTCTTGCCGAGGTGCGGATACCTAACAATGCTCGCGTGGAAACCGCGGGCAGAGGTGGCAAAAGACGTTCCATGCTGGGGCGTACGCTGGAGGGTCTGGCACTGGAACCTCGCGAGACGATGGCTCTGCTGACTCGCTTGGACGAGAAGGGCTGTGCGGCTTCGGGCATTACGCTTGGCGAGGAAATGCAGTATTGGCAAAAGGCTGCTTATTTTGCACTGGAGCTGATGCAGCGGGGCGAAATCGTGCCATCACTTACAGAGGCGCGTCCCTCTGGACCGCGACGACGCGGTCCGGATGCGGCGGTAGGGGTGTGGATTCCTCGGCTTCGCGAAGAGGAGGACATCCGCCGCTTTCATGAGCTGGCAGCTGCGATGCCGGCTGTTTGTATGGCAGCTCCGGCCGTTTTTGCGGGCAAGGAGCCAGAAACACGTGAGGATGCAGCTGGAATGGTGCTGTATTCCTTCTTGTGTGCGGTCGTTCATGCAGAAACGACCGCGGTGCTGGCTGCGTCAGATCGTGAGCTGGGACGATATCGGGCAGATTATCGGCGCGGAGGATCACCGCTGGCGGAGCTGTGGTGGAACAGTCTGTTGACGGGTTCGCGTCAGGTTGCGATTCAGGGAACGCCTGCTGAGATGGAGGAGCTGGTTCTTCAGGCGTCCTCTCTTGAGGGAAGCACGATGCCTGTCACCGAACGGGAAGCCAAGGAACCCATTGAAGGGCAATTGCGTCTGTGCCTTCGTTTGGAGCCTTCTTTGGAAGAGAGTATCCAGGAATGGCGCATTACCTTTTGGGCAGAAAGCGATGCAGAGCCCGGATTACGACTGCCTGCTCTGGCATTGTGGGCATATCCTGAACGTGATCTGGTTCGCGGTGAAATTGTGTACCGTCAAGTGCAGGCGCAACTGCTGACGAGGCTCGGACAGGCGGCTGAAGCGGCACCTATATTGCAGGAAGCATTAAACCGCCCTTATCCCGAGGGGTTGACCCTGGAGCCGGAGATGTTCTTCCGCTTCCTGACGGAAGCCGTACCTTCTTTACAAAAGAACGGTATTACTGTGCAAATGCCTTCACGCTGGAGCCGGGAGGGGCGAAGACGTGCAGGCTTGCGGCTTAAAATGCGCTCGACAGAGCAGGGGACCAAGCCAGATGGTGTGATCGCCGATACATCGTCTGTTGGCATTAACCGCATGATTTCGTTTGATGCCGAGGCTGTGCTGGGGGATACGGCCTTGACGATGGAGGAACTGGAAAGCATCGTCGCGGCCAATTTGCCATACGTACGTCTCGGAGGGGAATGGATCGAGGTAGACCCCAAGGAAATTCGTCAGGTGCTGCGCTTTATCAAGCGTGGAGAAAACGGTGAAATGAGCTTGTCCGAATGGATGCATTTGGCTGCGGAAAATGAAAGTGCAGGCGAGGCCTCATGGAAGGGCTTGTCTATCTTTGGCGCGGAATCCGCCGGATTGCTTGCGTCGTTGGCTGAGGGAGGGGTACTCCGTTCCGTAGAGCCGCGTCCTGTGCCGGAGACGCTGCATGGTGCACTACGGCCGTATCAAGAGCGGGGTTTTCAATGGCTGGCTGCGATGCGCGGATTGGGCTTTGGTGTCTGCCTGGCGGACGACATGGGGCTGGGTAAAACGATTCAGGTTATTACCTGTCTGCTCGATGGTGGCATCGGAGCAGAGGATCAGCGTCCGGCGTTAATCATCTGTCCGACGTCCTTGCTTGGCAACTGGCAGCGGGAATTGAAGCGCTTTTCACCGGATTTGTCGCTTTATATTCATCATGGCAACCAGCGACTCCACGGGGAGCAGTTTCAGGAAAATGTACGCGAGTATGATATCGTCCTCACTACCTATCATTTGGCGGGCCGGGACGGCAGCGATTTATCTGCGGTCTACTGGTCTTCCATCGTGTTGGATGAGGCGCAATATATAAAAAATGCACGCACTAAGCAGGCACAAAGCGTCATGAAGTTGTCCGCACCACATCGGATTGCCATGACAGGTACTCCGGTAGAGAATCGCTTGAGCGAACTGTGGTCTATTTTCCAATTCCTGAATCCAGGGTATCTTGGTACAGCGTCTTCATTCCGCCAGCGGTACAGTCTGGCAGGAGAGGAACGGGGGTCCGCGTTGCGTGAGCTTCATCGTCTCGTCTCCCCGTTCATGCTGCGTCGGCTCAAAAGCGATCCGGATATCCGCAAGGATTTGCCAGAGAAGCTGGAGTTGAAGTCCTATTGCGTACTGACACCAGAGCAGGCCGGATTATACCGCGGTGTGGTGGATCAATTGTTGGGAACACTGGATGGACAGGTCGGTATGGCCCGCAAAGGGCTTGTCCTGTCGTCGCTGACCAAGTTGAAGCAAATCTGTGATCATCCGGGTTTAATTATTCCAGGCCGTGCTGACAGCAGTAAAGCCGAAAACTCGGGCAAAATGGAGCGACTGCTGGAATTGGTAGAAACCATTCGCGAGAACGATGAATCGGCGCTGATTTTCACCCAATATGTGTCGATGGGAGAACTACTGGTTTCCCGTTTGGCCAAAATTTTGGGAGAAGAGCCATATTTCCTGCATGGGGGACTGGCGAAAACCAGACGGGACGAAATGGTTCACAACTTCCAGCAGGGAAAAGGACCGAATATATTCGTACTTTCCTTGCGTGCAGGTGGCGTGGGTCTGAACCTGACGCGTGCCAGCCATGTCATTCACTATGATCGCTGGTGGAATCCTGCGGTGGAAAATCAGGCGACAGACCGGGTATTCCGTATTGGTCAAAGTCGCAATGTACAAGTGCACAAGTTGATTTGTCAGGGGACACTGGAGGAAAGAATCGATGAGCTGATCGAGAGCAAAAAGGCACTGTCCGAACAGGTTGTCGGCTCGGGTGAACATTGGCTCACCGAAATGTCTGATGATGAACTGCGTGGTCTGATTGCGTTGCAAAATGATGTATGGATCGAGTGAGCAGAGAAAGGATGAAGGCGATGACGAGACCGCGAGTGAAGCTGGACGTAACTGACGGTCGATGGATCGTGGGATTTGACGGAAATGGGCCGGAAGGTGAATTGACGGGTGTACCTTCCGCACAACCCGTCCAATGGACTGGCCCAGTGCCTGTACTGAACCTGGAAGAGCGAGGGGCATGGCTGGAGCAGCTAAAAGCGGAGCCTTTGGACATCTACCGTCTCCTGAAAGGAGAAGCCTGCCTGTCGCTGGATGAAATTGTTCAACTCGCAGCTGAGACCGCCGTTTCCAGCAGAGAGAATGGAGTGGATGCAGTCGAAGACGTGAAGGAAGCTCTTCAGGCTGGACTGAAAAACGAGCCCCAACACTGTCCGGCGTTGATCGGAATGACGCCGGAAGAGCTGCTGGAGTACGTGTTTAGTGCTTGGGCTGGAGAGTTATCCCATGTGCAGAGAACCTCCCCCGCGCTTGAGCCTACCTCACGCGCGGAGGGCGGACGCAGCGGATCGGCAGCAATTAGCGAATGGATTGCAGAATCCGCAGCTGAAGGAGCATTGCATCGTCCCGGAGCAGGCTTTCATGCCATTGAAATCCATCTGCCACAGAAACTTGCTTTCAAGAAGGAAACTGATATTACGTCTTTGCTGCCGAGGTTACCCCGTGCTGAAGAAGCATTGAAACTCATACGTGAACGGGTAGCCGAGCGAGCTCGGGCTGCAATCTCGCAAAAACGTCATAATCCGTAACAATTCGGGGATATGCTTCCTTTTTCGAGACTGTTCACCTTCATTGGATAGGATAACAGCTTCGAAGTGTGTCCAAAGTTCAGTTACAATGGGGAAACGGAAAAGTTACTGCAAGTCATGTATCAATTGCAATATTGGAGGAGATACCAGCATGAAACGACATATACAACAGACGCGCACATCTCAGCGATGGACTAAAGCGCTTATTCCGGGGCTGATCCTGCCGGGCCTATTGCTAGCAGCGTGCCAGCAAGGAGGATCAGGTGGACAGGAAAGTGAGCCATTAAAATCGTCTACAGCGGTACAGGAGAATGTACAGCCTTCCACCCAGCCGGATGCGGGGAATGGCAGCGCTAGCGCTGGACAAGCCACCGCGGGTACTGGAAGCGGACAAGCCGACCCTGTAATGGCGTTGCGGAGCCAGAGTGTGCTGCAAGCTACGGTTAAGGAAGAGGATGGAACAGCGGTTGTCACCAATGCGACTTCAGATACAGTCGTTGTGAACAAAAAGCGCAGCTTGCCCGTGGGCTATGTCCCGGATGATCTGGTGGAGCCGCAGGTGCCTTTTTCCTTCGAGGGACCGCATGAGAAGCGGCATTTGCGTAAGGAAGCGGCAGAGGCACTGGAGAAGCTGTTCGACGGTGCGAAAAAGGACGGCATTGAGCTGCGTGCGGTATCGGGATACCGTTCCTATAAGCGTCAGGTGTTTATTTTCAACAACAATGTAAAGACAAAGGGGCAGGAATATGCCTCTAAAGTCAGCGCCGTACCAGGTACGAGTGAGCATCAGACGGGATTGTCCATTGACGTATCCAGCCCCAGCGTAGGCAATGAGCTGGAGCAATCCTTCGGTGCTTCCAAGGAAGGTGAATGGCTGGAACAACATGCACCGGAATACGGATTTATTATTCGTTATATGAAGGGTAAAGAAGATGTGACCGGCTATGTGTACGAGCCTTGGCATATCCGTTATGTGGGAGTAGATATTGCAGAGGATGTAGCCAAGCAGGGGCTGACACTTGAGGAGTATTTCGACGAAAGCAATATCAAACTATAACCGCTACAACCAAGCCGTAATCCTGGGGATTGCGGCTTTTTGTCGTATTTTTCTTCCAAATTGAACCTTTTCAAGGTAGAATCTCGTATAGTGAACGACGACAGATGCTTGGATTTATAGTAAACCTCATGACAGAAGCGTACAGGAAGGGAAGGGAATCATCATTTATTATTCATTAACGTATCGCGAATGGTCAGAAGACACTCAAAAGGAACTGCGCAGCCTAACACGGGAGTCCGTATCGGGAGATGAGCTGTTCCTGCGCAAGCTTGTAGACGCTACGCGTCTCCATGACAAACTGTGGGCGCATATCTCGAATGAAAGTGAGGAGCATACGGATCATTCCGTCTATGTAACCGAATTTACGGGGGAACGTGCGAAGCCTTACGGCGCGTCGATCACAGACCTCGTCCTGGCTAGTGAGGGAGGCTACAGCTCCACATTCAGCGCCTTGTACTGGGTATGGCATGAGCCTGCGTTCCGCAGTATGGATCAGCGGGAAGGCTCGGTATTTACCTTGGAGCTAGCCCAACGGCTACTGGATCACTATACGGTGCTAGGTGGCAAAACATATGAGTTTATCTATTCGGTATTGGACCCTCAGTTGAAAAAGGTGCATTTGTTTGTGAAGGAGGTCGATCTGTGATGGAGCATTCTTGGGAAATCATGAAATCCAAGCCTGGCTCTCGTGCACGGATGGCGGCCTTTGCCCTGATGCTGGCTGTCCCGGCCGCTCTGACGGGTTGCGGTGACGACGAATATTATGACTGCGACGAGCTTCCTGTATCGGAGCAAACGGCCTGCCGGGATTCAGGCAGCAGCGGGTATTATTATGGTGGATCGACCTATTATAGCGGAGGCTCCTCGTACCATAACAGTCGTTCATCTTCCAGTTCTTATCGCAGAAGCTCGTCTTCATCATCCAACTCACACAGTGGTTTTGGCAGCAGCGGCTCACACAGCGGCTTTTTTTCTGGGGGTTAAGATGAGCATGCGTACGATTAGGCAATTGCCTTATGAACATGACGAGCTTTTTCAGGGTGAAATCAGCCGTATGATTCCGTACCATCGCATGTACGGCAAGTCCTATTGCGTGCCGGCCTTAACGGTGTATCGGGAAAGCGAGCTGGCAGAGCTTCAGGCTGCTTCTGAGGCGGTACATCGTATTTATCGCAAGGTTCAGCAATTCATCCAGCGCTATATGCCGGATGAATACCTGGTGGAGCGGTTGGGAATTCATCCAGGCTTGCTGCGTGCTGCACGTATGGAGGTCGCGCCGGATGGGATCACCCGACAGGACTGGATTGTGGGGGAAGCGGGGATCAAGTGCATTGAGAATAACACCGATACCCCAACCGGGATTCCCGAGGTGGCTTATCTCGAAGGAAAGCTGCTGGAGGTGCTGCATAGTGAGGGAATGTCAAGGGATGACATTGCTCTACATGGACCCTCATCTGGAATGGATGAGGCGATTCAGTCTGCCTTGACGGAGCTCATTCATTTTTATAGCCGCAAGGGTTTAGGGACAAAGGTGCACTTCACTTGCTATGATTGGCATATCGAGGATCAGACGAATACCAAATATATTATGCGTTTAGGTGAACAAGCCGGGTTTGAAGTGGTTTATGCGCCATTGGAAGAGCTGGAAATTATCCCGAACGAAGGATTGTATCACCGGGGAGAGCAGATTCACATCCTCTATCGCCTGTATCCGCTGGAATACCTGATTGATGATCGGGAAGAGGACACGGGGCTTGAGGTGGGGCAGGCGTTAATGGATATGGTGGCAGACGGGAAAATAGGACTCATTAATCCGCCGCAGCATATCATTACCCAGAGCAAAGGGTTCACCGCAACCGTATGGTCGCTGTACGAGCGCAATGAGCAGACACCAGCGTTCTGCGGTTTTCGTTTATTTGACGACCGGGAGCTGGAGGTCATACGAACCTACCTGCTACCTACATATTTTGAGCCATCCGTGTTTCTGCAAAATCAAGAGCCTTATGTCGCCAAAGGTATATGGGGACGAGAGGGTAAAGGGACGCATTTGATTGAGCAGCCTGAACCCGAGGAGAGACTGGAAGGCGTCTTGGGAGTGGTTGAAAATGTGAAGGCTGACCAGCCTGATCTGCTTCATCAAGTTGATGCTCCACTAACGCCTGAACAGGAGGAAGCCGCACATATTGCCGCTTATTACGAGGGACAGCCTAAGATTTATCAGCGGCTGTGGCCCATGCAGAGCGCAGAGGTGCAGACCGAGGAAGGGCTATTTCACGGCTACGTGCTGACAGGCATATTCGTGATCGGGGGGCGTTTTGCGGGGGTCCTGCCGCGAATCGGTGAAAAGGTAACAGGGGATATGGCCTATTATTGCGCTGCCTCCGTTGCCAACGAACCTTCTAATCCACCCGCTGTATAGGCGAATTGCACAATGTATACTATTCGAACAGATCTGTTCCTATTCATAAGTATCATAAGGAGGAAAAAAATTGGACTCTCATATTAGTTTGGGCAACGCATTGGGCAATGTAGGTATCGGCCTGCTTATCTTGTTTGCCATCTTAATCGTAGGTTATTTTGTGTTCAGCTTGCTGACACGTTATAACGATAATCAGGAAATCGCACGCGGCAATGAAGCGGCAGGTATCTACATGGGGGCAAAGCTGCTAGGCCTGTGTATCATCGTGGGAATGGTGTCGTATAGCAGCCATTCATGGCTCGATATGCTGACCTGGTCGGCCGTAGGCATTGTAGTGCTGTGCCTGGTCTATGTGATTTTTGATCTGGTAACGCCGCGTACCAAGGTGTGCGAGGAAATTGCTAAAGGCAATGTGGCTCTGGCACAACTGCTACGTTCAATCATCATCGGGGTATCTTTTGTCGTAGGTACATTTTTGATGTAGTCGAAATGATGTAGTTAATATAGAGAAGAGGTACAAAGAATCTGCAAAACCGGACAACGGAGCTGCAGATTCTTTTTTTTACGGGGAATTGTATTCACTTGGTGGGGACTATTCTACAAAGGTAAGGGTGATACTGCATAGCAAAAAGAAATGTGCTCCAGATATCAAACCAAATTGCAAAGAAGGGAATTCTGAACATATGAGTACCTTTACCTCCCCAATCCTACCCATTCGGGTGGGGATCATCGGCTTGGGCTTGATCGCTGAATATCATATCAGATCATTACACAGCATGTCGGGGGTATCGATTGTGGCCGTTAGTGATGTAAACGCGAACCGCCTTCAAGTCATCGGAGAGCAATTGCAACTGCCTGCTTCCAAGCGGTACTCCCATTATGAAGCGTTGATCCGTGACCCAAAGGTAGATGCGATTCTGTCGCTGACACCCAATGATGTGCATTTTGACATTATTAGGATTGCGCTGGAAGAACACAAAGCTGTACTGGCAGAAAAACCATTGACGCTCACGTGGTCTGAGGCAGGTGAATTGAAAAAGCTGTATACTGCGAATCCAGTGCCTTTGCTGGTTCACTACAAGCATCGCTACGGAGCGGCCTTCCAATATGTCAAGCAGCTGCTGGAAGAGCATAAGCTGGGTAAAATCTACAATATTCAATTCCGCTATCTAATGGATTCATTTTCACCGTATCGTCAGCATCCGTATACATGGCGACACAATTTAGCCAAGGCCGGCTCTGGAGTCGTGGGGGATACTGCCTCACATATTATTGATCTGGCCCGTTTTCTGATTGGTGAATTTAAAAGCGTCGCGGCGCTGCTACATATCATTACACCTGAGCGGCCCGATCCGGTCACGGGTCTGCCTGTAAAAGTGGATGTGGAAGATCTCGCCGCCTTTCATGGCATCATTGGCGATAATACCGTGGGTACCTTCATCACTCACAAAAATGCCATCGGCAAACGTCACGATATCGAAGTGGATATCTACGGCGAGCTCGGTACGCTGCACGCTAGTCTCAATAATCCGGAAAGTATTCGCATCGTGCTGCGTGACCTGGAACACCCGGATGCCGAATACGAGAATTGGGCTGTTCCACCAATCTATAATCATACAGCCGATGGCGATTTTGTTAAGCTGGCAAGGGGGGAGTGCGTGGACCGAGCCCCATTGTTCGATGACGGATACAAGAATCAGTGGGTACTTGAGAAAATACTGCAATCCTGGAGAGAGAACGGGCGTTTAGTAGAAGTGTAAGGAGGCCCTATCTCTTATCTTGTTGCGTTCTTGCCCGTTTAGCCCCGATCAGCCTCCAGCCTGTTAACAATGCCGACACAAGACAGATGGAGGCAGACGTCATAAAGACTACATGCATGCCTGACAGAAAAATTTCAGGATGACCCGGAACTAAGCCGGTGACCCGATAACCAGCCTCTTTACTCATAATATAAAAGAGAATGGATGTGGCCAGCGTGATCCCTACAACCATACCGACGTTGCGCACCAGCGAATTAACACTTCCGGCTGAGCCGAGCTGTGTGCGGGGTACCTTGGACATAATCAGCGAGTTGTTTGGCGATTGGAATAAACCACTGCCAATACCCAGCATGGCAATCCACAGACCGACGAGCGGGATGGAGCTGCCTGCATGCAGCTGGGCTAATCCAATTTGGGCAACGACCATAACGACCAGCCCGGCGAAAGTGAGCAGTTCAGACCCGATTTTATCGGAAAGCGCACCGCTGAGCGGGGCCACAATAACCATAGAGATGGGGAACAACATCAGCAGAAATCCGGCATAAAAAGGCGACAAGTTCAGCATATTCTGCGCATAGAAAGGCGAAATGATGTTAAAGCAGAAGTTAGCGACAAACACCAGAAAAGCACACAGGATACTGAGTGAAAACAACGGATTTTTGAATAATGCGAGCTGTAACAGCGGCTGCGGACGACGCAATTCCAACCGAATGAATACAGCAAAAGCAACTACAGCCACCACCAGTGAAGCAATAATACGTGGGTCTCCATACCCAACCTGCTGTCCCAGCAGCAATCCGACGAACAAGGCGAGAATAAAAATAGCAAACACCAGGCTACCAGGAACGTCAATCTTCTCCTTCACCTTGATCAGATCCTTCGGTAGAAGCTTCCAGCCAAGAAAGACTGCGACCAGGCCTATCGGTACATTCACCCAGAAAATGTATTGCCAGCCCAGCGAGGAGACAATAATACCGCCCAAGCTCGGCCCGGCGATACTGCCCAGAGAAACGAAGGTTCCGATGAGGCCAAGCGCTTTGCCCCGTTCAGTGGACGGGAAGATATCTGTTACGATCCCTTGGCTGTTCGCCATGGTCATGGATGCTCCAATGGCCTGAATGATGCGCGAAATCAGCAATAGGGAGAGTGAAGAGCTAAGACCGCACAATAGGGAGCCGAGAATGAATATGATTGTGCCGATTTTGAATATTTTGATTTTACCGACCATATCCCCTAGCTTGCCGAAAAATAAAATAGCAGTACATATCGCCATTAAATAGGCGGTTGTCACCCATTCAATTTGTGCCACGGGTAAATGTAACGTGCGAGACAACACAGGAAGAGCAATATTAACAATGCTTCCATCCAAAGTGGACATAAACGTAAACAGATTTAAAACAATCAAAATCATCTAACGTTTCTTCTGAACTTCGATATTCTCTTGATAGGTTGCAACAGTTGTAGCAGTTGAACTCATTATGAACACCTCTTTATCGTTGAAAGCCCTTTTTATTAGTTGCATGCGCAACTAAATGAACGGTTCTAGTGTACAGCAAATTAGTTGCGTGCGCAACAATAGTATTGTAAACTTTGTTTTGGTCCCAGCTGGGGATTGCCATTTTCAAGCCAATGAGGTGTATTTGATGAGAAAAAAACCGATTGGAAAGCTAATTTCCCACCTGTACCGTCGAAATCAAAAAATACTGTCCAAAAAACTGGCTCCTTATGGAATCGGCAGTGGGGGACAACACAGTTTCCTAAAGCTGATTTTGCAGCGGCCGGGCATTACACAGGAGCAGCTGACGAATGAACTTAAATTTGACAAGGCAACCACGACACGCTCTGTAAAACAATTAGAGGAATCAGGCTACATTGAACGTAAAACGGACCCCAATGATCGTCGTTCCCAACTTGTGTCTCCTACGGCCAAGGCGTTAGAATTCGCTCCTGTCTTACAAGGGATATTGGACGAGTTCAATACCGGTCTTGCCCGCAATTTATCCGAAGAGGAAGAGGACCTTCTAATCGACTTACTGCAAAAGATTAGTACAGATCCTGACGAATAAATAAATCAGGAGTTAGCATAGAGGATCGGCGGGTAAAAGAAAAAGGAAAAAAGAAGAAAGAGAAAAGAAAAAAGCAGCCATTCTCAGAGAATACTCTGTGGTGGCTGCTTGGTGCAGTCTGAGGGTTTATTGCACGGGAGAACGGTCGCCGCTTATATGGCATTCGCAATTCAGTCCAAGCTAATGCCTTCAAACGCATTCATGACTAATTGTCGTACATAGGCATCGTCTAATGGATAACCAGTTACCAGCAATCGATAAAAAACCGGCCCATAAATGAGATCGATACATAATTCAACATCGAGATGCTCCTTCAATTCCCCGCGCTCAATTCCCCGCTCAATTAGATGCCTGGCTTCAAGTCTTCGAGGATGGAAATATCGTGTTCGGTATGCCTCTGCTAATCCTGGATCAAGTTGCCCTTCACCAATTAACTCCGTAATGATTTTACCTTCTCGACTGATTAGGAACCGTACTAAATTCGTAGCATGAATAAGAATATCGTCCAATACACGACCTGTGTCGGGTACGGGCAATCTTGCCATGGTAGCTGATAGGAAACCATCCATTACTACGGCAGCTTTGTTAGGCCACCATTTATATATGGTGGCTTTGCTCACTTTTGCTCGCTCAGCAATTTTTTCTACCGTAACAGCCCCAAATCCTTGCTCCAACAGTAGTTCATAAGAAGCGGTAAGGATAGATTTTTGCGACTCAACATTACGCGGACGTCCTCTTTTACTCTGCACTGGAATGCTCACCTTCTTACATAGATATAAGAAAACATAGAAAAGTAAACTATACGTTCAGTATATCAAATATCAGGTAAGAATAAAAATTTGAATTTGCCTATTTACAAAACGAAACGTTCAGTATATTATTTGATTATCGAATTAACGAACTATACGTTCAGTATTTAAATTCTTGAGGAGGATTATCATGCAAAGAGAACAACAAGGCGTAGAAGGTAACCGTATTTCAAATTGGATGATGTTTCTGTTGGCAGCAGCATGTGGCCTTATTGTTGCCAACCTTTACTATGCTCAAACTCTGGTAGGGCCTATTCATGTGGCGCTGGGTCTTTCTTCCACAACAGCGGGCTTCATTGTCACCTTAACTCAAATCGGTTATGTTGTGGGATTGCTGTTTATCGTACCGATTAGTGACATTATTGAAAATCGACGTCTAATGATCGTATCGCTCATCATTACAGTCTGTGCATTGCTCGTTGCTGCCTTCGCCCCCAATGCCACGTTGTTTCTTACTGCATCCTTGTTCATTGGAGTTGGATCTGTAGTTGCCCAAATACTGGTGCCGTATGCTACCTATTTAGCATCCGAAGAGCAGCGCGGCCGGGTTGTAGGGAATGTTATGAGCGGACTCCTGCTAGGGATTATGTTCGCACGTCCATTGGCAAGCTTCATAACCAGCATCTGGGGATGGCAAGCCGTATTTATTATGTCAGCCATTGTTTTGACGTTGTTGACGATTCTCCTGTCGAAAGCACTTCCGGAGCGCAAGCCTGTGCCTACGGTATCTTACAGTAAACTGATTTTCTCACTAGGTACTCTGTTCAAACAAACGCCTGCATTGCGCCGGCGTGCCCTATATCAAGCCTGCTTATTTGGTGCCTTCAGCCTGTTTTGGACGGTTGTTCCCCTACGCTTGACGGATGATTTCGGCATGTCTCAGCAAGGGATTGCACTGTTTGCTTTAGTAGGTGTAGGCGGCGCAATAGCTGCTCCGATTGCCGGGAGATTGGCTGACAAAGGCTGGAGCAAAGTATTAACCGGGCTAGCTATGGTCATTGCCGCCTTGTCCTTTTTGGTCATCTATATTTTTCAAAGTCATTCGACGGTTGCGCTCATACTTCTCTTTATTTCAGCCATTACACTGGATATGGCTGTATCGGGAAATCTTGTGCTTGGACAGCGTGTTATTTACTCCTTGGGAAGTGAAGCGAGAGGGCGTCTGAACGGATTATTCATGTCTATCTTTTTCATAGGTGGAGCGATTGGATCATCATTAGGTGGTTGGTCTTACGCATTAGGTGGTTGGAATTTAAGTGCTCTGATTGGAGTCATCTTGCCTGTGCTGGCTTTACTGTACTTTTTCACTGAGAAAGAAACGAGTGGAGACGTACGAAAGAAACAAAACGGGTAAAGATCATCTTTAGGCTATGCCGTACGCAAAAGCATGATCATTAAAATGGCTGTTCCCAAGAGAAAACAAAGGGGCGAGTAGAGCACGGTGTCCCATTTTGCAAAAACAGTTCCTTTTTTTCTCTTGAAGAACCCAACCCATTTGAAATCTCCTATTGAACGTAAAATAAATAAGCTCGACAACAAGCCTGCACCGTAGGAATAGAAGGAATAGAAGGAATGAAAAAACCGAAATGGTGCAACTCCCCCTAGCTGCAGGACGAACCAAGCGGCTAAAGCTAGTAAAAAGGCAACAATTGATGTCCCTATTTTGGAGGGTTTAAAGAGCAAATCTGTTTGCTGCATTCCCTTCTGGATTAAAAGCTCTTTCATAAACTCCATTCTCATCTGTTCAACTTCATCGAGTAAGGCACGGTAACTATCATCCTTCAATGACAGCTTGCGCAGATAAAACATGAAATCTCCCCGTTTTGTCTTGCCGAACATCTGGGTTAACACCTCTCTGATCCGTTCATCTGCTGCCGCATGAATGATGGACGCGGCAATAACATTGTTCTTCTGTAAAATTACATAAACGCCCACTTGAAATGCCTGCGAATTTGAACTATAATGCTGTAGCATATAGTAATATTCAAGGCATTGACCAAAGACATGATTTCCTTGAAGGGCCGTTCAGAGAGAAAAGACGAGGCTGAGAGCTTTTCCGGCAACCGCATGTGAAGTTACCCCTTTGTAGCCGTGACGTTGAACATGTAACTGTGCAAGTTAGCAGTGACATCAGTAAGCGCCCACCGATTTATCCCCGTTAACGGATACCAATGGAGGGCCACGCAGGTCGTGCATGAGCATGTTCCGATGAACATGAATGTACGTACAGCAGCGAGCCGAACTAGGGTGGAACCACGAGCTGAACGCACTCGTCCCTTGAGGGAGAGAGGCGTTTTTTTGCGTTGAATTTTGATATAGCACACAATTTGAAATGGAGGCTTTAATCGTGAGTATTCAAGTGAAATTGCCGGATGGAGCCGTACGCGAGTACGAGCAGGGTGTATCCATCGCCGACGTGGCGGGTTCGATCAGCTCCGGTCTGAAAAAGAATGCAGTAGCAGGTAAAGTGAACGGGAAGGCTGTAGATCTGAACACCGTTTTGGATCAGAACGTTGACCTTGAAATTATTACGCTGGACAGTGCGGACGGCCTGGAAATTTATCGTCACAGTACAGCGCATTTGCTGGCACAGGCGCTCAAACGCATTTACGGTGAGAAAAACGTGAAGCTGGGTATTGGTCCGGTCATCGACAGCGGCTTCTACTATGACATTGATATCGAAAACCCATTGTCCGTTGACGATCTGGCGAAGATCGAAAAGGAAATGACGAAGATCGCGCAGGAAAATCTGCCGATTACACGTCGTGTGGTCAGCCGTGAGGAAGCCACTCGCATTTTTGGTGAACTGGAAGATCCATTGAAGCTGGAACTGATCCGTGATTTGCCGGAAGAAGCGGAAATTACGATTTATGATCAAGGCGAATTTTTTGACCTGTGTCGTGGTCCACATCTGCCATCAACTGGCCGCATCAAGGCCTTCAAACTGTTAAGTGTAGCGGGTGCATACTGGAGAGGCGATTCCAACAACAAGATGCTGCAACGGATCTACGGAACAGCATTCCCGAAGAAAGCGCAACTGGATGAGCATCTGCACTTGCTGGAGGAAGCGAAAAAACGCGACCATCGCAAGCTGGGTAAAGAACTGGAACTGTTCATGTTCTCCGAAGAAGCACCAGGCATGCCGTTCTACCTGCCTAAAGGTATGGTTGTCCGTACTGCGCTGGAAGATTACTCCCGTGACATTCAACGTTTGCATGGCTATGAGGAAGTACGTACACCGCTGATGATGAACAACCGTCTGTGGGAACAATCAGGACACTATGACCATTACAAAGAAAACATGTACTTCTCCGAAGTAGACGAAACTACATTTGCTCTGAAACCGATGAACTGCCCGGGGCATATGCTTGTGTTTAAAAATGAACTTCATTCTTATCGCGACCTGCCGATTCGTATATCCGAATTTGGACAAGTGCATCGTCATGAGCTGTCCGGTGCGTTGAACGGTATGATGCGTGTTCGTACATTCTGTCAGGATGATGCGCATATTTTTGTGACACCAGAACAGATTGAAAAAGAGATTACAGACGTAATCAAGCTGATTAACGAAATGTACAGTGTGTTTGGCTTTGAATTCACAGTGGAATTGTCCACACGTCCGGACGACTTTATGGGCGAACCAGCGCTGTGGGATCAAGCGGAACAAGCTTTGCAAAACGTGCTGGAACATCTGGGCATGAACTACCGTATTAATGCGGGAGATGGAGCATTTTATGGTCCAAAAATTGACTTCCACATTCTCGATGCGCTCAAACGCAGCTGGCAGTGCGGAACAATCCAATTGGACTTCCAAATGCCTGAGAAGTTCGACCTCACTTATGTGGGCGAGGACAACCAGAAGCACCGTCCAGTCGTTATTCACCGTGCCATCTACGGTTCGATTGACCGCTTCATGGGCATTCTGACTGAGCATTTTACAGGTGCATTCCCATTGTGGTTGGCTCCTGTTCATGCGAAGCTGTTGCCTGTATCCGAGAACTATATCGAGACTGCCAATGAGGTGCAGGAAGCGTTGCTGAAAGCGGGTCTGCGCGTCGAAGTGGATACTCGGAATGAGAAGCTTGGTTATAAAATCCGTGAAGCGCAATTGGAGAAGGTTCCATACATGTTCGTTATCGGGGAAAATGAAAAAACAACCGGTACTGTAGCTGTGCGTAAACGGGGCGAAGGCGATCTGGGATCATTCAGCATTGCGGACATCGTAGAGAAAATCAGCACAGAGATTCACGAGAAGCAGTAATATTGGATTAAAAAATATATAAAAGAGCCGTCAAAACCATGATCATAGTGGTTTTGACGGCTCTTTATTTATACATCATACATAAGTTCCTAAGCTCCAGCACGAGAGAGGGAACAGCCTCGATTGAATGCTTTAGTTATCCTGTGCCTGTATGCCTAGCACGTCTGCGACCGAGAAGTGGCGTGATCTGCGGGGAGGGAAAGTGCCTTCAAAGCTGACTCCTCGGCTCGTTTGACCGAGGCCTCTTCCACATCCTGTTCCTCGCTAAGCGATAAAATTTCGCCACGCAATTTGAGCATTTTCTGATCCAGTTCGTAGGTTGCACGTGCAGCTTCGGTCAACCCGTTAACCACGTGTTCGGGCACTTTCTTATCAAACTTATAGTACAAAATATGCTCCATACTGGCCCAAAAATCCATAGCCAATGTACGTAATTGAATTTCGACCTTAATCCAGCGTGTGCCCTCAAACAGAATCAATGGAATCTCCACAATGACATGTAGGCTCTGATAGCCGTTGGGCTTAGGATGGGCAATATAGTCCTTGACCTCTAGAATCCGAATGTCTTCCCGTGTGCGGAGGTGATCCATCAGACGATAGATATCTTTGACAAAAGCACATACCACGCGCATGCCTGCGATATCATGAATTTCACGCAATATATTGTCCAGGGTGACCTCATGCCCTTTGCGCCGAACCTTTTCCACAATGCTGTGGGGTTCTTTGATCCGGGTTTTAATGTGCTCAATCGGGCTAAAACCATCTATCAGCTTCCATTCCGTCTGGATCAGCTTAATTTTATTCTTTAACTCCTCCAGAGCGAGTTGATAAAGGACGGGAATCTTTCTCCATTCCTCTAGTTGCTTGGCGTCAACACTGTTCTGGTCCAGCTGTAGCTGAAATTCCTGCAAGGGCAAAGGGACAGCATTCAAGTGCTTCCAATCCGGTTCATTCACAGAGCATTCTCCTAAATGAGGCTTACGATGTCCTCGATCTATTTCGTAAAAATGGATTACCGTATATATTGTACACTATGTCAAAACGTACAGGCAAAGGAGAGACAGACAAAGAAATAAGAAATAAAATAATAATTATAGTGGTAAAACCGAGTAATCCGATGTATAATTGCAAAAATGCTGATTTAAAGCATTAAATTTTTAAAAAAATAGCACAAATGTTGAGTAGTCGTTATTAGAATCAAAAATATAAATTACAGAAAATGAGGATGAGCAAAATGGCAAAAGTAGAAAGCTTTCAATTAGACCACACGATTGTAAAGGCTCCTTATGTAAGAGCAGCGGGAGTAGAGCATGATGAAAAAGGAAGCACGGTACAAAAGTATGACTTGAGATTTCTGCAACCGAATGAGGACGCACTGCCAACAGCTGCTGTACATACGCTGGAGCATTTATTGGCGACGTATCTGAGAGACGAAATCAAAGGCATTATTGATATTTCTCCTATGGGCTGCAGAACGGGATTCTACTTGATTTTATGGAATGAACACGAGCCTGAGGAAATTGCACTTGCTTTGGAAAAAACGTTGAAGAGAATTTTGGAAACGACAGAAGTCCCGGCTGTTACTGCTTTGGAATGCGGGAACTATAAGGACCATTCTCTTTTCTCTGCGCAGGAATATGTGAAGATTGTGTTGGAGGCTGGCATTAGCCGCGATCCTTTCAAAAGAGTATTTTAAAATCTATGATTTCAATAGACCTATCTCATCAGACAGCAGTAGTGACAGGCGGTAAGTCGGGTATAGGCAAGGGGATTGTAGAGCTTTTCATTCAAAGTGGAGCTAAGGTGATTTCTGCTGATATTTCATATGAAGAGCCGTATAGAGTGATCAATTCACAGTTGGTTGAAACTCAATTGGACATATCCAAACCGGATGATATCGAAAGATGGTGCGATCTGCTCATTAGCAAATCAGGAGTTCCTGATATACTGGTGAACTGCGCAGGTACTTCTACGATGGATTATGTCATTGATAGTGAGTTGGCTGATTGGGAGAAAGTATTTTCGATCAATTCAACCGGGCTGTATGTAGCGTCCAAACGGTTTGCCAAGGAAATGGTGGATGCGCGTAAACCGGGGCGAATTATCCAAATTGCTTCACAGGCTGGAAAAAATGGATATCGGGCTATGGGCGGATATTGTGCATCCAAACATGCGGTTCTCGGCTTGACCAAGGTGATGGCCATTGAGCTTGCTCCGCATCAAATTTTGGTGAATGCGGTTTGTCCAGGTATCGTAGAAACGCCGATGAAGCATCGTGAGCGGATTGAAGGGGGCGTCATTCGCGGAATGACCGCCCAGGAGATATATGAAGAAGATTGTTCGCAGGTACCATTGGGGAGAACCGCCGAGGTAGAGGATGTCGCCAATGTGGTGCTGTTTCTGGCAAGTCCGCTCTCCGCATATATGACAGGACAAGCGATTAATGTTACAGGTGGAATGACGATGCACTAGCATACTAGCATGATCTGGGGGAAAACAACATGAAGAAATCGTTCGTTTTACTATTAGGGATTAGTTTATTACTCGTAGCCGCAGGGTGCGGTAATAAAAGTACAGACAGTAATGGCTCCAGCTCCGCTTCCGGTGCGGAAACGCAAAAGGTAGTCATTGGGTCCATGGGGTCTGACGCGCAGATTTGGAAGCATATTGCTCAATCCCAGGCCGCCAAGGATGCCAAGCTGGATATTGAAGTAAAGGAAATTAACGGTGGAATCGAAACGAACAATGCGACTAAACAAGGCGATGTGGACGTGAATGCATTCCAATCGTGGGCGTATCTGGTGAGCTATAACAAAGAGAGCAAAGCCGATTTGAAGGCGATAGCCACCACCTATCTGGAGCCGATGGGGATTTATTCGCAAAAGTTCAAAAGTATTGATGAAGTGACCGACGGAGCGTTGGTGGCTTTGGCGGACAATCCGGCGAATACAGCAAGAGGTTTGAGGCTATTAGAAGCATCCGGTTTGATTAAACTTAAAGCTGACTTTAATGATGCTTTAGGTACAGTCAATGATATTACGAGTAACCCTAAAAACTTGAAATTTGAACTCATCGACGACAAAACTGGTCCGCGCGTGATTCAAGATGTAGGCTTGGTGTTGATCGGGAACACGATTGCTTTAGAAGGCGGTCTGAACGTACTGAAGGATTCCTTATTCCACGAAGAGATCAGTCAGGCGACAAAGAACAATATTAACGTTCTGGTAACTTCAGCGGATAAGGCAAACGATAAGGGACTACAAAAATTAGCGGATCTCTATCATAACGAGGATACTCAAAAGTACATTAAGGATGAATTTGGCGGTACCAAAGTAGAGGTTAAAGAACCTGTTTCTTATTTGGAAGGACAAACTGCAAAATAAACATAAAAGAGGTCAGCCAGTTTTCTGGTTGACCTCTTTTATTCGTTAGAGGCTTCTACTCGTAATTTCGGCTCGATAATGTTTGGGAGAGAATCCCTTTACCTTTTTAAAAATTTTTGAGAAGAGTAAAGGGTCATTATAGCCGACTGAACGGGAAATATCGCCTATCGAAAGTTCAGCGTTACCCATCATTTCACAAGCTTTGTTGATCCTGTAGCGAATCAGATAGTCCTGAATGCTGGTGTTTACTCGTTGTTTAAATAACGAACATAAATAACTCCGATTGAGTCCGATAAAATTTGCAATATGCTCAATGGTAATTTTCTGAGCATAATTCATTTCGATAAAATCCTTCACTTTTTCAACGTAAATTTCCGCCCGACCTTCCTTTTGTCCAGAGAACGTTGCCGGACTGAACTCAATTAGCTCCGATAACATTGAGTAAAGCAACCCGGCCAATCTGGTTTCCCGAGCTTTATGATACCCACTTGATTCGTTCATTTGCTGCAAATACTGATAAATCAAATGCTCTCCTTCAAAGTAGAGGATTGGGGACATCATCGTCAGGCCTGCCTGCTTGAGGAGTGTTTCTGCCAGTGCCCCGTTAAAACCAAACCAGCAATAAGACCAAGGATTCACTACATCGGCTTGATAATAAGTGATGACTTGCGGGCAGATTAGGAACCATTGTCCTTTCCGTAAGCGATAACTGAACCCACCGACCTCGAAGGTACCCTCCCCGTCCAAAATATAATGGAGCAGATAGTGATCTCTTATAGCAGGTCCAAAAAAGTGACCGGGTATGCATTCCTCTATGCCAAACTGAGTTAGATACAATTCAGAGTGCTGTTTACTACGTGGCAAATACTCAATCACGGTATATCTCCTTATGTAAATTATCAAGCATTATAACATAAATAGTGAGTACCATGCCATGTACTTCATATCTGAAATTAATATATGATTTCTATAGAACCTATTGCTATATCATTGAATTTTATCAAGCTTTACACCATATGGACTTAGTTGATTGCTGTTACAAAAGGGTTGTTCTAAGTGCCATTTTAGGTGTGGATCTCCGATGATTATTATCTAAGAGAGGGGTTATTTTCCCAATGGGTATCATTGTTCAAGAGCAACCGGGGCTGTTTCATTTGCAGTCGTCGGGCATGAGTTATATTATTCAGATTGTCGATGGATTTCCTGTGCATGTATACTGGGGAGACAGGTTGAGGCACCGCGAACCCATGGCTGATCTATTGCTTCACACTCCCGCGACGGCTGGATTAGATCGGCTGCCGCAAGAATACCCGCAGTATGGGAGTGGAGACTTCCGTACACCGGCGTATCAAGTAGAGCTTGAGGATGGAACACGCATCACGGAGTTAAAGTACGATGGTTACCGGATCATTAAGGGAAAGCCATCTTTACCCGGGCTTCCGGCCGTTTATACCGAGAATGAAGCCGAAGCGGATACGTTGGAACTGGAATTAAAAGATGCCTTTTCAGGTCTTAAAGTGGTTCTTCTTTACACCGTCTTCGCGGATCGAAATGTAATCGCTCGTTCGGCTCGTTTGAGTAATGCGGGGGGACAAAATCTTCGGCTCCTCCGTGCACTAAGCGCCAGTGTCGATTTCGCGGGGAAAAGCGATTTAGAGTTCATGTATCTTTCGGGAGCATGGGCTCGGGAAGGGAATATTACCCGCAAACCGATTCTTCAAGGCGAAACCCGAATTGATAGTAAAAGAGGCATGAGCAGCCATCAGCTTAATCCTTTTACTGCATTAGTCACGCAGGAGACCACGGAAAGCCAGGGTGAGGCATTCGGCTTTAGCCTTGTGTACAGCGGAGGCTTTGAGGCGGGAGCAGAATTAGATTCATTTGGCTCTACACGGTTTAGCATTGGCGTAAACTCGTTTGACTTTTCATGGTTACTGAATCCAGGGGAGAGCTTCCAAACGCCAGAAGCCGTTATGGTTTATTCCGGTCAAGGACTGGGAGAAATGTCGCGTACCTATCATCGCTTGTATCGGACTCGGCTTTGCCGAGGGACATATAGGGATGAAGAACGCCCTATTCTGGTCAATAACTGGGAAGCTACCTATTTTGACTTCAATGCGGATAAGTTGGTATCGATAGCGAAAGAGGGGGCTGAGCTAGGCATCGAACTCTTTGTCCTGGATGACGGTTGGTTCGGAAAACGGGATTCTGACAATTCGTCTCTCGGTGATTGGTACGAAGATCGCCGGAAGCTGCCAGACGGACTGGCCGATGTTGCCAAACGTATCAATCAATTGGGGCTTAAATTCGGGCTCTGGTTCGAGCCGGAAATGATCTCTCCAGACAGCGAATTGTACCGCAAGCATCCAGACTGGTGTCTTCACGTTCCAGGACGGCGGCGTAGCGAAGCCAGATGGCAGTTGGTACTGGACTATACTCGCAAGGAAGTGCGCGATTACATCTACGATTCGCTGGCTGCCATTTTCTCCAGTGCTCCAGTCTCTTACGTGAAGTGGGATATGAATCGGTGCCTGACGGAAATTGGTTCCGCTGATCTGCCGCCGGAACGCCAATCCGAGACTGCCCATCGCTATGTTCTTGGATTGTATGAGCTGTTAGAGCGCGTCACCACCGAATTTCCGCATATTCTTTTTGAGAGTTGCTCAAGTGGTGGAGGACGTTTTGATCCAGGCATGCTTTACTACATGCCTCAAGTCTGGACTAGTGATAATACCGATGCGGTGGAACGCCTGAAGATTCAATATGGAACTAGCCTTGTCTATCCCGTAAGCGCCATCGGAGCCCATGTGTCGGCCGTTCCGAACCATCAAGTTGGACGCATAACGCCCCTTGATTTCCGAGGTGATGTCGCCATGTCTGGAAATTTTGGATATGAGCTTGATCTCACGAAATTTACTGATGAGGAAAAAGAGACGGTTAAACGTCAAGTCACAGCATACAAGCAGATTCGTGGCTTAGTACAGAAGGGTGACTTGTATCGCTTAAAGAGTCCGTTTGAACATAACGAGTCGGCTTGGATGTTTGTTTCCGAAGACCAAGAGGATGCCATCGTCTACTATTTCCAAGTGATGGCTGTTCCGAATGCACCTTGGCGAGCCCTGCGCCTTGACGGACTGAATCCAGAACTCGAATATGAAGTTCAGTCTGGAAATAGCGGGGAAAAGTCTATCCATGGGGGGGATAGGCTTATGAAGTTGGGCCTCCCTCTTGTCTACAGACAGAAAGACTATGAAAGTGGATGGTTCAGGCTTCGGGCCATAAAGTCCAGCAAGGCTTAGGGCTTAAAGGATCAGTACAACAGTACATTGGCGAAAGATAGAAAACAATTGATTGAGTTATGCATGCCCCTTTTTATATGAAAAGGGGCATTTTGCGCGCAGCAGCCGTACTGATCGGGGAGGGCAAGCCATGTTTTTTATACGAATGATGAATGATATGAAACTAAGGAAGAAGATGACGCTTACATTCATTTCGGTAGCTGTTCTTCCCTTGCTGTTATGTGGCCTGTTTCTGACGGGAAAACTCCGAGAGGCCGTCATTAAGGACGCTTTTATGCAAGTATCCAACAATGTCGATCGGGTCCAAAATCGTACAGAAGAACTGATTAAAGTACCACTGGACATCTCGTATCGGCTAACCAATGATAACCGGATGAAAATGGTGGCTAGCCAGAAGTATGACAGCTACATTGAAGTCATTCAGGCTTACCGGGAGTATACAGGTATTCGTGACTACCTCCAATTGTACAAAGAGATATCCGGCATCCGAGTCTATGTTTCTAATCCTGGAGCATTGAACAACTGGGAATTTATTCAGCCGGACGAAAGAATCACAACCGCAGATTGGTACAAGGAGGCTATAGAGCAGAAAGGATTGGCTGGCTGGAACTTAATCAAGGATGAGAGGGACGATGCCGATTATCTCAGCCTGATTCGTTCATTCGCAGTGAATTCACTAGGGCAAAAAGGAGTATTGGTCATCAATGTTAGTAAGCGCCAATTAAATTCAATCCTGAATCAGGAATCGTTCCCTACCTTGATCGTGGATAACCGGAATCAGATCGTCGCGTCCAATGAAGCAGAGTTGTTCGGAAAGAATCTATCTGAAATTCATGCCGACGAGAATATACTTTTCCAACAGGAAGGAAGTTACAACACACTCATTAACGGAAAAGCGTCAAAAGTGGTGATCGCAAATCTAACGCCACAGAACAGCTGGAATGGACTTCGCATTATTTCCGTTTTTTCCGTTTCCGAGATTACCCGAGATGCTAATCAAGTGATATGGCTCGGTGGAGTCGTGATCACGGCCAGCCTGATATTTGCAGCCTTACTTATCTATGCTTCTGCTTCGCTATTATCCAGAAGGATTCTCCGCTTGAGCAAGCATATGACCCAAGTAGGGGCGGGCTCATGGCAAACCTATCTCCATATCGACGGAAAAGATGAAGTTGGTCTACTATCGAGAGAATTTAACGCGCTCGTCAATAACGTAAACCATTTGGTCCAGGAGGTTCAAGAAACGAATCGTCAGAAAAGTCTGGTGGAGCAAAGACAAAACGAGATCAAGTTCAAAATGCTGGCAAGCCAGATTAATCCGCATTTTCTCTTCAATTCTTTGGAGTCCATCAGAATGGAAGCCCACATTCGCAAACAGGACGATATCGCCAAAGCAGTATGGCAGTTGAGCGCGTTGTTACGCAGCAGTCTGGAGGCCGGTAACGACAAGATTCCGCTGCGTAAAGAGCTTGAGCGGGTGTGCTGTTATCTTGATCTTCAAAAGTTCCGGTATGAAGAGCGTTTGGAGTATCGCTTAACGGTTGATCCGGATTTGGAGGAAATGTTGGTTCCACCTCTGATTATCCAACCATTGGTGGAAAATTCTATTGTACATGGTCTGGATAATCAAGCAGAAGGAGCTGTCATTGAAGTGAAAGTAAAGGAAATCCCAGAAGGGGTCCGAGTTATGGTATGTGACAACGGCGCCGGTTTCACAGGTGATCGTCTCGCCCTTGTACGAGAAGAGCTTGCTGCATCCGTACATGAGCAGGAGGTCCAGCGAATTGGATTGCGAAATGTAAACGATCGTCTTGTCTTATTGTATGGGACCTCTAGTGCCTTAAGCATTGAGAGCCAGCCGGGGAAAGGCACTTGTATTCAGTTTTTCATACCTGGGGGTGAATCCAAATGATTAAGGTAGTTATCGTTGACGATGAGCCGAAGCTTCGTCAAGGCCTTCAAACTCTGATTCCATGGGAGAGTCTTGGGTTTACCGTTACAGCTACGGCAGCCAATGGAAAAGAAGCATTGGAAGTCATCCAGGAAAAGTCCCCCGATGTCGTAATCGTCGATATCCGCATGCCGGTTATGGATGGCTTACAGTTGATTGAGCACTTGAGATCTGACGGTCATCATTTACATTTTATGATCCTCAGTGGATATGCCGACTTCGAGTATGCCAAACAAGCGATCAAATACGGGGTGTGCGGCTATCTCCTTAAACCGGTGGACATTGTTGAAATGTCGGCCAGTTTAAAGCAGGTACGCGAGCGGATCGAAGAGGAGCGCCTTCAACGGGAGTGGCGTAAGAAGGAGGTTATAAATCGGGATTTATACCTGCACAGCCTGCTCGTCTCTCAAGAGAAGACGGAAGATCCCACCAAGTTGAGAAGTAAGGCAGTAGAAGCAGACTTGTTGTGGACCCACTACGAAGTTGTGGTCGTGTATCCGCGCGTTTCCGAAGTGGACCGTTCCGATGTCGCATACCAGCTTTCGAATGGATTGAAGGCAACGATCGAGGGGCAGATGATGGGGCTTGTCACAGTAATCCCGCCGTATACGGTCCTTTTGCTCAACGAGCCGCTGCGTGGAAGACAACGACGCGAAACTCTGTACAACGAGATTCGTAACGCTGCGGATAAGGTCCGGTTCGCCGCTGCAACCGGAGGGGGAGTAACTGCTCCCGAAGATATTTGCAAATCTTTTTTAAAGGCCCAGGAAGCGGTAAAACGATCCTTTTTCAGCGAGAAGAACCGACTGCTAGATCCGTATCCTTTCTTTTCTCCTTCGCTGGCTTCCCCCGGATTGTCTGTCGATAAAGCTGAAGAAACGATGGAGGAATTCATCTTCCGCCTGTATTACAGTCTGGAAGTAGGAAACCAGAATGTCATACTACCATTGTTGAACGAGGTGGCAGCATTTTTTCTCCAACAGGGGCAAGATGAAAAGTCGATCAAAGAGTCATTCTTCTTTCTATCCAATGCGATCATTCACAAGCTGACCGCGGGGTTCTGTATCGAGTTGAAAGAGACGGAGGAAGTTTCCCGTTTTTTGAATGGGATATACCAGCATGAACACCTAGATGACCTTTTGGAAGAGACCTACCGTTTCCTGCTAGCTTTGGCGAAAGACTCCGAACCTCGTGGAAAGGAGCAGGAGTTCAAAAAAATGATCGACTTTATTCACAAGCATTATGCAGACAACCTGAGGCTGGAAGCGTTAGCCGGACTACTAAACTACAGTACCGCCTATTTGGGCCAGCTCTTTAAGAACAAGACAGGGGAGTACTTTAACACCTATCTGGACAGAGTCCGTATCCACAAGGCAAAGGAGTTGCTGGACCAGGGAATGAAAGTTTACGAAGTCGCTGAAAGCGTCGGCTACACAAGCGTCAACTACTTTTATAGCAAATTCAAAAGGTACGAAGGCTGTTCACCGTCGGAATATAGAAATCCATAATTTGTGGATGATTTTTCCCGAAATCCGTTATCTGGGCTCTGACTCTCCTCTGTTTTATGATGGATTTTAAGAGAGGGGATGAGAAAATGAAAGCGGTAACAGCAAATTCGGAAAACGTATACAAAAAACCGAAGAGGAATGCTTGGAAGGTATTTAAAAGCCAAAGGTATCTTTACTACATGTCTATTCCGTTTGTTATTTGGGTCTTCGTCTTTCAGTATTTGCCGCTATGGGGCTGGACAATGGCATTTCAGAAATACAGACCCGGTTTGAGTTTTTTTGAACAGAAGTGGGTGGGCTTGGAGCATTTTCGTACTTTGTTCCAAGATGATCATTTCTACCAAGTACTGCGGAACACGTTGGCTATGAGTCTTATGGGACTGGTCGCTGGTTTTATTGTACCGGTTGTCTTTGCTCTATTGCTCAACGAGGTCCGCATACAAGTGATAAAACGATTTGTTCAGACCGTATCTTATCTGCCACACTTTGTTTCATGGGTGGTTGCTGCAGGCATCGTCACCAAAATGCTTTCAGCGGATGGCGGTGTCGTAAACGATATGCTCATGGGTCTAGGCATCATCGATCAGCCAGTCCAGTTTATGGCCCAAGGTAAATTATTTTGGTGGGTTGTAACTTTCGGAGACATCTGGAAGGAAACGGGTTGGAACGCCATTATTTATCTGGCTGCCATCGCCGGTATTGGTCCTGAATTATACGAGGCTGCGCGGGTGGACGGCGCTAGCCGATTCCAGCAAATGTGGCACATTACGCTGCCGGGAATCCGGCCGACCATTATCATTCTCCTGATTATGTCTATTGGCCATCTGCTCGGTACGGGATTCGAGAAACAATTTCTGCTGGGCAATCACCTGGTCATCGATTACTCTGAAGTACTTGATTTGTATGCGCTTAATTATGGTCTGGCGATGGGACGTTACTCTTTCGGAACGGCCATTAATATTTTCAATTCGGTGATCAGCCTAGTCCTATTGTTTGCGGCTAACGGAATCTTTAAGCGCTATACCAACGAGAGCATTATGTAAGGAGGAGAATGGACATGGAGGCTGTCAAAAGCACTACGCCGGTCGGCGGATTAAACAACAAGCTTCAGGCGAAATCACCACAAGACCGAATCCTGGGGGTAGTTGTTTATCTTTTCATGATTGTGGTCACCGTTCTGACGATCTACCCGTTCTTAAATGTGCTGGCTATCTCTTTTAACGATTCGGTAGACACCATTAGAGGGGGAATCACCATCTGGCCAAGGCAATTTACGTTGAAGAATTACGATTTGATTTTCACCTATGAGGGGTTAATCACTGGATTCAAGATCTCCTTTCTGCGGACCATCATTGGCACCGTAGCGGGTTTGGTCAGCGGCTCGATGCTTGCCTATACACTTGCCCGAAGTGATTTTCAAGCTAGAAGGTTCATCTCCATCTTTCTTGCTGTCACTATGTATGTTTCCGGGGGGTTAATTCCAGGTTTTATCCTGATGAAGGAACTGCATTTAATTGATACATTTGCCGTCTATATTTTACCAGGTCTTGTAAGTGCGTTTAACGTCTTCATTATTCGTTCCTTCATTGACGGCCTGCCTTATGCGTTACAGGAATCAGCCAAGCTGGATGGTGCCAACGATTTCACAATCTACTGGCGCGTTATACTTCCTCTTTGCAAACCAGCATTAGCGACCGTAGCGCTCTTCTTGGCGGTTGGGCAATGGAACTCTTGGTTCGATACTTATCTGTTTAATGGGTCCAATGAATCGTTGACGACCCTGCAATATGAATTGATGAAAATTTTGCAAAGTACGACAACAAGCGCAACCAATTCCCAGGACGCTGCTAATATGGCGGAGCGTATGGCACAGGTATCCCCGGAATCGGTTAAAATGGCAATTACCATCATTGTTACCGTGCCGATTCTTATCGTCTATCCTTTTTTACAAAAATATTTTGTTAAAGGTATGACGCTTGGAGCGGTAAAAAGCTAAAACGAAGCAGCAAACATTCATTATACAGGGAGGGTTCGCTCCATGAAGTCAAGAAAAAACAGAATGATCGTATCTTTCGTAATGTCACTGACTTTAGTGGCTACCCTAGCAGGGTGCAGCGGTAATAATCCGTCTGAGGCTACCAAGGCCGTAACTACAGGGGACATCACGCTTACTTATTTTTCGGAAGACTCCAGCACGAATTGGAATAATATGAAGGATGAAGTCGGCAAGGTCATCGCGGAAAAAACCGGAGTAACTCTAGATGCTGAATTCGCTGTCGGTGACCCGGTCCAAAAGATTTCCTTGATTGCAGCCACAGGAAACTATCCTGATTTAATCGCTGCTAAGGCGGATGTCGGCAAACTTGTCGATGCTGGCGCAATCATTGATTTGACGGATTTGATCGATAAGCATGCACCAAACATCAAAAAAATGCTAGGAGACAAGCTTGTTCGGGCGAAGTACAGTTTAGATGACCAATCCATCTATGTTATTCCGACCTGGTCCGCTGTCGAAGAAGAAAAAATCAAACCCGACGTAGGATTTAAACTCCAGCACCGTGTCGTCAAGGAAGCGGGATTCCCGGACATTCGTACAGTACAGGATTTCGAAAAAGTCATTAAGGACTATATAACCAAGCATCCGACGGACGAAAATGGCAACAAAAATATCGGACTGTCCCTAAATGCCGACGATTGGCATATGTACCAGGTAACCAACTCAGGCTTCCAAACGACCGGGGGACCAGACGACGGCGAATACTACATTGATCAAAAAACTCACCAAGCGACTTATCATTTCCGCCGACCGGAAGAAAAGGAATATTTCCGTTGGTTAAATCACATGAATGCCATTGGATTGCTTGATTCGGAAAGCTTCGTGCAGAAGACCGATCAGTTTAAGGCAAAAGTGGCTTCTGGCCGCGTACTGGGTCTAGCCGATCCAGAATGGGACTATGGCGATGGACAAAATGCACTGAAGGCGGAAGGCAAATTCGACCAGACTTACGGTCATTACCCAGTCACCATGAGCAAGGAGTACAAGGATACCAACTTCTGGCTGCCTGGTTTTGATGGGGGATACGGAATTTCGATCTCAAGCAAGTGCAAGGACCCGGTACGCGCTATTAAGTTCCTCGATTTTCTGGCATCGGAAGAGGGTCAAGTCCTGAATAACTGGGGAATTGAAGGCAAGCATTACACGGTTAAAGACGGCAAACGGACGATTATTCCGGCTGTACTTGAACGGATGAACAATGACAATGCGGCTTTCCAAAAAGAGTCCGGAATCGGTCTATATTGGAACTTGATGGTCCATTATGGTGATGGCATCAAGGACTCAACTGGCAACTATTTTACTCGTAGTTATCCGGAACTGCTGACGGCGACTTATAACAAGTCGGAGAAGGAAGTTCTGAAGGGCTATAAGATTGAGCACTGGAAGGATCTATTCCCGAAGGAAGATGAATTCCAACCGAGAGCATACGGAGCAGCTTACACGATGCCTCTTCCCAATGACGATCCGGCTGTTATTCTCGGAGCCAAGATGAAGGATATTACATGGAAACGAATTCCCGAAGCTGTCATGACCAAGCCGGAAAACTTCGACAAGGTTTGGGATGCCTATATGGCAGAACTGGAGAAAGCCGGAGTACAAGAAATGGAAGAATCTTTTACCAAGCATATCCAAGACCGAATTAAGCTGTGGTCCACTAACTAACTTGATTCACATAAAAGAACGGGACCGTTTCCACTTTCCTGCCGGAAAGGAGACGGTCCTTTTTTCATAATGGTTTGCCATAGACGACTTTTGCTCAAGGCACAAACAAACAGCGGCTACCCCGGTTATTTTTAGAGGTGGCCGCTGTTTGTTTAAAGTAGACTACTTCGTTACTTCATGACGCTGACGGGACGGTATAGTTACGGATACGGTAATTCTCATAAAAGCGCCTTACTCCGCTTTATTTTTGGATAAAGTAAGCAGGTCTTGAGGAAGCTCATCCCTCGTGATCACGTAATCACTGTTGAACACTTTTATGAGATGATCCAGGGAGTTATATTGTCCATTACGGATGAAGTCGCCCGTCCACGTAGTGAAAAAGAGCCAATGCGCTGAATAGGATTGAAGCAATTCGGGATCGCTAATCGGGCCGTTTTCAGACAGACCAACCAGCTTCTTGCCCTGCACGAGATTCACCAAGCTGTCATACTTGCCGATACTTGGGCTATAATTAGCCGCCTGGTTGTAGATATCCACACTTACAATATCGACGACATCGTCCCCCGGATACCATTCGGGGCTCTCGGAGTTCCATACCCAGATCAGGTTGTTCAGGTGATGGTAGTGTGTTAGGCGGTCGTACATGATACGGTACAGCTGCTTGGCGGAGTCTGGACCTTGGGCGCCCCACCAGAACCATTTGCCCTCCGCCTCGTGCAGCGGTCTCCACAGCACCGGAACGTGAGCGTCTTGGAGGCGTTTCAACTGAGCAGCAATGGCATCGATATCCCTTAGGATAAGCTGATACTCTTCCGACTCGGGATGACTAAGTGCATATTGAACATCGAATGTAGTAGCGTCCGTGTAAAACCCGCGCCACCATTCTTTACCGGGAATATCATACAGTCCCTTAGGAGCATTCCAGTGCCATGCGAATGTGACAAGTCCACCTTCTTGGGCCCATTGAATTGCCTTTTCCACCTCAGTTGAGGTGGCGCCATGCTCGATGCGAGAGGGGGAATAATCCATCATGTCCATTGATAACATGGCAGGATACTTTCCAGTTTGGTCTTTAATCCACTGTGCATCCTCCAAAGTGTGCTGACCGGAAAGAATGTGGCTGCCGTAACTATCCACGAGATAACCCATGAGTGCCGTGGTTTCCGCAGTCGCATTCGGGTTTACTGGCTTTTTCTCAATTTGATGCAGTTTCGGGGGGGACACTGCTGATAGCTTGACGTAGTCGATATGATATTGGTCCGAGTCGACATTGAACTGTAAGATATTGTTTCCCGAATTCAGCATCAGTTTACCGCCGGATACCTCTGTGTAGCTTGCTGTTGTCGGCAATGATATTTCGCTGGTCTGGCCCTTGACCACCAATTGGGTCTTTTTGTCTCCATTGGGGTTACTGTAACCGATTGCAAGATTGTAAAGCCCGCTTGAAGGTGCATTATAGGCAAAGGTTAACGATCCTGTGCTTTTGAAGGCGGCGTAACCGCTACCCGAATAGCCTGTATCAGCAGCTTCGATGTTGACCTCACCAGTAATGACTCCGTCTTCGGCTTCAATTTTGCTAATTGCAGCAGGCAGATTGGCGAATTCAACCTTCACGTATTCGATCCCGTAATATCCCCAGCCTCTTGCAAAAGTAAGCTCGTTTGTGCCGGCATTCAGCATGATCTTGGTTAATATTTTCTCGTTCACTGCCGCACCTTTCGGAGGAGCAGCCAGCGTTATGTTCTCAGACATTGTGCCATTGACCTCGATGCTGGTATCCTTGGAACCAGTGCCCGCCGGAATGTAGTAGCCGAGGCTCAGTCTATAAAGACCTGCTGTGGGCACGTTCACTTTAAACGTGGCCGTCCCGTCGGACTTGCCGGAATTTGGGTCGTAGTCATAAAAGAAGGATACATAGCCATCGCCTTTATAAAGCGTATCGCCGGTATAGGGGGTATCCCGTTTTTCTACACCGTAACCTTGAAGAATTGCATCTTTGGAGCTGACGACGATAGAAGAGGAATTGTCATTAGTGGATGAATCTTGACTTGCATTCATCAACGTTCGCCCTTCAACATCGGTGACCAAGTGAGCTGATTCTGCTTTAGCTAAGCTTGGAATTAAATCAAGAGATACCAACAAAAAGGATAAGAGAACAAAACTGAGAATACTGAAAAACCTTTTTTTCCATGGATCTGGCATATGACTCACTCCTTGAATTAGTAGATGATACCGCCTCAATTGACCTGCAACATGCATTACAGAAAACGCTTTCATTATTGTGTACATATGAAGTACACTTTGAAGTAATCGATGACAGGTGATTAAGGACTAGCTTGCACTTGTAAGCATTTTTTCTTCATTTGTATACGTTTTCAATATTTGGTATTCATTTTTTGGCACCTCACCTCTCTTTAATTTCATCATAAATTAGAGGCGAGGCAGGAACCATACAATGAATTTCGGAGAAAATCATCCTTAAATTATGGATTTTTATACTCCGGTGGCAAGCAATCTTCATATATTCTTTGAGATGTATAACACAAGATTATTAAGGCTATATGGGGTAAGCGGGAAGGATAGTTTCAATTTGTGGTATCATGCCAATAAGAAGATTACCCACATGGAAATGAAAGGGACTAATACATGATTTCTCATCGACTGCTTACCTACGAAACTATTTATCAATTAACGGACCAGATTCATAGGGATCAACACTTGTTATTCTATAGCTATTTAACTCAACGTAAGGAGCAGGCTAAATTTGTTGGTCAATATGTAGATGACAAGCTGACAGGGGTCTTAGCATACTTTTGTGGGCTCTCCTTCCCTGCGTTTTCTTTCCACTGCATCAACCGAGAGCAGCTTAACTTCCTAGCTCTTATTGCTTTTACAGAGGAACTCATTCAACTTAAGAAAAATACCGTTTGTGGTACAATCCTGTGTGATCGTGACCTACAACTTTTTCAGTCTCATGGACTTGTAACGGGTAACCCACAACGTTTCTTAACGATGAAGCATATGGATCAATCGAAACTGCTCGATTCAAACGTGGCTGAGCTAGTTAAGGGAAATGACATTTCAGATATAGTGGATTTATTGCGAAATGGGGGCATGAAATTTTTTACGAGCAGCGAACTTGAACAATATCCTTTCCTTAGGATAAAGGAAAATGGTCATTTTATTGCCGCAGGCGGCTTCCACTTTTATGATTCTAAGCTCGTGGAGCTCGGAAACATATATACAAGCCCTGCTCACAGGGGGAAAGGACTAGCAAAGCACTTGACGAGCCAACTTACAAAACTGGGCAGAACACTATCATCAGATGTCTATCTGGGAGTACTGGAGGAGAACCAGGCTGCTGTACAACTTTACAAAGGATTAGGATATGAGGTCACGGCTGAACAGGCTATTGTTGATTTTAAACTATCTATTGATTGACGAACGAGGAGGGAGAAGGCCCTGAAACAGAATGATATTAATGTTCATCAACTGGCTGGCGAGATCCGTCAAATTTTACACAAGAGAATGGATAAACTAGGTATAGCATACGGCATCGTTAGCGAATTTAGTTATAATCCTGAGGAACTACCATCTTGGATTATTAGTATCGAGGATTCTGAAATCGTACTCACCTCGGCCATCTTGTTCCAATATCTGAAACGGCATCAAAATTTGAAGGATGCGTTAACTCATTTTATGCGCGATCACTTTTCATACTTTAATTAAACAGTATCCACTGGATTATATAAAACTTACTTAAAGGTACATATCATATAGTCAACAGGAGGGTACAAAATATGTGGTTTAGGAAGAAAGAAACGCAACTGGATCGAATACAAAACAAACTGAATCAGGCTATGAGCAAAGACAAGGATTTCTTGGTGTTTGGAGCATCCTCACATCAATATAAGGTTAATGAGAAGCTTACAGCAAAAGCGCTGGCGGACTGGCAAGCCCACAATCAGGTCACACTTCCTGAGCCTTACGCGCTGTTTTTAACGAACGTCGGCAACGGAGGCGCCGGACCCTATTATGGAATTTATCCGATTGAAAAGGCAACTTCCTATACCGAGCACCAGGCACTCCTTGCAAAATCCGTTCTGCACCCCGAGATGACCAAAGAGGAATGGAACCATCTGATTGAGCCCCTGACCAAGGATGAGGACATCCCCGACGAGGAATACGATGACGCCCGTAATAAGGTGCTGGGCGGCATGTTGTGCATAGGCACCCAAGGCTGCGAATACGACATGTATATCGTACTTGAAGGGAAATACAGGGGGAGAATTGTGTACACCTCCGATTTTCATCCCGATCATCCCTTTTTCTTTGTCTATGAAGACAGCTTTCTGGACTGGTACGAACGCTGGCTGGATGAAATTATTCTGGATTATGATATTGGGTGGTTTGGCAGTCGAATGCCGGGTGATGAGAATGCGCTGATCCAGATTTATCAGAGCGCTCCAAACGAAGAAATCCAAGCCAAAGCGCTTGATGGAATGTTCAAATTTAAAGTAGTTTCTCAGCCAACCCTTGTTTTTATGAAAAAAATTGCGGAGCAAAGCCCAAAAAATCGAGCCACAGCTGTTCGGCTCATCTGCAAAACTTCTTTTGACACGGGAAGAAAATATCTTCTGGAGCTATTGCAATCAGATGAACATGAGGATTTTCTGCAAGCTTTAATGATTCTGCACGCTTCCAGTAAAACAGTAAATTTAAAGGAATTTATTCCAGTGATTTTGCACAGTCTTGATAGGATTCACGACCCGGAAACGTTGCGTTATGCAGGATATATCCTGGAGGATTACGGTGCGATTACGCTCCAGAACTTTGCGCCTTTCTTGTGTGACGCCGATCCGAAAATGCAAACCACTGCCATCTATGCCGCACGCAGTTGCGAAAACAAGCTGGGAAGCTGGCAGATCATTGAACAGATGTTGGTGGGCGACGACCCGCATGTTCTGAAAAACTCAATTTTATATTGGGGCGTTATTCCACATGAGAAGTTGCTGCCTTACTATCAGACGGTATGGCCTGAATATAAAAGGAATCCGAATTTCAAAGAAAAATTTATCGGTTGTTTGCAAGAACTGCATTTGCCAGATGATTATTTTGACAAGGGCGAATCGTGAGAAATGAGATTTGGAAATGACGATGATAACGTGCTAGTCAATCTACAAGGTAAATCAATAAAAAGCGAATTGAAAAAAGGGCAATCCCGCAAAAGGATGACCCAATAAGCGAGCTATTTTATTGAATTTTTCGTTGCCTTATACATATTTTCTACGTGTTCGTCTACTTCGTCTCGTGACATGCGTAAGCGAGGCACAGAGGTACCAAATCCGATCTCTATTTTTCCCTCTTCTAATCCTTTGAAAATTCCATCTGCGAAGGCATCTAACGGCTCTCCATGCGTATGCAACCCTGCTCCACCTAAATCTGTATTTACTGCTGGCGGGACAACCTCAATTACCTCTACAGACGTATCAGAAAGCTGGTGTCTTAGGCTGATGGTAAAGGAATGAAGTGCCGCTTTCGTTGCTGAATAAATCGGAGCAATCACAAACGGCGTAAAAGCTAACCCAGAAGTGACGTTAATGATAGTCGCCTCTTCTTTTGTTGCAAAATAGGGAGCGAACAACATGGATAGATGCAAGGGTGCTTCAATGTTAGTGGTGATTTCTTTACTGAAATAATCCCAATTGCTTTTTACATCCGTTTTTAGAACGTTAAAGCATTGTTGGATACCGGCGTTGTTAACTAACACATTTACTTCTGGATAGTTGGCTGTTACCCAATCCGATAAAGCTATACGCTCGGATTCCATATTCAAATCACTTACATGAGTAATAAGGCTAGGCAATTTCTCTTTCGCTTTTTGAAGTACATGTTCACGCCGTCCAGAAACAATGACTTTATTTCCAGCTTTTAAAAATCGTTCTGCAAAGGCTAATCCTATTCCAGTACTTCCACCGGTAATTAGTATTGTATTTCCTGAAAGTTTCATTATATGTTCTCTCCTTTTATTAGTTTTCGTTCTTGTTTCCTGAATGCGCTGTGCCTAAACTGTAACTTTAACTTAGATAAAATTATATATAAATAACGGCAGACTAGGATTTTATTCTCACATCCTAGTCTGCCGTTATTTATTTTATTTAGTCTGTCTAAAACTTATTTTCGCAAAAGACAGTTCCATCCGGCTATGTGCGCCTCACATTTATCTGGCCGGGATGTTGCGCGTTCCCTCCGTCATCGGGGAGGAGCAAAGCGGACACACCGGCGGCGTGCCTGCATTGGTCTCCGTTGTGCGGCGTCCACCTACTGTGTCGCGCCGCATCCATGCCTTGCAGGCGGCGTCCGTGCATTTCCACACAGGCACATTGACGCGTGGCTCTGTCTGCGACTTAGCCGCCGCCGAAGCCGTACGTGCTGTAGGGGTTGCTGGGGCTGGTCCCGGCCTGCTGCTCACACGGGTTGCCGTGCCAGACATTGGCGAACCACCGCCAGCCCGGCTGCCATACCCCGAAGTACCCTTCGGTTGGCCGAAGCTACTGCGGCGCGTTTCTGGTTTGGAGACTTCAGGGGTGACCCCATAGGCTTCCAGCAGAAAACGCGACACGGCGGCAGGCTTGCCGTGATTGGAGGCAGGGGAGGTGATATACAGCAGCTCCTTCGCCCGGGTAACGGCTACGTAAGCGAGGCGACGCTCTTCCTCCAGCGCAGCATCGTTATCCACGGCTGTTGCGGGGGCGGCGCCTGCCCGACGATCCTCTGGCAGCTCGCTGTGTAGAGCTGAGCTGTGCGGCAGGATGCCTTCGCTGGCCCCGATCCAATATACGCAAGGGAACTCTAGTCCCTTGGCTCGGTGGATCGTCATGAGCCGAACAGCATCGCTGTCTTCCTCTCTGCGCAGAGATTCCATCTGGCGGTGGCGCTCGGAAAGCTCGTCCGCAAAGTTGACGAATGCCTCTACCGTGTCAAAGCGCTTGGCTGCCGTTTCGAGCTCCTCCAGGCTTTCTTGTATCGTTTCCTTATAATGTGTCCATGCGCCTGTATCTCCGCTTTCCAAATATTTGTCATAAAAGACGCGCCGCATTTCTTGAATGGCATAGGCAGGCTTCATTGTAGTGAGACTGCGAATCAATCGAATGCGTTCTTTCACCTGTTCACGCTGAAAATCACGTAGTCGATCCCAACGGCTGAGGTGGATTAGCGGGTATTTTTTAGCCTGCTGCTTCTCTTCACGCATAATCCATTCCATTCCGGCCTCACGAGAGACATACAGCGGTCCAAGGGTGCTTGGAATAGATTCCATTCGCCGGGGATTCAGCGACAAACGCAAGTGATCCATTAAGGGACGAATCAGAGATTGATCGTAAAATACGGCTCCCGCTCCGTACTGAATAAATGGGACATCCCGCATAATCAATTGCTCAAAAATAGATCTGCTTCCGCTGGCTGTCCGGTGCAAAATAGCGATATCCCGGTAGCGAAGCCGACCTTCCTCTACCTGTCCGAGTAGATGAGTAACAATATGTCCCGCCTCTTCCTCAGGCCCGGATGGGGTGGCAAACTGTGGCGGCAAGCCCTCACGCCCGGCAGCCGCAAGACGTTTGGAACGTCGATGAACATTTTTAGCGACGATGTTGGAACCCAGCCCCAAAATGCGCGCATCACTACGGTAATTAATATCAAGGGTGATGACCTTTGCATCTTTATAGACCTTGTCAAATTCCAGAATGGATTCCTGGCGGGCTCCGTTAAAGGTATAGATCGTCTGGTCATCATCTCCGACGACCATCAGATTGCGATGCCTCGCAGCCAATCGCTGCACCATTTCGTATTGCAGGGCATTCGTATCCTGGAATTCATCGACCATGATATAGGAAAAACGCCGTTGAAGCGGCTGAAGCACATCCGGGTCACGCAGGAGAACAGAGGCACGTAGCAGAATATCGTCAAAATCCATCTTATTGCGTTCCTGTTTCCACGCTTCATAGGCGAGCATGGCACGCTTGGCATCCGCTTCCTCGCGCATGGTTTCCGGCAACTCGTCTGCGCTACGGCCTTCCGCTTTCCAGGCGGAGAGTGCGGACAGCAGGCTTTCCGGCTGGAAAGCCTCACTCAGTCCAAGCTGGCGTAGCATCATTTTCATAACGGTATGTTGGGTCTGCGTTTCACCGAACACTTCGTCTTGCACGCCGCGATGACGCAGCATCGCCAAAGCGAATGAGTGGAAGGTACGCGCCTGTACTGCGCGTGCAGCGGTAGGTCGCACACCGGGTAATCCCGCGATGCGCAGCTTCATTTCGGCAGCTGCTTTGCTGGTGAAGGTCACCAGCAGGATGGACGATGCAGGGACATCCCGCATCGCCATAAGGTAGCCTGCACGGGCTGCCAGCACCGTGGTTTTGCCGCAGCCAGCCCCTGCCAGGGTGAGAAGGGGGCCTTTACCATGGCGTACAGCCTGAATCTGCGGGCGGTTCAGATGAATGCCCGCATTCTCTATAGCACGAAAATAGGCCGCGTCTTGGTCGGTGTCGGGTACCAGCGTTATACTGGTATCCATAGAAGCTCGACGTGCCTGAGGGCTCGTCGTTGAATAAGGAACCCCGATGGGTCGGGGGTAAAATGCAGGATTTGGGTTCATGATCCTGAAACCCCTTTCGTTCTTAAAATCTTCCATTTTCACAAATGGGGGTAGTTTTTGGTATGATAGAGTTCTAGTCAGCTTTAGATGATGATAAGAACAAGGCGATGGACTAAAATGATGCTGAATTCATGCGGATCTAGAACTGGAGCGTCAAAACGTTAATAGGTTGACGCCAATGCCTATAGCCTTCAAACAGGCAATATGACCGCATTCCATTATACAGGAGTTCGAGGCTTGCCAACAGAAAAAAACTTTGGGATATACGGACGGTACAGTGAAATCCGGCTGGATATGGGGAGGAAATAACGATGAAGCTGATTCAACGTATAAAGGAAGGCGCTAATCGCGCAACAGAAAAGGCGCAGCATGCTGTCGAGATTAGTAAGATCAATTCGCAAATTACAACAATTCAGCAGGAAATGGATGTACACTTTTTACGAATGGGTCAAATTTTTTACGAAGGCTACCGGGCGGCCGATATGTCAGTGGCTGAAACCGAGATGACACAGCTATCTACTGCTTGTGATGAGCTTCAGGATGAAATTGATGAACTGCGCAGCAGAATTGCAGAATTGAAAAATGCCCATTTATGTACCTGTGGTGCAGTTGTGCCGCTGGATGCGAACTTTTGCCCCAAATGCGGACGCAAGCTGAATGAAGGGCAGGCTGCCTCCAAGCAAGTAGCGGCCGTGCGGGAAGAGGTGCCGACAGACGCCTATTCGTTTGATCTGCGCAAGTCAGAGGCAGTGAAGGATGCTGCGCCTGCTTACACGGAGTATGCAGTAGATGAAGTCATCGATCGGCATGAACAGGATGAGCGGTATGAAACGCATGATCCAACGGAATTAGACCGCAATTACACAGTGTCTGATTTTACTCCGGAAGAAAAAGCTGCATTTGATGAAGAGTGGGAGCGTCGTCGTCAGGAAGAACTGGAGAAAGAACACCAGCGTCTTGAAGAACTGGAACGTGAGCGGGAGCGTCAAGAGGAGCTGGATGAGCGCATTCGATATTGGAAGGCCAACAATTCCGGGACCGAGAAGCCGGCAACACCGTCTACGCAAATACGCGAAAATGTAAAATGCCAAATCTGCACAGCGGAACTACCCAAAGGCTCCAAATGGTGTCCGCGCTGTGGAGCTGAACAGATTTGACGCAGCCGAACAGGCTGCCGCAGGACACAGACATAACGCCGGGCAGCATAGGGGGAACAGAACATATGGAGCGTTTGCTGCAACATCTGCGGAATCTGGGTTTTACGGAGATGGAAGCCAAGGTGATGGTCGAGCTTTCGAGACAAAATGCAGCGTCCGGCTATGAAGTGGCTAAGCGTTTGGGGGCATCGCGCTCCAACGTGTACGCAGCTTTGCAGCGTTTGGCCGGACAGGGATATCTCAGAGCGAGTGCAGGAGAACCTGTACGCTACAGCATGCTGCCGCCGGGTGAGCTGACCCGGATGATTGAAGGGCAGATGCGGGAATCCCTGCTGGCGGTGGAGAAGGAGATGCCACGAACAGAACCAGCCAAGCCGACCTTTTATAATGTGGAAGGTGACCGGAAGGTGCTGGAAAGCCTGACACGCGAGCTGGAACGGGCTAAGCATGAGATTGTGCTGGATTTGTGGCGTGAGGAAGTCGAACTGCTGCGGGAAGAGTTGAAAAAAGCCGAGAGTCGGGGTGTGCGACTCCTATGGTCCTGCGACAACGGAGAAAGCATGTTGGGGCCGTGGCTACCGCGTGCATCTGGTACAAACGGCCAGGAACCGTCAGGGCGCAAGTTTTCCTTTGTTATTGACCGGCGTTGGTGCATGCTGGGAATGCGGGGAGAGAATTGCCCGACACAGGCGCTTATTACCGAGCATCCGGTGATGACAGGTTTGCTGCTTGATCATTTTGCCCAGGATCTTATTTTGTATGAGCTGGAGCATGATATGGGCAGCGAGCTGTCGACCCGATATGGCTGGCGGTATGAAGGCATTGTCGGCAAATATATGTCAGCCGGAGAATAGGGTTAAGGATTACTGGGAGGGAAGTTCCATCAGAGCCCGGCATACAGATGTAATATAGCCCGCTTGATGAGGCACAAATTGATCCGGTGTAATCAGGCGGCGAGTTTTTTCCGGGTTCGGCCCCGACGTAATACCTTGGGCTTCGATAAATGGAATATGGCCTTCAAACAGGGCCAGTGCTTGCTCAAGGTCTGCTTCGTACAGTCCAGCTACTTCTTCCTGCTGGAGACAATAGGCTTCCAGGGGCTGGTTGGACAGCAGTCCAAACACCGAGCTGATCTCCCGATCCCAAAAAGAGGTGCCCTGTGCGGTACCTTTACTTTCATACCGAACGGTCATCAGCGGTGTTAAGGAGTTAAAGGGAACATGAATGCCCAGTTCTTCCTCCAGCTCGCGAGCTGCCTGGGACATATCTTCGCCTGAAGTCAAATGCCCAGCTGCTGTAATATCGTAGCATCCGGGGAAGGTGTCCTTTGTATCCTGACGCTGTTGGAATAGCAAGCGGCGGCCTGTCGAAGTGTCTCGTGCCAGCCAGCAGTGAAAGGTATGGTGCCAGTATCCCTTGGCATGTGCTTCCTGTCGAGAGGCTGTGCCAAGGGGGTTGTCTTCATCGTCATAGATATCCAGAAGCTCGCTAGTCATCGTGGTTCCTCCTATAATCAGCAGAAAATCAAAGTCTTACTTTACAGTATAACGTGTTTTCCATCCTGACGATATGATGGTCGATGTGGAATGTGGAGTAGCTTTTGGGGTATGCTGGGAACATGGAGATTTGCGCCATAACATAGGTTTATGATTGAAAGGAGCGATTTTACATGGAATGTATTGTACATTTCCGAGTGATGCATCCAGAGGAGCCCAAAGAACTGCGCGGGCTGATTATGCTGGAAAGCGGAGGCAAGCCGGGGATTGACCAAATAACAGATATGTTCAAAAATATGGGCTATGATGTGCGTCCAGACAACCCGGAGGAATTGATTTTTAAACCAGTCGATGCCAGAGCGAACTATACATATATCCGGGTTATTGAGCTGGATACGGGTGAGGAAGTTTACCAAGAAGACAGAGATTTGCGCGCGATTTTGGAAAATTTGCTCAATAAACATTAATTAAAGATCAGGAGAGCTAACCGATGGAATGAGATCAAGCGATCCTGTCGCCATTCTTAGGAACGGAGAACCAATGATGAGATTGTATATTATCCGACATGCAGACCCAGATTACCCTAACAACACCATTACGCCGGAGGGACATTTGGAAGCCAAGGCACTGGCCAAACGACTGTCCAGTCATGGATTGGACCGTATTTACGTCTCTCCGTTAGGGCGGGCTTTGGACACAATGCGCTACACCACCGACTCTCTCGGTATGACTTATGAAGTGGAGGACTGGACGCAGGAGCTGGCTCTAAAGCTGGAGGATACTCCATACGGTCGTCTTTCCCATTGGGATTTGCCTGGTGAAGTGATTCGTTCCGGGTCGCCTCTGCCGACTCATGACTCTTGGAAGGAAATTTCCTATTATCAGGGGACGCAAAGTCCCGAAACCTTCGAGCGACTGAAGGTTCATTCTGATGAATTCCTGAAGCGGCAAGGCTTTGAGCGGGTGGAGGGCAGGTACCGAATTTTGAAGCATACCGAAGACAGGGTAGCCGTATTTTGTCATGGCGGCTTCGGGCTGACCTGGCTTGCACATCTGTTGGAACTACCTTTGGCTTTGGTCTGGTCCGGTTTTTGGATGCCGCCCAGCTCTGTAACCACCATCTTGTTTGATGAACGCTCCAAGGAATGGGCAGTTCCCCGTTGCATTGGCTTCGGTGATGTCTCCCATTTGTACGCAGAAGGTTTGCCAGTCAGACCTCGGGGTATTATTACCAACTTCAATTAATGGGATTTCTATACGATGCCAAAACGGCTTAAGACGAACCACCGTCTTAAGCCGTTTGTTGTATTCATAGGAGTGTAGGTTGAGTCAGCGTGATTCAACGAATCCCTCTAGCTTGGATGTGCAATGTGCACAGCGGGTAGCAGCTATAGGAATTTCCGACAGGCAATGTGGGCATTCCTTGATCGTTTTTTCCTCCAGAGGTTTTTCTTCCTCTTTGCGCTTCAGCATGTTAATCCCTTTGACCAGCATGAACACACAGAAGGCCACGATGAGAAAGTCCAGCAGGACATTAATAAACTGACCATAGGCGAGGACCGCAATTCCTGCTTCCTTGGCTTGTGCTAGAGTCTTGCGTGTACCGTCAGCATTTAGAGGATCGGCGGCTTGTAAAGCTACATATAAGTCTGGAAAATTCATGCCGCCCAGAAGTTTACCAATCGGAGGCATAATAATATCGTTCACCACAGAAGTGACAATCTTGCCAAACGCACCACCAATGATAACGCCGACCGCGAGGTCAATCACGTTACCCCGTACAGCGAATTCTTTAAATTCTTGTATAAAACCTTTTCCGCTCATGTGATGTACACCTTCTTTACATAAAATCATTTATTTATAATACATGCTATGCCTACTGAGGGCAATTCCAAATTGACGTATTGCACTTTGTCACAAAACCACATGCTCATTTGTCTTCTATATGTAAACCAATAATGGAGGCGATGTATCGTGAGTTTAAGATTCAATCACAGAGCAGTGAGTCCTAGTACATTCAAGGTAATGATGGAGATGGAAAAATATATTTCCGGCCGTTTTACAGACAAAGTATTGTACGAATTATTGAAAATTAGAGTATCCCAAATCAATGGCTGTTCCTATTGTCTTGATATGCATGCAAAGGATTTGCTAAAACTAGGGGATTATGCTGATCATATTTTGCAGCTTGCTTTATGGCGGGAGGTTCCTTTGTTCACGGAAAAAGAACGTGCTATGCTTGAATTAGCTGAAGCGGTCACTCATATCTCAGAGCAAGGGGTACCTACAGACTTGTATAATCGGGTCAGAGAACATTTTAGTGAGGAAGAATACCTAGATTTGACCACGGCAATTAATGTGATCAACAGCTGGAACCGGATTGCCATAGCGACCGGGATGTATCCAGGTAGTCTTTAATGAATAGGGGGCTATGCTTTGTCTGGCAAAGAATACGGAATTGAACAGGAATCGGTGGATGTAAGTCTGGAGGAGCTGTATCAGAAATATCGCAAATATTCTTTTGCCATTGCTTATCGCATGCTTGGAACGGTTACAGATGCCGAGGATGTCGTTCAAGACTGCTTTGTCGAGCTGGAGCATAAGCCCCTGAATGACATACAGAACCCCAAAGCCTATGTAGCCAAAATGACGATGAATCGGTGTCTCAATCTACTGAATTCTGCGCGCAAGCAAAGAGAGACGTATGTAGGACAGTGGCTACCAGAGCCGTTGGGTGAAAGCGCAGATCTCCCTGCCGATTGGTTAGAACGTAAAGATATGATATCTTACGCATTTCTGGTTCTGCTGGAGCAGCTAAAGCCGATAGAACGGGCTGTTTTTGTGCTGAGAGAAGCTTTTCAGTATGATTATAAAGATATTGCGGAATTACTGGGCAAGACCGAGAGCAATTGTCGTCAGTTGTTCAGTCGCTCCCGTCGTATTCTATCTTCCGGAGACTCTGCTCCTGAAGCTCCAATCAGTCCTAATATAAATAACTCTTCCCGGGTAAAACTGCTGGAACGTTTTACAACTGCTTTTCTCGCCTACGATGTGACTGCTATGCTGGAACTACTGGCTGAACAACCTGTATTCGTGTCAGATGGTGGAGGTAATGTGCATACGGTGATGAGACCGATGGTTGTGCGCAAAGGCGTTCTCGCACTGTTGACCTCTCGTCGGGTATTAACCGTTTTACGAGAAAGAGATGTGGTCCACACGGTCATCAATGGTGAGGTTCAGCTGGCATTTCTGAAAGACGGTGAAGTGAGAGAAACCTTGTGTCTCAGACTGGCACCGGACGGGGAGCATATTCAGAATTTTTATTTAATGGTTAATCCAGATAAGCTAGGACACATTCATATAAGGACAGAAGAAGCAAGCGTAAAAGAATGAACTGCCCAAACGGAAAAACCTTGAATCCTTGTTTAGGATCAAGGTTTTTTGCTGTCTTTATAACTGCCGGGCTTGATGAAGAGCCAGATCGCCTATCCAGGGAAGCTTGAGCCACTTTCCTTGTCCCGCACGAATTAACAAGATAATCCACATGGCAAGGCTTGCCAGCGTTAGCAGGGAAGCGAGCAAAGGACCGAGTAGCGGAATGAATCCGACTAGCACATGCCCGATCATGAGGGCTACAAAAAGAAGTATGGATTGCAGTGCGTGAAATAATACGAATCGGCTTTTCTTTTCCAGCATGACAAAGGCCAGCGCTCCAATAAATGCGAACAAATAGCACAGGACAGCTGCTATATTTTCATCCAGTCCTGTGGAAGACTTATAGACTGACATGTCAGGCATATCCTCCTTTATAAATGATTCAAGCTAAGTCTCCGTACTATACAAGCTATGAGGACAGGATTGAAGGATATGCCCGATCTCGGTAAAAAAGTTAACTCTACACATTGAACCACTTTCACCTTACGAATTGCCTGATAGTCTTTCCCGAGAATCCGTTTCTGTTCCCGCCAAACGTTTTAGAAACGTATTTCTCCAGTTTACGGACAATTCTTCCACTTCGAGAATTTGTTTAATACCCTCGATATGATCCTTCTCTTGATGCATAATTCGATTGGCAAATGAAACCGTAATTGCTTTCGGATGGTGATGAAGGAGGGATAGTCCGTCGGCTTTAGAGACAACTCCCTCTTCCAGAACGCGGAAGTAGAATCCCGTGTAGCCTGTTTGCTGTACCTTCAAGGGCATGTCCGGTACGCCGTACTTGAGGGACAACTTGTAGCAAGGCTGTCTCGGCTGGCTAACTTGAACGATAGCTTTGCCAAGCTTAAAGACGTCTCCAATGCAAACGTCGGATTCTAGCAAACCCTTTATCGTTAAATTTTCACCGAATGCGCCGTAATCGAGCGGACTCCGCAATTCATTTTCCCAGAACGGGTAGTGCTCGTAGGGATAGACGCATACAGCTTTCTCGTGCCCTCCGTGATGAACTAGATCGCCCTGCCCATCCCCCTCGAAGTTTAGATAAGATAAATACAGATATTCATCTGTGGCCGACTTGAATATCCCCGTAGAAACATCCTTCTGATTAAACCGGATCTGCTTGGGCATGCCGACATTAAGAGAAAGGATTTTAATAGATGCCATTCGGATCACCTCTACTCCAAATTTTGGTCAACGAGTTTCGCTAGATGCTTCTATATTCGCGTTCCTGCATTCCTGTTCCGCTTTCATCACGTCCATGATGACTCCGCCTTTTTACATTTCGGTAATTCCTCTTGTGACTCTGTTCGTCCCCGTTTCCATTTTACACTTCTCCATGCGCTATTTGCGAATTAGAGATGTGTATAAAAATACGAAAAAGGCTGAACGAAAAAGATTCGTTCAGCCTTTTAAACGGTTATACACATGTTTTGCACATGTTGTACGCACTTTATCCACCGCATAATAGTGTTTATCCACAAAAACAAAGTGGTTTATACACAACTTGTGCACAAACTGTAGACAATATTACAATAATTCATAGTTTGCGCACAGTTTGTCCACAAACTATCAACATATTGGTAGTAATTGTGGATATACTTCCGTAATTATCGGTCACCAGTTTTTAAATGACGGCGCGGGTGTGTGATTTTACCCATTTTATTCTTGTCATCCTCTTTGGGGATAAGTCGTTCATCGGTACGTCCTTCGTGATGGTTCTCAAAGGCATATTCGGTCATTTTCCACTCAGAAGTACCCAAAACAACATCAGCGGGAAAGTGCTGGCCTCTGTGCAAATGCTGCTCATGTCCATCCTCATCCACATAAATACCATCCACTTCTACCTTTTCACCCGTTAGTGGGAGTAAATCCTTTCCTTTGTGTTCCATTGGTATCCCCTCCGTCTGGCTTATTCTTCGTTAATTTGTCCGGACGGAGGTTCTTTTATCCACAAGCTGCTGTAAAATATCCTCGGCAATCTGGTCTGCGGGATGAGGTTTGCGAAGTAACTCAATCGCCTGCTTCATTTCCTTAGCAAGAGAGGGAGTGGAGATCAGATCCAGACAATGTTGAATCAGTTCCTCCGTTGTGCGAGCAATGCGGGCAGCTCCTTTTTGCTGCAGATACAGAGCATTATTTAGTTCCTGACCGGGTACGGGTTTGAACACCAGGATAGGCAAACCCGATGCGATGCTTTCCGAGAGTGTGATACCGCCGGGCTTTGTAATCACCAGACTGCTTGCTCGCATAAGTGCTGGAACGTAGTCCACAAATCCGTAGGTGTAGATGTCGGGGTGGTCTGCATACAGCGCATCCAATTCTGCTTTCAGCTGCTGATTGCGTCCGCAGACGATCAGCAGTCGAAGCTGCGGCAGCTGGCTTAAATGATGACAGATATCCAGTATGCCGGATAACACACCATACGCACCTGCCATAATGAGCAGCGTGGTCGTCTCAGCTTGTAACGGTGGGATTACCTGTTGCTGATCAGGGGGTTCGTTGACAGATAGGTTATAAAAAGAAGCGTGAATCGGAATTCCAGTCGCGGCAATACGTTCGATAGGTATTCCCCGCTGTGCGGCCTCCTGCTGCAGATCCTCAGTAGCTACATAGTAGCGGTCAATATCGGGATGTAGCCAGCGCCCATGCAGGTCAAAGTCTGTAACCACGTTGACAATAGGCAAATTCATCCCCATTTTGCGGCGTAACGCTGGAAGAGCGAGCTGCGGGAACGTATGGATCACGAGATCCGGTAATTCCTTTTTCAGTGTGAGAGCAAGTTGACGCATTCCGAATGAATGCAACACATGGCCAAAGGCTGATTTAGCCTGCATACCGCGCGTGATGTTATAGACCCAGCCGTAAAGCTGTGGAATGGTTTTGAAACTTTGCATATATACAAATTTGGTCAGCCCATTCAACCATGGATGAGATTCAGCCATCAGGTCGAGTAGTTGTACCTCGCAGTGTCCGAGTCTTCGCAGACTATCCATGATTGCCCGGGCGGCCTGCACATGGCCTTCCCCGTAGCTGGCGTATAAAATTAGAATTTTCGGTGCTGAGACTTTCATGATTGTTTAGCCCCCTATATTCAATAAGCACATGTAGCTCATTTTAGGAACGTTCCAAGTTGAGGGAGGATACGGCTGGCAAGACGAAACGCTCTAGCAGTGTTCGTGGGTTTTTCCAACGGCTCACCTTGCTGTCTGCTGTAAATACCACGACTGCATTCGCTTCCGGTATCAGATATATTTGCTGTCCTCCATGTCCGTGTGCACACGCATAGTCAATGCCGTAGAGTCGTCCAGTCCACCATTGGAATCCGTAATCTCCGAATTCTGGATAGCCTTCAATCTGTCGCTGCGTCGCCTGATGCAGCCAATCGGCTGGAATCAATTCTCTTCCATTCCAGATGCCTTGATGAAGGCAGCAATCGCCGAATTTAGCCATGTCTCGCGACGTCAGATACAGTCCGATATGGCCCATGGTGTAACCCTCTGGATCTTGTGCCCAACCACTTCTCCCGAAACCTAACGGTTCGAATAAATGCTGGAGAGCGTACGTATAGGCGTCCATGCCACAGCAACGGGTCAGGAGCACGGACAGCAGATGTGAATCAACACTGCGATATTGGAATACCCCGATTTGATCCTCCTGTACAGGTAAGCGAAGGGCAAAGGACGGCCAGCTCTTGCTGCGATGAAAACGGTGGATAAAGGCTTCGCCGAGCTTTTTGCCCGTCTGCCAATACAAGCCTGACGTCATAGTCAACAAATGACGAATCGTAATCCGCTCTAGCAGTGTTTCCTTCCGCCGGGGCAAATACTCAGGCAACAGCTTATGCACAGCCGTATCTGGTCCGGGCATATCCCCACGTGCCATAGCCATGCCGACGAGCGTGGAAGTGAAGCTTTTGGTCGCGGAACGCAAATCGTTCAGAGCGCTTGCTTCATGACCGTTGTAATAGCGTTCCCAGATCAGCTTGCCGTGGCGAAGCAGGAGAAAGCTGTGCATTTTCGGAAATTTAGCTCGGATTTCATGATCTGCCTGATCAAGTAGGGAGGCATCGATGCCTTCCTCTTCACAAGTTCCGAGGTTCAGCGCAGACAGACGGGCAACAGGTGCAGTGAACAGTGGAGCATAACGGCTCATCCCTTTCCCCCCTTTTTATGTTTATTTATTTTACCCCAAACACATACGCTCCAAAAGCCGATAAATAAGGTATACCTCTATGCAGCAGCTAATTGAGAACTCCAAATGCTATGAAGCGTAAAAGATAGGTAAAATCAATGTAAATTTACTGGAAAGCTGAAAGCTGTATCTGAATATGGTATAATGGGGTAGTGATTCAGCCAATAGAAAATCGGTTAATAATAGTGTCAGGTACATGCCTCGCGTAAGGCATTCCCGACCTAAGCTGCACTAGACATACTACTTCACTGCATAAGGACATCAATACTTTTCGGCATTCTCTTCAACGGAGCACTTATTTTCAACGTTTTGGGAGGGAGTTACATGGCAACGAAAGGTCACAATGAAGTTAAGGAAAGTCTGCGGGAAATGACTCGAATTTTCCGGCCTAAGGATCCCAAAAAATTTGTAAAGGAATATGTGCGAAAATACCGGATAACAGGAGGGTATGAGGAAGAGTTGACCATGGTGGTGGAAAACGAACTCGGCCGCATCAATTCTTCAGTATCTTAAAGGGTTCGCTTACCCGAACAACTAGAAACACGACTTTTATAAACCGTCTTTCCCTAGAGGAGACGGTTTTTTTGTGTCCGTCCTGCATACAATGGGATAGGTTTAGTGAATTTGTATGCTCAAAGGAGGCGGATTCCAATAGAAATAGCGATACGAACACCGGAGGAAATCGGCTACATCAGGGAGGCCGGACGTATTTTGGCAGATTGCCATCGTGCGCTGGAAAGTCGTATTCTTCCGGGAATCACAACGCTTGAAATCGATGCTTGGGTGGAGCAATTTCTATGCAAGCGTGGAGCTACGCCTGAACAAAAGGGCTACAAGGGGTTCCCTTATGCGACCTGCGCTTCGGTCAATGAGGTGGTATGTCACGGCTTTCCCTCGGAGCGGGTGCTTCATGATGGGGATATTGTAACCATCGACATGGTGGTTAACAAGGACGGATGGCTAGCTGACCGGGGATGGACCTACGCAGTGGGTGACATCAGTCGTCCGGTAGCAAGGCTGTTGCGGCAGACCCATAAGGCGCTGATGCGCGGCATCGAGGTTGCCCGCCCCGGCCGGACATTAGGGGATATTGGGCATGCGGTCGAAAAAGCGGCAGGCTGGCGACGGTACGGTAACGTCAAATCTCTGATCGGGCATGGGATTGGCCGCCAAATACATGAACCGCCGGACGTTCTCCACTACGGTCGTGCTAGAACGGGATTGCCACTGCGCGAAGGGATGGTGATTACCATTGAGCCGGTATTTACCCTCGGACCCGAAGGCGCGGTGCTCTGGGGGGATGATGGTTGGACCATCAGCACAGCAGACGGCAGTTGGGGCGCTCAATATGAGCACACCATTGCGATTACAAAGAACGGTCCTTATATTTTGACCTCATAAAAGAGTATTGTGCCATAGGGAGTCCAATGTGCGGGTTGTGTGCATAAGACTCTCTTGGTAAGTTTTTTTAGGATGGCATATCCGCTTCACCAAACAATGAGCTTCTTGTTATAGATCATAGATCGCGATTCGGATCGTCGGTATAATAGGAGGCATAATATTGGAAACTAGGAGTGGAACCCACATGATGATTAGGGAAGCGATGATATCAGATGCCGAAGACATCGCCAAGGTGCACGTAGACTGCTGGAGAACGACATACAAAGATATCATGCCTGCCGAGGTTCTGGAACGGCTCTCCTATGAGCAAAGAACAGAATTGTGGAATGCGAATCTATCTACTGAAGACGGTCATCTCGTATATGTGGCTGAAAATGAGAAGGGGGAAATGATCGGATTTGTGAGTGGAGGTCCAGAAAAGTCAGGGGAATATCCCCCGTACGGGGGAGAGATAACGGCTCTTTATGTTTTGAGTGAATACCATAGTTTAGGGCTCGGCAAGAGACTATTTCTGCGGTTGCTTCAACACTTTAATAGTATGGATATTCACTCTGTCATGGTGTGGGTGCTGGCAGATAATCCAGCGTGTACTTTTTACGAAAAGCTAGGGGCCAAGCCTGTAGTTGAACAGCATATTATTAATATGGGCGGCAAAAACCTGAACATGGTGGCTTATGGCTGGCTGCTATTCTGATAGAATACGCTTTTGTCCTTCCAAGGCGCGAATAGGCGCGATATTTTGCGTGAATTCCAGTGTTCCCAAATAGCGTCCTTCGGAATCACGAACGGCAAAATAACGGATGTAGACAAATTTGTCCTTGATTGGAATCCAAAAATCTTCAACATCCTTGCGTCCGGCCTTAAAATCTTCCAGCAGTTTCTCAACGACATGCACGCTTTGCGGCGGATGGCAATTTTGCACGGTACGACCAATGACGGCCTTTGTGCGGGCAAAGATACGTTCTTTACCGTGAGAGAAATAGCGAACAACATCATTTTCATCGATAAAGGTCAGATCCACAGGCAGGTGATTCAACAGTAGCTCCAATTGTTGTACGGATACAATCCCTGTCTCGAATCGTATGAACCCTTGCGGAGTACCAGAAGTGGAAGTGTCTTCTGTTTGCTCAAGGGCTTCTACAGGTTCCTCTGCCCGTTCAGGTATCCATTCACGCTCAGGAGCGGTCAGGCAGAACCCGATTTCCTCGCTTTCCCGGGCTATTTTCAGCCATTCATCCTCGGTCAGCTTACTGAGTGCCATCGGCAGCAAAATATTCTCTTCCTTGAATATCATTTCATTCACTTCACTCATGATATGAGCAAGCGCCTTCCCAATCTGATCACGATCTCCGTTATATTCGGTAAGCAGCTTCTTCGCATCCTTGATTGCGGCGCGAATGCCGTCGTCCACCCCCCACATCACTTTGGTTGGACCAAAGATTCCATAGCGTTCTAGATAAGGAAATACTAGATTTTCTTTGCGGCTATAGTGTTTGTCGACATCCATCAACAGACTTAAATCTTCAAGCAGCTTGTAAATAACCTTGGGGCTGTCTTCCTTTTGAAACTGCTCTGCATGGAGGGCCAGCTTAAAGTTGACCAGACGTTCGATCTCACGATTTTCCAGCTTGAAGGTGTGAACAGGATGTCCTGGTTGTTCCTCCGGTCCCGAAGGACGATGAATATCCTCAATAGAGCCCTTGAATATCGATGTATGAACGGAACAGAGACGTTGGACTTCCGACACCGGAATTCCCTCTTCGGTCATCAAGGCATGCTCCATCGCTGAAATTTCCGCCACGCTTACCCCACCAACAGCCTCTGCAAAACGCGCTTTAACTTCCTCCACGCTTTTCCCGGCATGTAGTTCTTTAATAATTTCCTTCAATGTTCGCTGACGCTCCGTTAATTCCTGTGCTGTATGTTCACGGTTGTTAATTAGCTCGCTCATGATCGTTAACCCCTTTATTTTTGAATGGTAAAACCATGTTGCATAAATGTCTGCTGCACAGTTTCCATACTTATTTTCTTCAACGCAATTCCTTTGGACAGTGTCATAAAACGTCCTGCGGTTTGGAGCATGCCGGGCTTGGCAATATCGTGAAAACCCAGTTCTACCATAATGTCCTTCACTTCAGGATAACGATTAACAAGGTTAAATATGGACTCATCCCAATGCAGTATTTTATCCATTTGTTCATCCCCTCAATTGAGAACGTTTTTCATTTACAGAGTAGCATAGGTCCAAACGAGCTATTGTGATTGTACGCACAATATTGTTCAAGTAGTTGACAACGGTAAATCTTGGTTTATATACTGTGTATAAAGATATATACAGTAATAACACTGAATACTGTGGTAACACCTTTGAAATGAAGAGCGAACGAAGTCGTTATTACACAAGCAGTGCAGAAGGGATCAGGATAAGAAAATGACAATCATGAAGCAGGCATGGATGATTACCCGTCAGGATTTTCGCAAGAATCCATATGCAGGACTATGGACGTTGCTGTTTATTGCGTATTTGGGATTTACCATGAGTTTTGCGGTAAGTGTGCAATGGGGTGAGCATGCAGCCTTGAGTCCAGTAGCTGATTTCATCATGCTGACGTTGATTCCGTTTTTAGGGTTCATTTATAACCGTCGAGCGTTCAAATATTTACAGGAAGATTCTTATACGCACATGCTAGCCTTTTTCCGCACCTTGCCTATACCGATGAAAGCGGTAATTATGAGTCGAATTCAACAGGCGGTGTTGGCGTTTGTTGCGAATAGTGTGATATTTTTTGCTCTTTTGTTTACATTGTCAGGTACGCTTCGGATATATGCCAGCACAGGATTCTTTGTATCGTTTGCTCTGACCTGGATAGGCTACGGAATGCTCATTCAAGCCATTTATATTCACTTGGAATTTTTGAAAAGAGGAAAAGAGTACTTCTGGCTATCTATTGTGATCATGCTAATGTGCGGGATGGTTACGATTATAGCTCGAGTATGCGGGGCCAACCTGGTATCGATAACGGCTTCTTATAGTAAGGAATGGTTGCTGTTGTCCCCGGTGATGTGGGGAGCATTGTTAGCAGGAGTTCTGGCTATGTCAGTGTCCTATCGGGTGACACAGCGTAAGCTCATGAAACGGAACTTAACTTAGTAGTATGTGTACAAAAATAACTAAAAAGGGGGGGAAAGCAGGTGAATATTCCAGTGCAAATTGATGAGAATAGCGCGGAACCGCTGTATGCGCAGATTGAAAAGCAGCTTCGTTCACTCATTGTAACCGGACAGATTGCAGCGGGAACGCTGCTTCCCTCCATTCGTGAGTTTGCGGGAACGCTCCGTTGCAGTGTAATCACCGTCCGGCGAGTCTATCAGGATTTGGAGAACGAAGGCTTGCTTCGTACCCGGCAAGGAACGGGCACCTTCGTAGCTCTGGTCGAGGATGATATGCGCTCAGGTTACCGTCTTAAAGCGGTGACTGAGGCATTGGAAACGGCGATTGCCACAGGCATCGCTGTACAGATGAAAGAGCAGGAATTATTGGAGCTTTTTGCAGAAATGGTGAAAAGAAGGTATGAAGTCCAGGTGAGGGAGTGACAGCCGTGAATAATCATGTGGGAGTTCCTACGGAAATACAGATGAAAGCACCAATTATTGAGATGAGCCAGGTCTATAAAACCCGGGGTGACCGGAAAATTGGACCGATTAATTTAACGGTTGAACCAGGATATGTGGTCGCTTTGGCTGGACATAACGGATCAGGGAAAAGCACATTGATTCATTTGCTGACTCAGCTTGTTCATCCGGATTCCGGTGAGATTCGTTGGTTCGGTCAAGCATACCCCGACGGCATGCCGGCAGATACACGACAATGGGTTGGGTATATACCGGAGCAGCCGGTTCGCGAGGAGGATCGACTAACTGCAGAAGCAGCAGCAGCTTTTCGAGCATTGTGGTATCCCGGCTGGGATGAAACACGTTTTCAGCGTCTAATGGACCGCTTTCAGGTTCCAGCACATACGAAATTATCGAGTATGTCCAAGGGACAGCGCCGGAAATTCGAACTGGCTGCTGCCTTGGCGCCGCACCCCCGTGTGTTGCTACTGGATGAGCCTTCATCGGGTCTAGACCCTTTTGCCTGGAAGATCATGCTGGAGGAACTGCGGGATTGTATGAAGAACGGTAAAACGACGATCATTATTGCTACCCATATCATGGACGAGATCAAGCGTTTGGCGGATTATATTGTCTTGATGCACGATGGCAGGCTGCTTGGCAAGCTGGAAAAAGACCATCTGCTCGAAAATGGCAAGGAAATGTGGTTTGAAGGTACACCAGAGGAGGCATCGGAGCTTCCGGGAGTTGTAGAGACGGAGAACGATGGGAATTTACAGCGAATTATAACGCTGGCAGCTGGAGAGACCAGTGACATATTGGAACAAGCGGGTATTCGCCCCATCCGTGTGCGCCGTCTGGAGCTGGATGATATTTTAGTACATTGGTCTGCGGGACAACTATCGACGGATACAGAGACATTCATGAAGAAGGAAGGGGTAAAGCAATCATGAGCATGCTGCAATTGGAAAAGGTCGTGAAGCAATATGGGAATCATACGGCGGTAAACGGAATATCCCTGAATGTGAACGGTGGCGAGATTTACGGACTGCTGGGAGGCAATGGAGCAGGTAAAACGACAACGATGCGCATGGTGCTCGGCCTGATTTACCCTGACGGGGGAAGCATTCAATATGAAGGCAAGCCCTACAGCAAGGAGCTTCAGCGGACAATGGGCTATTTGCCCGAGGAGCGTGGACTGTACCCCAAGGTGAAGGTGAGCGAGCAGATTAATTACTTGGGCAGGCTGCGGGGAATGTCGGCCAAGGAGGCAGACAAAAGTCTACGCTACTGGCTAGAGCGCTTTGGAGTGCCGGAATATTACGACAAGCGGATTGAGGAGCTATCCAAGGGAAATCAGCAAAAAATGGGCTTTATTGCGGCTGTTGTGCATCGTCCGACGCTGCTCATTTTGGATGAGGCCTTCAGTGGGCTGGACCCGGTGAACGTCGAATTGCTCAAGGATACGGTGAAGGAACTACGGGATGAGGGTGCTGCGATTTTATTTTCAACCCACCGTATGGAGCATGTAGAGGAACTGTGCCGACATATTACGATTTTGCACCGCTCGAATACCGTAGTGCAGGGAAGTGTGCAAGAGATTAAGGGCCGTTACCCACGTGAAAAAGTTCGCCTCATCACTACAGGTGAAGTGAACGGACTGGAACAGCTGCCGGGCGTACGCCGTGTAGAGCATATGGATCGTGGCTGGATGCTGCATATTGAGCAGCCGGATGCGGCGAAGTTAATTTTGCAAACAGCGTTGGGACAAACGGATGTGGAGCATTTTGAGATCAAGGAACCTACGCTCAACGAAATTTTCATAAGAGAGGTGGGGGATTCCCATGAATAGACTGGGTACGGTGATCGGGTTTACGTTTCGTCAGAAGGCGAGGACCAAATCCTTTATCATTACGACACTGGTATTGGCCTTGCTCATTACGCTGGGCATGAATCTGCCGTATTTGATTTCTTTGTTTAAAGGAGAAGGGGCCGGAGGTTCCGGCACAACTGCAGCCGCACATCAACGCTTGGGTCTGATTGCCGGGAATCAGACAGAAGTGGCAAATCAGCTGGAGCGATTTACTAAGGAGCAGTCCAATCCGGCAGCCATCTGGGTACGTTATGACAGCGTACAAGCGCCGGCAATGCAGCAAGCCTTGAACAACGGAAAGCTGCAAGGTTACGTGCAGTTCACGGAGCCTGCCGCCAAGGGAGACACGTTTCCTAAAGTGGAATACGTCTCTGTAGAAAAAGAGCCATCTCCGGCTGTCATTACATTGGTGCAAACGGGACTTCAGGAAGCAAAGGTCAAGGCTATTATGGGTGACAAGTCGCTGACCAGCGACCAAATACGTGAAATTAGTGCACCTGTATTGGTGGATAGCAGGGAAGTAGACAGTCCGTCTGAGGCAGGGGGAGCTGCGGGGAAAGAGGAAAAAGCGACCTCCATGATTAACTATGGTTTGGTCTATGTATTGATGATTTTATTCTTCACCTCTTCCATGATGACGGGGAATATGATCGCCGCAGAGGTAACATCGGAAAAAAGCTCACGGATCATGGAGATTCTCATCACAAGCGTGTCGCCGTTGACCCAAATGTTTGGGAAGATTATTGGCATCTTCCTGGTAGGTCTGCTGCAAATTGCCGTTTTCGCAGCTGTTATGTGCGCCAACCTCATGCTGCCGCATAATAATGTCATTCTTAGCTCGGTCGGACTGGATTTGTCTCAACTGAATATTGCGGTGCTCGGCTATGGTCTCATATTTTACATTCTCGGCTACTTTCTGTACGCGGTATTGTTCGCCGCGGTGGGCTCCATTGTTAGTCGTACCGAAGAGTTGGGGCAGGCAATCATGCCGATTACCGTGCTGTCACTCGCAGCCTTTTACATCGGGATCTTCAATATTGCCGCACCTGATACGATTTTCATTAAGGTGGCCGGATACATTCCGTTCTTTTCTCCGACCGTCATGCTGCTACGCATCGGACTGGAACGGGCGAGTCTGCTGGAAATTTGGCTGTCACTAGCCATTCTAGTTGCTTCCATCCTATTATTTGGCTGGCTGGCCGCCAAGATCTACCGTACGGGTGTCTTAATGTATGGCAAACGACCTTCGTTCAAAGAGCTAAGAAAAGCGATGAAGGCTTACAAGATTTAATAAATGTAGGAGAACATTGTGAGTAACCATTATAGTTGAGACAAATGTATTAATAAATGAGATTTTTTCAATATATGTTTGAGACAAAGTGAGAGCCTTGATTCATCAGAAGTACCGATGGATCAAGGCTTTTCTGCTTTATATGGTGATGATTAATAATTGGTGATGTTTTGAGAGGAGAAGTTAGACTTATCATTAAATAAATCAATAAAGCTTATGACTGAGACAAGATTCCTTTAACAAACAATGAGACACTGTGCTTGTAGAACTCTTCCTCGGTGACGAGTTGGGACTGATATTGCCGGTGAATCAGCTCGCTCATCTGAAATCCGTAGCACATCGAGAGGAAAGTCATGGCGGCAAGACGCTCATCCTGTCTGGCTATAACTTTTTTCTTCTGCAGGCGTTCAAAATATTCAACTAGCAAGGAGTGCAGCTTCACCGGCGGATCGGCCAGCACTCTGTCCAATTCGGGAAGCATTCCTTTGTCACGGATGCCAATCAAAATGATGTCCGCATTTTTATGGAAAAACAAGCGGTACTGCTGACTTACATTCAGCAGATCTACTTCCGGATTATCGGTCGCATCCTCTTTTAACAGCTTCTCAAATTGCGGGATATCCGAATGTCTTTCAATAATGGCTTCCAATATGCCTTGCTTGCTTCCAAATTGCCGGAAAATCGTAGATTCATTGACTTTAGCTTCCGTTGCAATGGCTTTGGTGCTTACTCCCCGATAGCCCTTCTTTTTGATGAGCCGTGTCGCGGCTTCAATGATTCTGTCTGAAGTTTGCATTGCATTTCTCCTTTTACATATGTTAAACCTATTCTACTACAAGATTTTGCATATGCAGCAGGGTCGGGGTTCATCATTTTCATAAACGTTTATTTAAGGCAAATCGCTTCTTTTTTCCCAGCGGCTTGGTTCAGTAATCTTGACATGATCAGGCACCAATTGCGTGAGCGAGCCTAATTTATCAAATGTAATCTGGATTCGGTCAGAGGGCAACAGCCATTGTTCGGTCTCGATTGCGCAACAATCCGGTATCGTCCCCATTCCTATAATCGTGCCTGGGAGCGGCGTGAAAACTTTGAGAATCTCCTCCATCACTTTTGCAGGGTGTACAGAATACTCGGATGTGCTTCCCTTCCAATGCAGTCTCTCCCCGATCCGTACATCTACATCCAGTGCCAGCGGGTTGCCGATTTCATCCGGCGTAGCCAGAAATGGTCCAATTCCTTTGCTGCGGTCAAAATCTTTGCAGCGCGTCGGTCCAGTCAGCGCCAGGAAATCAGGCCACTGCACATCGCGAACAGTACTGTCGTTAAAAATAACATAACCTGCAATGCAGTTCCCCTTCCCTGTAACAAAGGCCAGCTCCGGCTCGATATCCAGGTAGGAAGAGTACGAAGGCCAATGTATCGTATCCCCATCGCCAATTAATGCGTTATGGTTACACTTGTAATAACTGAAAATTACTTTATTCGGATCTCGCTGGAATTTTTCAGCAATTTTTCGTTTAAGTTCTTCTCTTTCCGGTCCTGTGTATTCTCTTTGCAGCAGATTTACGCCAGCATTTCTCAGATGTCTTGGCGTCAGCCCGAAATCGATAAGCGCAGCCGGATGTGGAACCGGCGGCAGCAATTTTACCGCTGCAATCGGGCAGACTTCATTTTCATTGAATTGATGCGATAGTTCGACAGCATATTGCATCAATTCCTTAGCGGCATCATAACTTGCCGGCAAATAATGAAGATAGCTGTCCATACTTTCAAGACTGTCAACGAATGTTCCCTGCTTTTTCATGATTGCGGCAAAAGACACGACAAATTTCTCGTTAATTACAAGCCCAAATAAAGGTTCCTGAGATGTCTTGGTTTGAAAGGTTACTAGCTTCATGTTGCAGCGCCACCATCCATGTTGTTTGATGTTGTTCTGTTACTATCATATTGCATAACATAAATGCATGCAAGTGCTTGCTTGCATTTATGTTTTCGATTCTCTATATTAAAGACATAATCAGTGTGCTTTACCCCAAAAACATATACGCAAAGGAGAATTTCCATGAAGTATGGACGTATTATCCAAAAACCTCGCGTTAAATTTTTTGAAGTCGCAAATGGCGTCTTTGCCGGTATTTCGCCGTATCGCGGCATCAGTTGGGCCAATGCCGGGTTCATCAACAAGGGCGGAGGGCTGGTGTATGACACGTTCTTCGATTTGTTCCATGCGCGGGAAATGCGGGAGGCTTTTAAGGAAGTAAGCAACGGCGGCTCTCCCGCATATGTGGTGAATTCGCACTATAACAGTGACCATGCCTGGGGAAACAAAGTGTTTGAAGATGCTTGCATTATTATGCACAAGGAAGCGTCCAGAGAGCGTCTCACCGAAAATATCGCCTGGATGGATAACGTCATCAGAAGAGGAAAGAATTCTCCGGAATCGACTTCGGGCGAGCGGTTTTTTGCAGCGGAATTTGAAGGATTCGACCTGGAAGGCGTAGAATGGGTGCTCCCGAATATTGAGATAAAGGACGATATCAACATCCGTCTTGGCGATATGGAAATTATGATTTACAACGTAGCTCCGGCCCACTCTGACAGTGACTTGCTGCTGTGGATGCCAAAAGAAAAGGTGCTGTTCGCCGGCGATGTCGTGTTTAACGGTTGTACGGCATACAGCGAAGAGGGAACCCTCAATTGGGTTAAAGTGCTTGATCGCATTATTGATGAAATTAAACCCGAAATCGTTGTTCCAGGACATGGCGCCATCTGCGGCCTGGACTTCGTGAAGGAGCAAAGAGACTACCTCCTGAACCTGATTAGCGAGTTTAACAAGCATTACAATGACGAAATTGATACCTTGTCCCTGACCAAGCAAATTGATATTTCCCGCTTCCTTCATTGGATTCAGCCAGAACGGTTGTATGTTACAGTGGATATCCTATTGAAAAGCAAACGAGGGTTACCACCCCTTCCAATTTGGAACGAGGTGCCTTCTAAGCTGGAAGACATGAAGGCTTTTTTGGCCGGAAAATATGGCGATCAGATCAAGCCATGGGACCCTATGAGTGTTTGGCAAGAATAGCAAGTTGAAGTTAGCGTACGAAAAACAAAAAACGGTCTTGTCGCAAACGATGCGAACAGCGGCCGTTTTTTTTATTGTTCCACGGAATTAAAATCGGCGTTTAGAACCGATTATAAAGAAATGGAGATGGACTTATGACTAACTTAACTTTCGCAGCTCAATCATGGGAGAAAAAACAGAGAGTGGTAAGGCAAGGCAGTGTCTGAGCTTGGAAGTTTTCCACCCATTCGGATACGGGTCCCGGATTCGCCGCAGTACACACCGCAGCAGCCGAAGAGTTAAGGAGCAGTTTATAGAAGGCGTTTGTAACATTTTTTAGAAAATAACGATGTATAAATTGCCAAATAGAAGTGATGTAACAATGTTAAATGTAAATAAACAGCAGCAAAGTCGCGGCTGGAATGGCGTTGTATCTGCTTTGAATGTTCTATATGTTGGGTTCGCGCAGCTCTGTCATGGCAAAGCCCCGCCCGAAGTGATTCTTCTAAATTCATATTTTTTACAAGAAAGCAATTCTAAAACCACGATAACATTGTCCCGCTGAAAGTCGCTATCTTAAGTAGAAATTAAACATTGAAAAAGCTTGTCGCTGGCAAGCTTATTTTGATGTCTTTGAGCTAATAAAGATAATATGAAACCTATACAAGTGGATGTATACTTATGCATTACAGTAATAAGGATATTCTCATTAATTATGATTTTTATGGCTTACATGAGTTGGATAGCGATAATTTTCTCATTAATTATGACACCGCACATTGTGAGTAACCATTATAGTTGAGACAAAGTAGGGACCTTGATTCGTCAGAAGCACTGATGAATCAAGGTCTTCCTACTTTATATGGTGATGAATAATAAAACAGCAATTTAGTTTATCCCCGGAAAAAATTATGGCGAACAAGTGTTCTTTACATATATTATGTATGAGTATATAATCAAAACGAAACGGAAACGGAGATCTGGTGTGCTAGATAAAGCAATGTAGATTTTTCTTTAGTATAAGCACATTATAAATATATCAATTGGAGGAGTCTGTATGCCATATTGTAAAGTCAAGAATGCCAATATATATTACGAGGAAATTGGTACAGGCAAACCGATTATAATGATCCATGGTTTTACACCAGACCATCGGTTAATGAGTGGGTGTATGGAACCGATATTTAAAGATATCCCCGGTTGGCGTCGTATCTATCTTGATTTGCCTGGAATGGGACAAACAATGGATTACGATCAAATATGTAATTCAAATGATATGCTAGAAGCAGTTATAAATTTTATTGAAACTCTTGTCCCAAACCAAGATTATCTCATAGCAGGCGAATCATACGGTGGTTATATTACAAGAGGAATAATTAATAGACATAAAGATCGTATTGGTGGAGCTGCACTGATTTGTCCATTAATTGTTCCTGAACACAAAAGAAGAATACTTCCCGAGCATTTTGTTGTTCATCGTGATCGCGAGTTTATGGGCACCTTAAGTGAAGAGCAAATAAGTGATTTTAGCGCAAATCAAGTCGTTCTCGATGAATATAATTGGAAGAGGTATTCAGAAGAGATCGTTGCAGGTTGTAAGATCGCTGACTACGATTTTCTTAGCAAGATTCAAAGAAACTATGGATTTTCCACCAATATAGATGAATTAGTATTCGATAAACCAACAGTATTTACTCTTGGACGACAAGATGCAGTCGTTGGTTACATAGACGCTTTTAAAATTTTAGACAATTATCCTAGAGCAACCTTTGCCGTTCTAGATCGAGCAGGCCATAATCTTCAAATTGAACAGGCTCTATTATTTGAGTCACTTATTCGTGAGTGGCTTGAAAGAGTAACAGAGTTTGGATTTTAGTTGTATATGAATCCATTGAACTAACGGGCAGGGAATTAATCTGTACTTTATTCAGAAAGCTCTGAAGCGTAAGCTACCGATCTTGGAGCTGGAATCGTTCGAATCTCAACTGGACATCTACTGAAGAATAAAGGCTATGCCGTCGTACGTAAATAAATAGTCACTTCAAAAAGATGAGTCGCTTGGCTCGTCTTTTTTTGTTTTGAATGATTCAAGTTCTCATCTCAGGTGTGGATAAGAACTTGAATCGATGACTAAATGCTAAACAGGTACCTCTTCAGTGAAATAATCCAACACCATACAACCAGCTCCTTGAGCCACAATATTGTAGGCTTCAGTGGACTTAATGATTTGGACATGACTATCAGGATAAAATTTTAATCGATCCTGTGCTGTTTTAGCTGCTACCTCAAAAAAACGCGGTTTTGGTACTAGAGTTCCTCCGAAAATCACGATCTCAGGACGTAACAGAAAAATCAGATTACTGAGACCCACACCAAAATAATAAGCTGCATCCTCAACAACTTCTAAACAGAGCGCATCGTTTTGCTCTAAAGCATATAAAATGTGGTGTAAATTGATCTCTTCGAAATCGTTAACTTCGGTCGTAAGCATTGAAGGCTTGCCGCGCTTCATGAGCCTAACCATTTCGTCACGAATAGCAGGCAAACTACTGTATGCTTGGAGACACCCATATGAGCCACAAGAACAACGTCGACCATGAATATCAATGATGATGTGCCCAAAGGTATCATCCATATCTCTTTTTCTGCTAACCAATCTGCCTTGAAAAATAGTACCGCATCGAATTTCAATATCACTGGATACAAAGACTAAATTATCTGTTTCTTTCCAAAAGTTCATACGATATTCAGCTAGCGCAGCCAAGTTGGTCCCATTCTCCAGAAATACAGGAGTGTTGGTTTTATGTTTTAAATATTCAATTATATTTATATCCCATCCACCTGCAGGAAAAAGTTGGGGATGTGAAATGACTCCCATTGCCGGATCAAACGAATCGAGAACCCCAATGCCGATGCCCAACAATTTCTCCCTAGGAACGTTATGTTCAGCCAGTAAATCCTCAACGCACTTTGCTACATAATTTAATGTGTACTCTCCAGTACATTCGGTGGTCATCTTTAATTTTTTGACGCCTATAATATTTAGCTTTAAATCAAGCAGCAAGACAGTTGTGTATAAGCTTGTAATCTCAACCCCAATCAAGTTGTAAGCATCCGGTTTGATCACATAGGCCAGAGGTTTACGTCCACCACTTGATTTTCCAATTCCACTATCATAGATAAGATCTTCTGCAACAAGTTCGTCAAGTAAACGCCCACATGTTACATGCTTAAAACCAGTGTGTTCAGCTAACGTGTTAATGGTTACAGGACCTAATTTACGAACTAAGCTATATAACAGTTTTAAGTTTTTCGCTTTGGGTGATGATAACTCTTCAAATTTATTTAACATATAACTTCCCCTTGATCTTTAATACAAGATGTTGTTTTCAGACATAAATATATAGTTACAATTATTATCGGGCTTTTTTGATGATATATCTACTCTGATTATTAAATCTGTACAATTTTGGATGTTTTAGATACACGTTGAGCTAATGAAGGAAACATGAATTAACTTTTGATAATTAGTATAAAAAGAACTGGAGATAATGACGAATTATTTAACATTTAATTAATCTTTTTATATAAATGATAAATAGTTATTTACAAAAGGTAGTTAAGCTATTACACTAATCAATGAAAGCTGTTGGAGCAGCAATTTGAAGTGATTGATACAGATAGCTTACAGCAAACTATTTTAGGAGGAATTAAATATGCATAAAATGCAAGATATTTTGGAAACCAGAGACTTTATCATGAGTAAAACATCATATCGTCCGACGATCGGAATGATTTTGGGGTCCGGATTAGGGACATTGGCTGACAAAATTGAAAACCCTTTCACAATACCTTACAGCGAAATTCCTCACTTTGCAAAATCTGAAGCGTTAGGTCATGCGAACGAATTAGTTATTGGGGAGCTAAAGGGAAAAACTGTACTGGCAATGAAAGGACGTTTTCATTACTATGAAGGCTTTTCTTTGGATGAAGTGACTTTTCCGGTGCGTTTGATGAAGGCCCTGGGTGTAGAAAACTTGCTCATCACCAATGCTTGCGGCGCCGTTAATAAAGACTTTAAACCGGGTGAGTTAATGTTGATTACGGATCACCTCAATTTGGTAGGTACGAATCCATTGATTGGACCGAATAATAACGATCTGGGTACTCGTTTTCCTGATCTTTCTCAAGTGTACAATGCTGAATTGCGACAAATTGCTACGGAAGTTGCAAAAGCACAAAATACAACTTTACGCGAAGGCGTATATTCCTGGTGGAGTGGTCCAGCTTATGAAACCCCAGCTGAAATTCGCATGATTCGTACATTAGGCGCAGATGCTGTTGGAATGTCAACCGTACCAGAAGCCATCGTAGCTGTTCACGCGAATATGAAGGTTCTTGGAATCTCCTGTTTAACCAACATGGCTTGTGGAATTCTAGATCAGCCTCTAAGTCATGACGAAGTAATTGAGGTAGCTGCCTTGGTAAGAGAGAATTTCATTGCTTTAGTTAAGGGAATTGTAGAGAAGGTTTAGTAATTATATAAAATCCGATGAAGAAAAAGGCGAGATTATGAAAGGGTATATATATGTCATATTAGGTGCAATTTGTTATGGTTTATTATCGACTTTTGTGAAATTAGCCTATAAAGATGGTTATATCGTGAATGATGTTGTTGGAATACAGCTCCTCTTAGGATCGATATTATTATGGGGCGGAGTGCTGGTTACTAAAGGCACGAAGAGTACAAAACAGAAGAAGTTTGTAACGCCAGGTAAAAGGGAAATAATATTATTAGTTACCGTAGGGGCTACAACGGGGCTTACAGGAATGTTTTATTATCTCTCACTTCAATATATTTCAGCTTCTTTGGCGATTGTACTCCTTTTTCAATTTACATGGATCGGTGTGTTGCTAGAGGCAATTTTCAATAGAAGAATTCCTGAAAAGGGAAAGCTACTATCCATCATTCCTTTACTTATCGGAACGATAAGCGCAACTAATATTTATTCAACTGGAATTTCAGCCGTTCATTGGCTTGGCTTTTTGTATGGTCTGCTTGCAGCATTATCTTATTCTATTTTTATGATCGTTAGTGGTAGGGTCGCCGTTCAAGCAAATCCGATGATGAAGACTGCTTTCATGACTACCGGAGGCCTCATCGTTTGTTCGATCATTTTACCTCCAACGTTTTTAACAGACGGAAAGCTTTTATTACAACTGGCTGTACAATATGGGTTTGTTTTAGCTTTTGTCGGTCCCTTCCTCTCCACACTGCTTTTCTCTAAAGGTGTTCCGTTAGTGGGATCAGGAATAGCATCAATATTAGGTGCAATGGAGCTTCCAACAGCCTTATTAATGTCTGTCTTTGTCCTGAATGAGCACATTGGTGTTCCGCAATATGTAGGGATCGTTCTTATCTTAATTGGAATATCATTACCAAAATTACTGAAAAAAAGTAAAAAGGACATCTTAACCATTTGAAACGTCCTTAGCTAGATAATAATCACAGATTAGGGAGGCATATAGAATGAAGAACAAAGATGAAATCTTTATGAAAAAGGCAATTGAGGTTGCTCTACAATCCCGAAATGAAGGAAATGAGCCCTTTGGTGCGATATTGGTCAAAGGGGAGGAAGTCGTAATGGTTGGGGAAAATAAAATTAATACGTTTTGTGATCCAACGCATCATGCAGAAATCGGTTTAATCCGGAAGTTTTGTTCTGAAAACAATATATTTAATTTGAGCGAATACACTTTGTATACAAGTTGTGAACCTTGCGTTATGTGTTCGGGGGCCATGGTGTGGTCTAATCTGGGCAAAATAGTATACAGCGTATCACATGATCAGTTAGCTGAAATCGCCGGGAGCAACATCATGATTGCTTGCAATGAAGTGTTTGAGAAAAGCCCTCAAAGACCTGAACTGGTTGAACAAGTACTCAACGAAGAAGGTTTAAAAGTATTTGATGGATACAAATTTTCTCATTAAATAACTTTTTAAAAATATGAGAATCTATGAATTCATTGGGCAACTTCACTGGATAGTGAAGCTGTCCTCTTTTATGTATCGTTTTACTGCTTGAAATCTAAAAAATAATGCTTCAGATAAAACAAAGGTGCGTGTTGAGAGGAGAGATTGATATATGAATAAACGATTTCAACGAATTCATTTAATTGTCCTAGATTCAGTCGGTATTGGAGAAGCACCGGATGCTGCGGCTTTTGGAGATGAGGGGGCTGATACGTTGGGGCATATCGCAGAAAAAATGAATGGACTGTATATGCCTAACATGGCTGCACTTGGATTGTCCAACATTAAAGAAATTCAAGGAGTACCTAAGGCCGATCATCCAATGGCTTTTTGGACCAAAATGCAGGAAGCCTCTAACGGGAAGGATACGATGACAGGGCATTGGGAGATCATGGGGTTACGTATAGACGTCCCCTTTCAAGTGTTCCCGAATGGTTTCCCTGCCGCTTTGATTGAAGAACTTGAAATAAAATCAGGGAGAAAAATCATCGGAAATAAACCTGCCAGCGGCACTGAAATATTAGATGAGCTTGGGGAGGAGCATATGAAAACGGGGGCTTTGATCGTTTACACATCAGCTGATTCCGTTCTGCAAATTGCTGCTCACGAAGAGATTGTACCATTGGATGAATTATATCGTATTTGTGAGATTGCGCGTGAAATGACTAAAAACAATGATTATATGGTTGGCCGAGTCATAGCCAGGCCGTTTGTAGGGGAGCCAGGACAGTTTAAACGAACGGCTAACCGGCATGACTATGCACTGAAACCTTTTTCCCGGACGGTCATGAATGAATTAAAGGATGCAGATCTGGATGTGATCGCTGTAGGGAAAATTTCGGATATTTATGATGGGGAAGGCGTTACTGAGGCGATCCGAACGGTATCCAACATGGATGGAATGGACAAGTTTATTCAAGTCGCACAAAAGGATTTTACGGGCTTGTCCTTTTTAAACCTGGTTGACTTCGATGCCCTCTTTGGTCACCGTCGAGATCCGCAAGGGTATGGCAATGCACTGGAGGAATTTGATGCCCGGTTGCCAGAACTGTTAGAAAAGCTTACCGAGAAGGATCTGCTTATATTGACTGCGGACCACGGAAATGACCCGGTTCATTATGGAACCGATCATACACGGGAATATGTGCCGCTACTCATCTACTCCAAAGCGTTTATGGAAGGCCGAGAGTTGCCTCTTCGCAAAACGTTTGCAGACATTGGAGCATCCGTTGCTGACAACTTTGGGGTCAAACTGCCAGACCACGGTACCAGTTTTATGCATGAATTAATGATAAAAAGATAAACGTTGTAGCGTGCTAATCCAGCACTTGGATTAAACAAATTAAACCAAATAACTTCCGCTCCTACGGAGGTCATTTGGTTTGGAAAAAAACAAACTTTTATTATTTTATGTAAAAAGAATAAAATTAATATGTATATTATAAGTCTTTTATTATGAATAATTCATTACTTTTTATAAAATATATATTTAGTTCTTTACTTTAATGACTTTACCTATTACACTATGAATAACAAAATGTAAGCCTTTCCAAGTGTGTCCGATAGAAGAATCGACGGAAGAGTAGTAACACAACAACTTGAATATTCAAGCTCAAAAGGGGACAGGAAAAATGGCAATGAAAACACGGCTTAGAATAATGAATTTCTTTCAGTTTTTCATTTGGGGATCATGGCTTGTTACGCTAGGCTCGTATATGATCAATACATTACATTTTACGGGCGCACAAGTTGGAATTGTTTATAGCTCAAAAGGATTAGCCGCGATCATCATGCCTAGTCTTGCAGGCATTATTGCGGATCGTTGGATTAAAGCCAATAGATTATATGGAATATTCCATGTTCTAGGTGCGATTTCTTTATTTATAGCAGCACACATTTCAGATCCAATGACTATGTTTTGGGTGATATTTTTCAATTCGTTGGTTTACATGCCAACAAGTGCTTTGACAAATGTTATATCATACGTTGCGCTTGAGAAAGCGGGATTGGATACAGTAAAGGATTTCCCACCAATTCGCGTTTTTGGAACAATCGGGTTCATTATTGCCATGTGGGTAGTTAGTCTTAGCGGATTTGAGTTAAGCAACATTCAGTTATATATAGCCGCGAGTATCTCGCTCTTGCTAGCCCTATACTCACTTACGCTGCCTGATTGCCCAACCTCTAACGAGAAGAGAGAAAAGTCATGGATTAGTCTTTTAGGCTTGGATGCGTTTGTACTGTTCAAACAGAAAAGAATGGTTATATTCTTTCTTTTCTCAACACTTCTAGGTGTTGCCTTGCAAATAACCAATACATTTGGTAATCCGTTTTTGCATGATTTTGGACTGAATCCTGAATTTAAAGATAGCCTGGTCGTACAGTATCCATCTATTTTATTATCAGTATCACAGATTGCTGAGGTGTGTTTTATCCTTGCCATCCCATTCTTTTTACGTAACTTTGGAATTAAAAAGGTTATGCTCATTAGTATGGTGGCTTGGACATTACGCTTTTTATTTTTCGCATATGGTAACCCATCTGGTTTGGGATTCACTTTCCTTCTGTTATCCATGATTGTGTACGGCTGTGCATTTGATTTCTTTAACGTCTCTGGAGCCATTTTTGTAGAAAAAGAAGTCGATCCTCGTATTCGCGCAAGTGCGCAAGGCTTATTTTTAGCCATGGTTGATGGAATCGGAGCGTATGTAGGCGCCATTGCAAGTGGAAAGGTCGTAGATTATTTCACGGTAGATGGTGTGAAAGATTGGCAAAGTATCTGGTTGACCTTTGGAGCATATACACTCGTACTTGCAGTTGTTTTTGCTATAAGCTTCAAATATAAACATGACCGAGATGCAATGAAAGAAGTATATACTGGCCATTGAAATCAAGAATAAAAGAAGGTTAATGTTTTTCTGCATTGCTGTTTATGATTTTAGCTCTTTATTTCATATTTAAAGGAAGCAAAAGATCGAATGAAGTGAAATTGGCTTCAGATCAGCGCAAGATATTTTTACAACAATAAAAGAAAAGCTTGGTGAGATGGCGAGCCTTTATCTGTTATGAACAGCGAGGGGCTCGCCATCTGTATAAAAGCACACCGTATGTTCAAACATATTAAGCTGTTGGGTTGCATCAAGCCATTGTATACATATAAGTCCTGCTGACAAAAATTTTAAAGAAACTGACTCAAATGTATTGACTTCGAGTTACACGAAGATGGTAGGCTACTACTTATAAACAACATACTACACTCATTAAAACACCATTTTATTGTAAAGTGAGGTCAATTCAATGGAATTTGTGAAGCTTGGAAATACCGGTTTGGATGTATCACGGCTTTGTCTCGGCTGTATGGGGTTTGGCGATGCGAAACGTTGGATTCATCAATGGGTACTTGATGAAGAGAGTAGTCGCCCGGTTATTAAAAAAGCGCTTGAGCTTGGCATCAATTTTTTTGATACGGCTAATGTATACTCTCTTGGAACAAGCGAAGAAATTTTGGGACGCGCGCTCAAGGATTATGCCAGCCGGGATGAAATTGTAATCGCAACGAAAGTTCATGGACGTATGCATCAAGGACCTAATGGTGCCGGTCTTTCTCGCAAGGCCATTATGAGCGAGATCGATAAAAGTCTGAAACGGCTAGGTACTGATTATGTAGACCTGTATCAAATTCACCGTTGGGATCACAATACGCCTATTGAGGAAACGATGGGAGCCTTGCACGATGTAGTGAAGGCAGGAAAGGCCAGATACATTGGGGCATCCGCTATGTATGCTTGGCAATTTCAGAAGGCTTTGCATGTTGCCGAGAAAAATGGATGGACTCGGTTTGTATCCATGCAGAATCACTTGAATCTCATTTACCGTGAAGAGGAGAGAGAAATGCTTCCATTGTGCAGGGAAGAAAAAATCGGTGTAATTCCATACAGCCCGCTTGCATCGGGAAGATTGACCCGTGATCCGGAGGAAACAACCTATCGATCTGAAACCGATGATATTCAAAAATCAAAATATGATGCAACAGCAAATGCCGACCGATGGATTGTGGAGAGGGTTGCGAACATTGCAGAAAAACATGGTGTTCCCCGCGTACAAATTGCACTTGCCTGGTTGTTGCAAAAAGCACCGGTAACTGCTCCTATTATCGGTGCTATAAAAATATCTCATCTTAAAGAGGCTGTATCTGCACTTACTGTGAAATTAACAACGGAAGAAGTAGCATTCCTGGAAGAGCCGTATGTGCCACACTCTATTGTTGGTTTTAATTAACTGACATAGGTTGAAAATTGCTGTTTTGGCATAGCAAAATTTAATTCCTGATAGAAATGATGAAAAACTACTTTCCGGGAGGTTTATATGCAAAAAGTAATACTGAACAATGGTGTTGAAATGCCTATCATCGGTTTTGGAGTATATCAGATTAAAGATGCGAATGAATGCGAACAAAGCGTTTATGACGCTCTTATGGTAGGCTATCGTCTAATCGATACCGCTGCGGCTTATCAAAACGAAGAAGCAGTTGGCAGAGCTATCAAGCGGAGCGGCGTACCGAGAGAAGAATTGTTTATTACTACAAAACTCTGGGTACAAGATGCGGGGTATGAGAGTGCAAAGAAGGCATTTGCAAAGTCACTGGAAAAATTACAGTTGGATTATTTGGATCTGTATCTGATTCACCAGCCATTTGGTGATGTGTATGGTTCCTGGCGCGCGATGGAGGAATTGTACCATGAAGGAAAAATCAGATCGATCGGTGTGAGTAACTTTCAGATGGACCGTCTCGTTGATTTGATTCTTCATAATGAAGTCACTCCGGCCGTTAACCAGGTTGAAACACATCCTTTCTGCCAGCAAATTAAAGGTGCCACACTTATGAAGGAATACAATGTACAGATTGAGTCTTGGGGGCCTTTTGCAGAAGGCAGAAATAATATGTTCCATAATGGAGTGTTGGTGTCACTGGCTGAAAAGTATCAAAAATCCGTGGCTCAGGTGATTTTACGCTGGTTAACACAAAGAGAAGTCGTCGTAATTCCAAAGTCCGTCCATAAAGAAAGAATTATTGAAAACTTCAATATCTTTGACTTTGATTTAAGCATAGAGGATATGGAGACAATTGCTGCATTAGATATGAAACAAAGCAGCTTCTTCTCACACAATGATCCGGAAATCGTAAAAGCGCTTGGTACGGCCCGATTTGAGATTTGATGCTATCATTCTATTACAAAAAGTCGACGCAAAAACCTCCTAACAAGTCTTCAATGGGCAGGATGTGATCGGCGTTTCTTTTGACCAATAGGCAGGATTGGTATCATCCGGGATCACTTGATTTATAATGTCACGGTAGTGCTCTTCTTTGTTGGTAATAAATTCTGCCATAAATTTTACTTCTTCTAATTGGGCTAGAACCGCTTCTTTTTGCTTGCGTATTATTTCATAACGTTCCTCAATGGTTGCATCGCCTTCCAAACATAGGTCTACATATTTTTTGATGTCTTCGACGGACATACCACATTTTTTTAAGTTTTTTGCACCTGTAAGCCAGTGTATGGAGTCGTCATTAAAAATACGGTTATTGTTTTTATCGCGTTGTAAACCAGGAACTAATCCTTTATCTGTATAGAAGCGAATGGTGTGTACAGTTAAGTCAAGTAATTCTGCAACTTCTTTCACAGTATACATGCTACCCCTCCTCAATTTCATGTTGAATGAAGCTATTTAAATTATTATTTCCTTCGTGTTACTCGAAGGTAATGGTTTAAATAATACTTTAAGCTTCGATAATTGTAAATTCCGAATACAGAACAAAACTTTTTAACATTGTTGACTTCGTGTTACTCGAAGGTTATATGATTTTAATTGTTCGGGGCTAAGATGATTTGATATTTAAAAACGAATGACAAAAGCCGAGGGTAAAAGGGATGAGTAAAATTATATGAAAGCAATGATGTTAAGAGAATTTGGCGGACCCAACCAACTGAAGCTGGAAGATGTAGAAACGCCTATACCTGGTTCGAAAGAGGTTCTCGTGCGATTAAAAGCAGCAGCTCTTAATCGCCGGGATTTGCTAGTCATACAAGGCCGATATCCGGGGACCAAGGTGCCTGCTATTCCCGGCTCTGACGGCGCAGGGGAAATTGTTGCGGTTGGAGATGAGATTTATGATGTCTCAATCGGTGGCGAAGTGATCATCAATCCAGGTTTGAACTGGGGCAACGATATGAACAAAAAAAGGGCTGAATTTACAATTCTCGGCGTTCCTACTAACGGAACGTATGCCCAATATGTTAAGGTACCAGCGGAAAATGTCTATTCAAAGCCGTCCCATTTATCTTGGGAAGCAGCAGCGCTCCCGCTCGCCGGTTTGACCGCCTACCGTGCTCTCGTGACAAAAGGCAAGGTAAAGAAAGGAGAAACCGTTCTGATCCCCGGCGTTGGTGGAGGTGTAGCTACCTATCTCGTTCAGTTTGCAGCTGCACTCGGAGCTGAGGTTTACGTGACATCCAGCAAAGAAGAAAAGATCGAAAAAGCAAAAACATTGGGTGCAACCGGAGGTGTCAACTACACAGCAGATGATTGGGTGGAGAAATTGGAGAAACTAACTGGCGGCATTGATCTATCCGTCGACAGTATTGGCGGCGAGGTGTTCAATAAACTGCTGTCACTTGGCAAAATCGGAAGTCGAATCGTCAGCTTCGGGGCGACGAGAGGTCCGATTCCGAATCTGCTTCTACCCAATATGTATGTGAAAGAAATCTCGGTGTTAGGCTCAACGATGGGAAGCCAGCAAGATTTTGCTGATATGGTCAAACTCATAGAAGAACACAAGATTGATCCTGTTTTGGACGAGATTTATCCGCTGGAGGAAGTGACCGAGGCACTGTTCAGAATGGAAAAGGGAGAAAATTTCGGGAAAATCGTTTTGACCATTCCACAAGATTAACGAGAGCATGGAGTCACCAATTGCTGAAGAATAAGGACTATGACGTCGTACGTAAATAAGCAGTCACTTCCAAAGATGAGTCGATAGGCTCGTCTTTTTTGTTTGATGATTCAAGTTCTCATCTCAGGCGTGGACAAGAAATAATCCAACACCATACAACCGGCTCCTTGAGCCACAATATTGTAAGCTTCAGTGGACTTAATGATTTGAACATGACTACTCAACGACTTCTAAACAAAGCACATGTTTTGCTCTAAAAAAGAGTATGGCCGTATAGGGAAAGTGATCGTTTATCAAGTAAGTTAAAATCAGAATTAGATTTGACTAGAGAGTGAGGACGACTATGAATAACTATATAATATCTTTTACAAAAAAGTTTGATTATTTTTTCGAGCAAAAAGAAATCACAAATATTATTTATTTACATGATGAGGGTGATAATGAGAGATTAGACCATGTCCTTTTCCTTGAGAAAGGTGATGGTAATGTTATAGGCTTATATATAAGAGGCATGAATCCGTTGATCTCAGTGAATAGAATTTACGATTTGGATGATTTTAATTTATTTGCAAGTTATGAAGGATTGATCGAATCTAAAGAGAATATTAAACTCAGAGTAGAATATATAGGTTTGTTTTTTAGTACTCAGTACAACGAATTATTGGGTTTCTATTTGGCGAATAACGATGTATCTAGTTCTATATTTATATTATTTTCACAAGATGAAATTTATGTGGAAAAGGATTGTAGTAAATATGAGGCTAGTAGGGCGCTTGAGAAAAGGTTTTCGACTGAAGGTTTTATAACATACGAAAAAAATGTGAGACTGACTGGAAAAAAACAAACTTCTAATCGGAAAAAATTAAGTATATAAGGCTAAGCTTCGCTCTACTCAGAAATAATATTTTAGATTCCTAATATTGGACAGTGTTTTAAAATCGAAATAATATAATTGAAAAGATCACTGAACACAAGAATATAAACACATAAAAAAAGCTGTCGAGAAAGTTTCTCGATACTCTGAGCACCGGAGAAATCTCCGGTGCTTTTTATTATTCGAGAGCGATAATATTACTTCTTTCTACATAGCAACTAACCATATGGCTGGGATAAAGCAGCAGTTGTATGTTGAGTATAAAAGGAATATAATTTAGATATCTAATATTTAGATGTCTAAATAAAATGTCTAAATATATAAATTTTGAATAAATTGATAATGATAAAAGGAGATATCAACATGAATAGACTGGCAGGTAAAATTGCTATAATCACAGGCGGAGGATCAGGGATAGGAGAACGGATGGTCGACCTCTTCAGTGAGGAGGGAGCTGTAGTTATTGCTGCAGACATCAATGTTCAAGCTCTTGAACGGGCTAGTAAGAAAACGAATGTGTACGGAATGAAACTGGATGTTTCTTCTGACGAGGATTGGAAGGCTCTTTCCGCAGAAGTGAACAATAAATTCGGTAAAATCGACATTTTGGTTAACAATGCAGGAATAACTTCTGAGAAAGGATATCAGGATATCGACCTAAATGACTGGCATAAATTAATGTCGATTAACGGGTATGGACCGTTTGCAGGTATTAAGCATGTAGCCCCGTATATGGCTGCCCAAAAGAGCGGCGCTATTATTAATATTTCTTCTTACACCGCTCAAATCGGTCAGGGATTTAATCATTATTCCGCTTCAAAAGGTGCTGTACGTGCTTTGTCGAAGGCTGCGGCAACAACGTTCGGCCGGTTTGGGGTCCGTGTAAATACGCTTTTTCCGGGCATTATTGAGACACCAATGACTGAAGCCCTTAGCACATCTAAAGAAATGCTTACCCACTTAATTCAAGCGACTCCATTGCAGCGACTTGGTCGACCTGATGATGTAGCTAACGCTGCTTTGTTTTTGGCTTCTGACGAGTCTTCATACATTACGGGATCGGAGCTTGTTATTGATGGCGGTTTTTCTGCCCAATAAAATTAGAATTCACTTTACTGGGAAATGGATATATGCCTGACCTTCTTTCAGTAAAGAATGACTTTTATACAAGCCCCCTATACAATATAGGGGGCTATTACTTCATTTGAGAAAGCAGGTTAAAGAGTATTAATGAAAGAACAAAATATATTTACGCTGATTCATGCTATGGACCAGGTTACCAATAACCTATTAATTAAGTGGAATAAAATGTTTAATGAGAATCTAGGGGTATCACATATCCTTATTCTTTCGTACTTAAATAGTTACGGAAAGTGCCGCCCTTCTGATCTGGCCAGGTTATTGGGGCTAACTCCTCCGACATTAACCCATCTATCTGGAAAGCTTGTAAAAAAGGAGTTGGCTGTACGAGTGGCGGATGAGGAGGACCGGCGGATTGTGTACCTGCAAATAACTGACGCTGGTGTCGGAATGCTAAATAAAGCGCAGGAAGACGGACGACAGCTTAGAAGAGAACTATTTGAAAACCTAACTGAAGAAGAAAGAGAGGCCTTGTTGTCTGTTTATGAAAAACTAAATAAGGTCATGAGTGAGGATTGATACAGGTAATCATAAAAAAGCCGCCATGTTGGCGGCTTCAGATTGTCGAGAAACCCCGTCTTTTTGAGACGTGGTTTTTTTTCTTTACATGAGAGATCTCTGGTCTCTGGAAAA
>NZ_JAAMNS010000106.1:0-213 GCF_011066175.1 Paenibacillus sp. EKM211P
TGTGGAACCCCTCCGCTATCGCCACCAAACATGAATTTGCCTCGCAAATTCTTCCGTAAGCTTATTCGGTTCATCACAGATTGTGTGAATGAATCGCCATACGCTTGTCGTATGTACTTCTACATACCTTCAAGGTGTTACACCCTGAAAACTGGATCCGAAACTTCATTGCGTCTTATCTTTAGGATAAGCCCTCGACCGATTAGTATTGGT
>NZ_JAAMNS010000107.1:0-212 GCF_011066175.1 Paenibacillus sp. EKM211P
AGTACGGATTTTATTTATAAAATCCAATGCTGAAATTTTGGTACATGCCATCTGGCTGTATGAAATGGAAGCAACAATGAGATATTTTATCTCGTCAGTTTCAACATGAGCTAATCGCTCTTTCTATATTGTTTTATCTTCGGTTCTTCTCCTTGGAGTGGATGAAGATGAAACAGGTTGACGTTACTTTGTAACGTCTTTAATGGAGAGTT
>NZ_JAAMNS010000108.1:0-212 GCF_011066175.1 Paenibacillus sp. EKM211P
GTATCGGAAGGTGCGGCTGGATCACCTCCTTTCTATGGAGAATCGTTTCCTGCAATGGAAACATTCAAATATGAAGCGTAAGCTTTAAAACTCAGGTTTAGGCCTGTTACTCACTCGTTGCTCAGTTTTGAGAGTTCAAACTCTCAAGCGTTTGGTGGCGATAGCGGAGGGGTTCCACACGTACCCATCCCGAACACGACCGTTAAGCCCTC
>NZ_JAAMNS010000109.1:0-211 GCF_011066175.1 Paenibacillus sp. EKM211P
CGGTTCAAGTACCCGCGCGCCACTCCGACTCCGCCGATGACCAGCTCGCCCAGCACCCCGACCGGCACCGGATTCAGATGCGCATCCACGATGTAGAATTTCGCATTCAGCCACGCTTTGCCGATCGGCACATGGCCTGTTTGCGGCAGCTTCGCTAGCTCCTCGTCGTAGAAACTGGAGTCGATCGCCGCTTCCGTCACGCCGTATGCGT
>NZ_JAAMNS010000110.1:0-209 GCF_011066175.1 Paenibacillus sp. EKM211P
GGAGGCCGCGAATACGTGGCGCCGCGCACCGAACTGGAGGCGAAGCTGGCCGCCATTTGGCAGGATGTGCTTGTTCGGGAGAAGGCGGTAGGCGTAACGGACAACTTCTTCGACCTCGGCGGGCACTCCCTGCGGGCGACGACGCTGGTCAGCAAAATGCATAAGGAGCTAGGCGTTGAATTCCCGCTTCGCGACGTATTCCGCTACTC
>NZ_JAAMNS010000111.1:0-209 GCF_011066175.1 Paenibacillus sp. EKM211P
GCGAATCAGATGCTGTCCGTAGACGGACAGTGCAAGAGCTTCGGAAAGGGAGGCAACGGCTTTGTCCCAGGAGAAGGCGTGGGGGTAGTCCTATTGAAGCCGTTGTCGAAGGCGATAGCAGATGGGGACCCGATCCATGCGGTCATCCGGGGAACGAGCATCAACCATGGAGGCAAGACCAACGGGTATACCGTGCCTAACCCGACTGC
>NZ_JAAMNS010000112.1:0-206 GCF_011066175.1 Paenibacillus sp. EKM211P
TCTTCTACGAACTTCTCCTCCGTCAGTTCTTTCCGATTCACATATCCTCGGGCTACGCAGTCCCCTCCAATATGCAGTTCGCCTGGTACGCCTATTGGCTGCAATCGGTCTTTATGGTCCAAAATATATAATTTCACGTTGTCAATCGGCTTCCCAATCGGAATACTCTCCGGTTCCTGGTCCGCAGGACAGTCGTAATACGCCAC
>NZ_JAAMNS010000113.1:0-205 GCF_011066175.1 Paenibacillus sp. EKM211P
GGCTGGGGATATAGGATTTGAACCTATGCATGACGGAGTCAAAGTCCGTTGCCTTACCGCTTGGCTAATCCCCAATATGCATATGATTCACAATTCCCCTATATTTCATCCATGTAAGAGAATAAAATATGGTGGAGGCTGAGGGGATCGAACCCCCGACCCTCTGCTTGTAAGGCAGATGCTCTCCCAGCTGAGCTAAGCCTCC
>NZ_JAAMNS010000114.1:0-205 GCF_011066175.1 Paenibacillus sp. EKM211P
GTGAATGAAACATTCGTCGAATCTTGAGAGTTTGAACTCTCAAAACTGAGCAACGAGTGAGTAAGTTCAGGATATCCTTCATTCACACGAACGTGATGAACCGAATTGAATATCCGGTCGCAGGTACATGTACCTGCTGATTTGAATGTTTCCGTTGCAGGAAACGATTCTCCATAGAAAGGAGGTGATCCAGCCGCACCTTCCG
>NZ_JAAMNS010000115.1:0-203 GCF_011066175.1 Paenibacillus sp. EKM211P
GAAGCGGACCAGCTGGTAGCGATTCTGGCCGAACGCTCGCTCGATATGGTCGTCGGCATTCTGGCGATTCTCAAAGCGGGCGGAGCATACGTGCCTGTCGATCCCGACTACCCGGAGGAGCGCATCCGCTTCATGATCGAGGATTCGGGTGCGCCGTTATTGCTGATTCAAAAGCATCTGCACGAGAAGACCGACTTCGTAGG
>NZ_JAAMNS010000012.1:0-191477 GCF_011066175.1 Paenibacillus sp. EKM211P
GTTATCTCCATATCTTACGACATGGCTTGATTCTCTCGAAAGTGTTTTGATTTGTCTCACGTTATGGGGTCAGTCCCCTATAAGTCGTGGTTGTAAAGGTTCTTTTGTTGTATGGATTCGAGTTCAGGGCCAGATACGAATTAGCGCAATAACAGCCAGATGTACGGGATAAAAACTGCGCCACAACCAACGCGGTACCCGACGATAAAATCCGCTCTCCCCTGTGGCAAAACATACAATCAGAATACTGGACAGCAGACTAAAGTGCTGAATATTCGCATGGTGTACCATATCATACACAACATTCAAAACAAAATGGACAGCAATCATCATATATGAACGGGTGTATCGATAGATGAGAACAAGCAGCAGACCATAGGCTCCGTAATCCATCTGGCTGAGCTCCATGAACAAGGCTGTGAGGACGTACAGACCCGATACAGCCACCCAATGCTTCATGCGAGATGCAGCAGCCAGCGCGAGCAACGACGCCAGTAGCGTCCAGATCACATTGGGTCTATGCACATCAAACGCCAGCATGTAGGGCACCTGGGAGATCAGGGCCAGTCCGAGCAGGCGAAGCATGTAGCTCCGCATATTTCGGGTACGGGTATAGCCCATATAGAGGGCATACGCGTAGATTGGAAAAGCAAGCCTGCCGGCAATTCTCCAAGCCGGATCTGTCGGAAAAAACACAAGTCCGACATGGTCAATCAGCATCGTCAGCATGGCCAACCAGTACATATAAGGCCCCCTTATTCATGTTTTAGGTCTTTTCTTCCGTCAAATTCAGAATGGCGTTCATAATATCCGTTTTCGTAACCCGCCCTACTAGCCCCTGAATTGGAGCCGAGGAGGTACATGGCTCGTCCAAAACAGGAAGACAATTAATCTGATGCCGGATCAGTCTCGATATTGCTTCCAGTAAAGAATCTCCTGGAGCAAGCGTCGTCATTTGGGCCCGGCGGGTCATAGCCATGGTCACCGGGACAGTGTGAAGATCAGTATGTCCCAGCATGACCTTCAGCAAATCCTTGCGGGTAACGATACCAATGAGCTCCTGCTCCTCCCCCGTGACCATCAGAGTGCCTGTATTTTGTTGAAATAGCATTAACACCGCATCATAGGCGGTAGCATCACCTGATATCAAAATCGGGTCACTCAGTATATCTGCCACAGTCAGCTTTTTGAGCATACTGCCGATATGGCTATCATAGTTTGGATAACGCCCTGGCAAGTAGCCTACCTTTGGTTTGGCATCTACTAGCCCGAGCATAACGAGCAAAGCAAGGTCAGAACGCAAAGTCGGCCGCGATAGTCCCAGCTCTTCAGCAATTTTATCCCCTGTAACAGGCGCCAGACGCTGGACAATATCTACAATTTCCCGCTGTCTTTCTGACAGTTGAATAATGATTACCTCCTTATGGAATGGGGTAGTATACATTATTAATGAGCTTAGGTCGGTCAATTTCAGCATGTTTCGACAATTCATCAAATTTTAATCAAAGACCGCTTGTTTTCAAATTTAAAATGTGTCACAATTAAAAATGTAATACATACTAATTATAAGTTTAACGTGTGCAATATGCTACATTTAAATGAGCTAATGTACGCCATATGATATGTATTATGTACTATATAACCCTAAGGAGGAAAATCAAATGAAATTTTTCTTGGATACTGGTAACATTGAAGAAATCAAACGTATTGAACGTTTGGGTCTGGTTGATGGTGTAACAACGAACCCTTCCCTGATCGCTAAGGAAGGTCGAGTGTTCAAGGAAGTCATTCAGGAGATTTGCAGTATCGTTGAAGGTCCCGTAAGTGCTGAGGTAATTGGCCTGAAGGCTGAAGATATGCTCGCAGAAGCTTATGACATCGCAAAGTGGGCACCTAACGTGGTGATCAAGCTTCCTATGACCGAAGACGGTTTGTACGCTTGTAACGAGCTGACCAAGAACGGAATCAAAACGAATGTAACATTGATTTTCTCCGCAGCTCAAGGTTTGATGGCAGCCAAAGCTGGTGCTACTTTTATCAGCCCGTTTGTGGGACGTCTGGATGATATCGCCGTTGACGGCATGAAGCTGATCCGTGATCTGAGACAAATTTTGGACATTCATGGTTTGAAATCCGAAATCATCGCCGCTTCCATCCGCAACATTAAGCATGTAGAAGATGCTGCTCTATCTGGTGCACATATCGCCACCATTCCGGGTTCCCTGCTTCCTTCCCTGTGGAAACACCCACTGACAGACAGCGGTATCGAACGTTTCCTTAAGGATTGGGAAACCGTACCTAAAGCTTAATTCGCCAGTCATGGCAAACTATATTGTACTAAAACCCGAACAGCCCGTTTTTTACGGGCTGTTTTTTTGCTCTTTTTCCCGCATAGACAAGTAAAAGTAAAGTGGAAAAGGAATGTATGTTTACAAAACGCTGCACAACTTCTTTTGACAAAACAACTTGTTGTCCATATAATTGTTATAACAACTAATTAATTTCAAAGTATCCTGTGCGGAAAATTAGAAAGGAGTGTCATATGAATAATTTGCCTCCCGATTGCTCTATTGGGATGTTGCTTGGAATCACCCATCGCAAAATGAGTCAACAGCTCTCGCATCGGCTTAAACCTTATGATATTTCCCCAGAGCAATGGTCGGTTCTGTACCAAATCTATCAGGCCGAGGGTTTAAATCAGAAAGAAATTGCAGCTAAGGCTGTAAAGGACCAGCCCACCACGACTCGTATTATTGATTTGTTGGACAAGAAGGGCTGGGTACAGCGTGTGAACAGCCCACAGGATCGCCGGGCTTATTTGCTTCATTTGACTGAAGCAGGCCGACAGCTTGTGAAGGAGACTCTCCCCGTCGAACGAGATGCCAACCACGATTTTGTAAAAGGAATTTCCTCTGCAGATCTGAAGCAATTCCGCCAAACGCTTTTACAAATTCATATCAACATGACTGAATCAGAAAAACAAGGAGAGAACGATTAATATGCAACAAGGCAAGCAACCTCTTTGGACCAAGGAATTTTTCGTTCTTACGGTTTCCAATTTATTTTTGTTTCTGGAACTACAGATGATTGTATCTTCCATTCCTTCCTATGTGAAAAATGCATTCCATGCTACCTCCGTGCAGGTCAGTCTTGTTACGACTTTGTTCGCATTAAGTGCAATTGTCGCAAGACTTTTTTCTGCCCGTATGCTGGAAAAAGGACATCGCAGCGCCCTGATCTTCGTTGGACTGCTGTTTGCATTAGCAGGAACGTTGGGATACAGTGTTTCACCGACAATTGCGGTACTCCTGCTCATGCGTATGCTGTTTGGGATTGGCTTTGGTATGAGCAGCACTGCCTTTCCAACAATGGTCACTGACGTCATCCCTCCCAAACGTCTCGGTGAAGGAATGGGATTTTTTAGTCTGTCCACTAGTTTAGCCATGTCTATTGGGCCAACCATCGGTATTTCGATGCTGCAATACGGCAGTTTTAACCTGCTTGCCTATTCGACATCTGCTGTCATTGTTGTCATTTTCCCTCTAGCCTACTGGCTCATTCGCACACTGCCTAAGGGGCATGTCGAACCACCTATGGTCCCTTTGGAGGAAGGGCGCAAACCGGCATTCAACCGTAAATTGTGGATTCCCGCCTTGTTGAACATGTTGATGTCTATCACATATGGCGGGTTGCTCGGTTTTATGGCGCTCTATGGAGATGAAGCTAATCTGGCGCACCCGGCTTACTTTTTCCTGTTTAATGCGGTATCTGTACTGATCGTGCGCCCCTTCTCGGGCCGTATTTATGACAAAAAAGGGGCAAAGGCACTGCTCATCCCTGGTTCCCTGTTTCTCATTGGTGGTCTGATTCTGCTTTCTTACGCACACAGTGACGCCTTTATGTATCTGTCTGCTCTTTGCTACGGTATCGGGTTTGGTGTTATGCAGCCAACCTTGCAAACCTGGATGATTCAGGTCGTGTCACCTAAACAGAGGGGCATGGCAAACGGTATGTTTCTCAATTCCCTCGATTTTGGAGTCGCAGCCGGAGCACTTATACTTGGCGTTATCGCCAAAGCCAGTGATTATGCATGGATGTATCGTCTTTCGTCGCTGTTTGTTGTGCTGTTCTTGCTGATTTACGTCATTCAGATTATCGCAAGCCGCAAGCCTAAAACAAATGTCCCTCTGGAGGGGTAAGACTATTCTTTAAAATGAGTATCCATCTATATTTGCTCAAATATCAAAAGCACCCGTTACCATGGCTTTACATGGAAAACGGGTGCTTTTTTTATTTCAAAGCTTTTTCAATTGCAATTTATTTATATTTCGCAGGAGTTTTGTGTCTTAGCTTAGAAGAAAGAGGCTTTTCTCGAGACACGTATGTCATTCCCTCAGTCTTATGGCTACGATCACTGGATTTGCCCCCTGCGGGTTCATCCTGCTCTGGCTTGACCGCAAATAGCATAAGCAGAGCCGCAATCCCCCCCACTGCGGCCATGACGCCAAAAAGCAGACCATGCCCACTGCTGCCGATCAGCAAGGATACAACCGGAGGGCCTAAAGATACTCCGACAAAGCGCATACTGCTGTACAAGGAAGTGATGGTTCCGCGCTCTTCTTTTTCAATTCCCTTAGTAATCAGTGCATCCAAACAAGGGAGTGCGAGCCCAATACCACCGCCCCCTAGCGTAAACAGGCCAATCACAGCATAAATATGTTGAAAAAATCCGAGAATAGCAAAGCTGATCGTCAATATGGCCAAACCACCGAAACCGATCCATTTCATACGCTTTTTGTGCTTGCCAATAACCTTGCCACCTAAATAAGAGCACAGACAGAGGGAAATAAGCGGTATGGCTAGCACAAATCCCTTCCAGACGCCATGGAGGTTGTAACGACTTTCCAGTATGTCGGATAAGTAGAACAAGACGCCAAAAATGACGAACATACAAATACCGCCCATAGCAAAAATAGCATAGAGCCAGCGTCCCTTTTCGGCAAGCACCTGCTTCACATTCCCCACAAATTCTCGAAACCTAATCGGTTGGTTTTTACGCTTGGGTACATGGATCAGCCAAATGACCAAAATAAGCGAAATCAGACAGAGGCCCGGAATCACTGCCAATGGCAAAAACCATAGTACAGCTCCCAGCGCAGCACCAAGAATCGGACTTAATACTTTACCGAATGTGTTGTAGGTCTCGACTACCCCCAGGTTCTTGCTGGCTTCATCCTCGTTCTCATACAGATCGCCCACAAGTGGAATGACTATAGGAAAAGCCCCCGCCGCTCCCGCGCCCTGAAGTAGACGACCTGCAATAATGGTCCAGTAAGCTGCCAGGTCATGTAGCAGCCATGCTCCAACCGCAGAAATGCCCCCTCCAATCACAGTCAGAATCAGACAGGGAACAATCACCGCTTTACGGCCAAAACGGTCGGATAGATAGCCAGCAATCGGTATCAGTAAAATGGCCACCACCGCATACACTGTAATCAACATGCTAATCCGAAAGGAGCTTACATGTAGCTTACGTCCGATTTCCGGTAAAACCGGAATCAGCATGGAATTACCCAGCGTCATCATCAGCGGGATGGAACCTAATGCAACCAGATTCCCTTTATTTTGTTGCATCCCGTTACCACCTTTGCAAAAGTAATAACACAGCTGTCCAGATTCGTTCAACAGATGTTATTGTGTTTACATTGGTGGGAATTTATACGACTATACTTTAAAACCACCGACCCTTGCGTTCAGCAATTGCGACATATCCGCCAGAGTGTGAATGGACGATGCAATTTCCTCCATAGAAGCCAGTTGCTCTTCAGCCGCCGCACTGACGCTTTGGGTTCCTCCTGCCGTCTGCTCGGCTACTTCACGTATGCGTTCCGCCGCCTTCACCATTCGCTCTGATCCATCGGACATTTGTTCTACAGACCGATTAACACTGTGAATCTGCTCGCTGACCTGTTGAATGGAACTTCCAATCTGGCGAAATGCAGTTTCAGCGGATTGCATGACCTTTACGCCAGATTGCACTTCAACTGTTCCAGACTGCATGGTGGAAGCGACATGCCCAACATGCTCCTGAATGTTTTGCACAAACTGTGTGATTTCTGCTGCTGAAACCGATACCTGCTCGGACAATCTTTTTACCTCAGAGGCCACAACAGCAAATCCTTTGCCCTGTTCTCCCGCTCTTGCCGCTTCAATGGATGCGTTAAGCGCCAGCATTCCAGTCTGTTTGGCAAATCCGGTAATAACAGATCCGATCATGCCAATCTGCTCCGCCTGTTCACTAAGTGAACGTACAGCACGTGCAGAGCTGTCTACACTTTCGCTTACCTTCTCCATCTGACGCATAGCCTGACCTATCGATTGTTCCCCTGCTTCTGCATCTTTAGCGGCGGTATCAGACAATTCATATACCTGCTCGCTTGTGGCAGCAATCTGTTCCAGCTCGTAGGCAAGTTCTTTCATGGTATCTGTAGTTTGTGTAATATCATCGACCTGATGCTCCATGCCCGTCGCAAGCTCTTCCATTACACCGGAGGTATGACGATTGGCCTGATTCATTTCCTCAGTACTGACGTTAACACGCTCTGCGGTTACCGTTAATGTACGAGCCGTATCCTGAGCATCCACAATGATACTGCGGAACCCTTCAATAAGCTTGTTGTAGGAGCTCGCAATCATACCGATTTCGTCTTTGGACGTAATATCCAGTCGACTTCGCAAATCTCCTCCACCTTGAGACATTTGCAACAACTGCTCATTCATATGGTGTAATGGACGAATCGAACGAATCAAAACGATAGATTGAGCAATGCTGTAAATAATAACCAAAAGCCCTACAATGCTCGTAATCAAAGTTGTATTCGTCATCGTTTGGTGCGCCTGCTGTATTTTCACCGTTACCATATCTTCCTGCGCCTTGACAAATGCTACCACCTTGGTATCCAGTTGCTTACGCAAAACCCGTTCGTTTTCAAAATCATCGAGCAATTCAGAAAATGGAGGGAAAGCATCATCTCTTGTACTCTTATACCCCGCTGTAGTCAGTAGACTATGAACCTGATTCATATAGGTATTAATCCCTGTTTTGAGATCAGTCATCTTCTTCTTTGTATCCTCATTACCTGTATTGAGTAGAGCTTCTGTCTCCTGTAGCAACTTTGCAACTTCACTCTGCTTGTTTCCGATCTCGTTCCCATACTGTTCGTCACGAGTCAGCAAATATGCCCGCTCATCATTGGATATCCCGTTTAATAAAAATTGAAGAGACTTGGAGTTATACGCAATCGTCTCTTCACGATTCATAATATCTTTGTACTCGTTCTCACTATGTATACTTAAAATGTAATTGGTCAGCAGCATGGCAGCAATCACACTTGGGATCAGTATCGCGCTGAGAATCATTTTGGCCTTAATTGTTAAGTTCATGAATTGGTCCCCCAGTTGTTTCAAAATAAAATGTTCAACTTACTATATATCGTTTTATTGGTCTGTTTTTTTAAATGAAAGCGGAAAAGTGTATAGATTTTTAAATGTATTTGTGTCTATTAAGTGAACATATATATGTTTTTTAATATCAAAAAACAAAAAAATTCAAATTAGGTAAAAGATAAGAACTATTATCCGTTTGTACTTGTCGGATTCGGAAGATTAAAAATGATATACTATGTAATGGTATGCTAAAAGCCTCAAGGAGGAACTGCATGAAAAGTCTGGAGCTCAAACCGCTTATTCACGTACTTAACGAGTTGGAAACCCGCAGCTGTCTTATTGAGCAGCAGGGAAACATGATCATGGATTACTACCGTGAACCTCAAATTGCCAACCAACTCTATAAAATAAATTCCTGTACCAAGAGTGTGATTTCCGCATTAGTTAGTATTGCTATGGATCAACGACTGGTACCCAAACCAGAGACACCGATCCTCGAATTTTTCCCCCGGCTGGCCAAAGATAGTGACCCTCGAAAGCGTGATATTACGATTGAACACCTGCTGACGATGTCTGCTGGCTTTAACTGGACGGAATTTGGGGGACAAAATTCTTTTCCTACCATGAGCAAAACGTCCGATTGGGTGCAATTTGTGCTTTCACAGCCATTATCGGATTTACCAGGTACGCGAATGGAGTACAGCTCTGGCTGTTCTCAACTTTTGGCCACCTTGCTGCGTTCTGCCTCTGGACAAGCCGTTGCTGAATTTGCCGAGGAGCAATTATTCCAGCCGCTCGGTATCGATAACTATCATTGGGAAACCGATCCGCAAGGCACTCACACCGGAGGCTTCGGGCTGCATCTCAGACCGCTGGACATGCTCAAATTCGGACGCCTTTATCTGAACGAAGGAAGCTGGGAAGGACGGCAGATCATCCAGACGGAGACCGTCCGATATTCGACTCGTCCATTTCTTCCAGCCTCCAAACCACAAAAAGCATATTATGGCTGTCACTGGTGGGCTTCTTCCTTTTCTGATGAAGAGACTGGAACGGAAATAGACTATTTTTACGCACTAGGCTTTGGTGGGCAATATATTATTGTCGTCCCGTCCTATGACTTGGTAGTTGTCCTCACGGCTGATACATTTAAAAAGAAGCGGACTCCTGTGGATATTTTCCGGCAGTACCTTATACCACTACTACTTCAGCAGAATGCATAGGGTTTGATATCAAAGCTAAAGTTGAAGATATTATCGGAATGACACATCAAAAAGGGCCTGCCTGGTTTGTATCAGGCAAGCCTTTTTTTCGCAATATAATCGCTATATTATAATCTATCCATCTACAGATGGACTCCTGATCTAGCCCAAGTGAATAGTAAGCTCTTGTTGTCCGCTGGAGGCTGGTGTAATGATTACCCCCTGTTCTCCTGCCAGACTGCTGCCTTCCTCCACTTGAACATCCTTATGGATACCGCGCAGTACTAACGACCACGGTTTAACGGCACCTTCTGCCTTCACCGTAATGACAGAATCCTTACGGCTGGCAGTAACCGTGAGCTCTTCTTCGCCTGATGTATTCACGATAACCGAACGAGCCTGTTGCCCTTCGCCGAGCTCAAACAAATGAAGCGTCACTTGATCTGCATAATCATAATCCGGACGACGATCCTCATGACCGATGGCCAACAATGTGTTTGGCTTCACGAGCACAGGTAAGGTTGTAAAATCATGATGCTCGTTGACCCAACGACCACCAGACACGATTTCATTCGTTAACAAATTCGTCCATTGTCCCTCGGGTACATAATAGGTTACATTGCCTTCTTTATTAAAGATCGGGGCTACCAAAATGGAATCCCCCAGCATGTATTGTAAATCCAGCGTTGCACAGGTTGGGTCCTGCGGGAATTCCAATACCATAGCCCGCATCATCGGCAGTCCCCTCACCGAGGATTCCACAGCAGAAGCATACAGGTGTGGCATCAGTGAGCATTTGAGTTTGGTAAAGCTGCGCACCACGTCGACTGACTCTTCGTCAAACAGCCAAGGAACACGGTATGACACATTTCCGTGTAGACGGCTATGGGAGGATAACAATCCAAACTGTACCCACCGTTTGTATAAGTCCGGCGCAGCCGTTAGTTCAAAGCCGCTAATATCATGGCTCCAAAAGCCAAAGCCACTCAAACCAAGCGATAATCCGCCCCGCAAGGACTCTGCCATCGACTCATACGTGGACGAGCAGTCTCCGCCCCAGTGAACTGGGAACTGTTGTCCCCCGGCTGTGGCAGAACGTGCAAATAATGCGGCTTCATTTTTGCCCAGCTTTTCCTCCAGCACATCAAACACAGCTTTGTTGTACAAATGCGTATAGTAATTGTGCATTTTCATTGGATCAGAGCCATCATAATAAACTACATCTGTTGGAATACGCTCACCAAAGTCGGTTTTGAAGCAATCCACGCCTTGATCGATCAGCACCTTCAGCTTATCCTGATACCAGGCAACTGCAGCCGGGTTCGTGAAGTCAACCAGCCCCATCCCCGCCTGCCACATGTCCCATTGCCACACGCTGCCATCAGCTGTTTTGACCAAATAGCCATTCTCCATACCTTCATCGAACAAAATGGACTTTTCTGCAATATACGGATTGATCCATGCGCAAATTTTGAGTCCCTTAGCCTTCAATCTCTGCAACATACCTTCTGGGTCTGGGAACATATCTTGATCCCACTGGAAATCGCACCATTGGTATTCCTTCATCCAGAAGCAGTCAAAATGGAATACCGAGAGTGGCAGATCCCGTTCAGCCATCCCGTCGACAAAATGGTTTACTGTCGCTTCATCATAATCGGTCGTAAACGAAGTGGTCAGCCACAAACCAAAGGTCCAGGCCGGTGGCAATGCAGGTTTGCCTGTCAGCTTGGTATAATTGTCCAGTACCTCCTTAGGATTAGCTCCACCAATAATAAAATACTCTAACGATTCGCCAGCAACGCTAAACTGTACCTTCGAAACGTTTTCCGATGCAATCTCGTAAGATACCTTTTCCGGATGATTGACGAATACACCGTACCCTTTATTGGATAAATAAAATGGAATGTTTTTGTATGCTTGTTCACTGCTGGTCCCGCCATCTTCATTCCAAATATCAACGACCTGACCATTTTTCACAAATGGAGTGAAACGCTCTCCAAGGCCGTATACGTACTCCCCCATACCCAGCTCCAGCTGCTCCCGGAAAAATGGCTGGTCCTGCGGGTCTGTAATATAGCCGGGTCCCCGATGCCCACTGCCCGTGACTTTACGATCCTTGACATAGAAGCCTACGTCCCAGCTCTTTCCACGACCGACTCGCACACTCAGATCGCCGCTCTTCAGTACTGCTACGTCCTCACCCACCGTAATATCCACCTCTGTCGGCAAGGTGTGAATTTCAAAATCTGGTCCATGATGCACCCGTCCCTTATGGTGGTTCAGACGCACCCGAATAACATTCGGCATGGGAGAGCTGTAGGTCGCTTTCAGTAACGCTCCATTTAGCGTATCCCCTTTGTGCTCGATCCGGTGGGTTGCTGCATATACCGTCATGGAAGCATCGTCCGTCACGATATCACGGATGTCAGCAGGATTTTGTATTTCATAGCCCTTGCGAACCAACCAATAGCCATCAGTAAATTTCATCTGTCTCTTCCTCCATCTCGACTTTTATATTCCTTGTTCCCAAATCGCTGATTGGATTTTTTCGAAATCCTTACTATAATAATATTGATTTATGTAAGGGTTTACTTCTTTTATTTTGACGTTTAGTATCAATATTTTGATGTTTTCTATATAAATCAGTGTGCCGAAAGGAATCAGTGAAATGCAAAGGGAAATGTTAAGAGAAAACCGTATTCACGGCAATCCCATGTATCCAGTCAGCGTATATCCGAGCGTAGAGCAATTGAACGGAAATAGTATATTGGAGTCCCATTGGCATGAGGAAATGGAGTTTATCGTAGTAGAACAGGGGAGCGCTATATTTCAGACGGATATGGTCTATACGGAGGTTAGCGAAGGTGAAGCCCTTTTTGTACACAGTGGCGAGCTTCACGCTGGTTATTTACAAAAAAGTCCTCGCTGTGTATTTTCTGCGGTGGTGTTTCACCCGGATATGCTGCACAGCCGCACGCAAGATACAGTTCAGACGCAGTTTATTGAACCATTTATCAATAAAAAACTCGTCCCTCCCCCTCACATTCGCGGTGTGCAGCCTTGGGAGCAGGAGCTATTGACCGCGTTGAAACGTATTATCACTAGCCATGAACAGAATGCGCCTGCCCGTGAACTGGCGACCAAGGCGCAGCTCTATAGCATAATTGCCTGCCTGTTCCCGCACATGACTCCGGCTAGCGGAGAGGACGTGGTTATGGCGAGTCAACGCAACAAGGTCGAACGGATCAAAAAAGCACTGGCGTACATCAACAGCCATGCGCATGAGCCCATTCGTTTGCGAGAGATCTCAGATGAGGTTGGGATGAGTGAGGGACATTTCTGTCGTTTCTTCAAGCAGATGGTGCAGAAAAGTCCGGTTGAATATATCAACTATCAGCGGATTCAGAAGGCTTGCAGGTTGCTAGAGCAAAGTGACCGCAAAGTAGTTGATATTGCGCTGGATGTGGGATTTGAAAATCTAAGCTATTTTATTGCAACCTTTAAAAAATGGAACGGTCTGACTCCTTCGCTATACCGCAAGCAGCACGAAGCAGATCAGGCGCTTGCTGTCCTTTCTATAACAGACGGAAATTTATGATTTTGTTTTGAATAGCTGCGCGTAAAGTTACAAAAAGAAAGAACGAACAGAAGATCAAGTTCTCCGTTCGTTCTTTCTTTTGGTTATACATGTCCAATTCACCGAATAAGCAAATCATTTATTTTTTGGGCTTCATAAGTATAAGGACAATTTTTCTTCGTTTAATATAGTAGAATATATACCCCCCTACTCCTCCTAAAACAGAGGGAATTAACCAGCCTAATCCTACATCATATAACGGAAGAATTTGAGTAAAAAAGTCATTAATTACTTTAATTTTTATTCCAGCAGCATTCAAGCCGTCAAATAGACTAACAATGAAGGTTAATATTAAACTGCCTTGATATACTTCTGATTTTCCTTTAAACACGGAATGTAAAAATGTTAAAAATATTAGAGAAATCGCAATAGGATATATTGCAATTAACACTGGTGTTGAAACCTTAATGAGCTGTGTTAAACCTATATTGGCTACAATGGTACTAAATATGGATAACATGAGAGCAATTCTTTTATAAGAAACTTTCGGAAACAAGGTATGAAAAAAGGAAGAACAGGACGTAATAAGCCCTACGCTTGTCGTTAAACACGCTACTGTAATCATTAAGCCTAATAAAATGGAGCCGTAAGATCCAAAATAATAGGATGAAACCTTGGCTAACACCTCAGCACCATTTTCTAAAACACCCAGTTTTTCAACGCTAGAAGCTCCCATGTAGGCAAGAGACGTATAGATAAATGCTAAGAGGACAACCGCAATGGTTATCGATTTGGCACAAATAATCATCAGCTCTTTTTTGGCAGTAACTCCTCTTTCCTTAATTGCATTCACAATAATAATTCCAAAAATAAAGGCTACAAGAGCATCCAATGTTAAATAACCTTCTTGAAAGCCTTTGAAAAAGACGTGCGAAGTATAGCCTTCGGCAGGTGCTTGGAAGGCTCCTATGGGGTGAATAAGGGCTACGACCACCAGAATCCCAATGAATGTCAATTTAATGGGTGTTAAAAACTTTCCGATCACATCAATAATTTTTGTAGGGTTAAGTGATAACAAGCATGCAACCCCAAAAAAAAGAATGGTAAATACAAAAAGTGCGACAGGATGATCTGTATGGTTTGAAAAAAAAGGCTTGACTCCAATTTCAAACGACACACTACCGGTTCTTGGAATTGCATATAACGGGCCAATGGCTAGATAAAGAATCGTTGTAAAGACAATCCCGAATACAGGATGTACACGACTCGCTAAAGTTTGTAAATTGCTTTTGCCTGAAAAAACAAAGGCAGTGATGGCTAGTAACGGTAAGCCAACTCCGGTAACCAAGAAACCCGCATTGGCTATCCACACATTCTTTCCAGCCATTTGACCAAGCATAGGTGGGAAGATTAGATTCCCTGCACCAAAAAATAAGGCAAATAGCATCGATCCTATAATAATAATAAAGGACGAAGAAACACTTTTTGACATAATAAATCCTCCAACCATGAAATCACAACAGTTTGTTATCATTCATTTTCTTTTTATTTTGTGTAGTACATGCTCATAGGGTTATAGCAGCACCAAGTAGGGATAGCCATCCGCTAACCCTTCGCGATCGGTGTGAAACGTTATTCAAGATGTGGGGTTCGATAACTCATCATTACACAATACTCTATATACGTTCACGGTATCAAGTAACTTTGTACTTGCGAAAGAACCACTTCATCCCCTTGCTTTAGCAATTTATTGTGCTATCAGTATGACCATGTCAGCCAGACCTTAGAACAATTCTACTTCTTGCCGTGTTTCTCCTCCTACTAAATGAGCTCAATGAACTATAAAGAATTTTACACGTAGGACTTATTTCTTACAAGATGAGAAAAGTTATGTACAACCCAACCTGGCAATTGATTGCAATAAGCACAGGAAATCTTGGGAAAATGCCCTATGGATTCAATTCAATCCTCCTTACAATTAATAGTACAGACAATGCTTAATGACGTTGTCAACACATTGAGCAGCTACAATTTGAAGGGGTGCTTATACATGAGGAATTTGGCAAAACGCAACTACTGGTCTTTGAGCGTTTTTAACTTCGCTTATCTGTTTACATGGTCTGCCGCCATGTCTTTTTTTGTCATTTGGCTAGGACAAAGCCTGGGGATTTCAGAAACCTACACAGGGTTTTTATACGCGGCAAACTCTATCGTCGCCTTGATCATGCAACCCCTGTTTGGGTACTTATCCGACAAGCTGGGCTTGAGAAAACATCTGCTGTACATACTTTTTACGATTCTTTTGCTCGTCGGACCCTTCTTTATCTATGTGTACGGTCCATTGCTTCAAACACAGTTCGTCATTGGTGCCATTGTCGGCGCCCTATTTATCGGCCTGGTGTTTAATGCAGGTAACGGTGTCGTCGATTCCTATATGGACAAAGTGTCACGCAAATATGGGTTTGAATACGGACGAGTTCGTATGTGGGGCTCACTCGGATGGGCAGCTGCTACCTTTGTTGCGGGACGGGTCATCAATATTAATGTAAATCTGACCTTCTGGATTGCCTCCGTATCTGCCGTTGTTGCCATGATCTGCATCTTCCTGACCAAAGTCGAAATTTCCGGACAGGAGCAGCAGAAAACTGAATCGTTGAAGCTCATTGACGTACTGCATCTCGTACGCACCACAAAGTTCTGGTTTCTAATGCTATTCATGGTTGGCGTGACCCAAATTTATGAGGTATATGACCAGCAATTTGCCACCTATTTCGTATCTCAGTTCAGTTCTAAAGCAGAAGGAAATCAATTCCTTGGCGACTTAAGTGCTGTGCAAGTATTCCTGGAATTTGTGTTCCTGTTTGTTACCCCATGGTTTGTGAACAAAACGACTGCCAAATGGGCATTGATTATTGCCGGGACGATCATGTCGTTGCGTATTATCGGTTCTTCACTGCCGTTCGGTTCCATATGGGTGGCTGCGATGAAAATGATTCACTCTCTGGAGAAACCGCTGATTCTGGTCGCCATCTTCAAGTACATTACCGTCAACTTTGACCAGCGCTTATCGTCCACCATGTACCTGCTGTATTTGTTTATGGGCTCCCTGGTGGTATCTGTGTTCTCACCTATTGTCGGACATATGTATGAAGTTCTGAATTTCCCGATCACTTATGTTATTTTGGGTTCCATTGCCGGTCTGTTCACCATCATTTCCTGCTTTACGCTGACAGCTGACAAGAAAAATGGAGAACGGTACCTAGAGGAACGCCGTAAACAGGATCTGAAAAGATCTGCTAAAAAAGCTGAAGCCGTTCACTCGTAATCTAATGGTAACAGCGGTAGTCTAGGACTTGTTTTTCTCGTCCAAGGCTACCGCCAACTTACTTTAAATTTTGAATACAGACACCGTTTGATTCATCTCTTCCGCCCGCTTGGCAAGCATGTTAGCACCTGCAGACACTTCCTGCATGGAAGCAGTAGTTTCCTCGACTACGCTTGCGACTGTTTGAGTAGAATCGGCTGCACGTTCGGAGATTTCGGCAATTTTCTTCATAGATTCCACCATAGAAACGGTTCCTTCATTTACGGATCTTGCTTCTACAGCCGCAGTGTCTACCTCACCGCTCACTTCTTCAACGGCACCGACAATTTCAGAAAAGACGTTACCGACACCTTCGACAAGCATCATACCTTCATTTAGTGATTGAACACCTTCATTCATCGAGATGACAACTTCGTCTGTTCTTAATGCGATTTCGTTGACCAGAGAGGAAATCTTACCGGTTGCTTCACTTGCTTGTGCCGACAAATTGCGTACTTCATAAGCGACAACCGCAAATCCTTTTCCCTGCTCTCCCGCTCTTGCAGCTTCTATACTCGCATTGAGTGAAAGCAAGTTGGTTCGGGCTGCTATATCACTGATCATAGCTGTGATCTGTCTAATCTCCGCTGACTTTTCTCCTAGAATATTTACTACTTCAGCGGATTGAGTTACCTTGGTATGCACATCTCTTATTTGAGAGACAGTGGAAGACATTTGGGTTTTCCCGTTGTTTGCTTTTTCTTGTGCTTGGATTGTGAGATTAGCTACATTCACAAAGCGATTGGTTATGTTCTCTACACTTTTAGAAACACCTACCGTGTAATTCAGCGTTTCAGCAATATCTGCAAGCTGTGTCTGAGATCCCTCTGCGACTTGAGTGGCACTTATAGCTATCTGCTCGGTAGCAATGCTTGTCTGTTCTGCACTGGCTGTTAGCTGTTCAGCCGTAGAAGCAACCAGTAAGGAATTATCCACAACTTCCTTTAAAAGGTTGCGCAGTGAATCGCACATTTCATTAAAATCGGATGCCAATTCCCCGACCTCATCTTTGGATCGGACCCTAAGAGGTTCCACTTGCAGGTTCCCCCTCGTTACCAGCTTTATCTGTTCCGCTATCCTTAATATGGGCTTAGTGAACGATTGAGCCAGTAAAAAAGAACCGATAATTCCCAGGATCGTACATATGATAGTCAAAGAAATCATCAAAAGTCTACCTGAATGGTAAGATTGACTCGATTGATTAGCTGCCTCAGTGGCATACTGCTCATTAAGCACCTTCAGTTTATTTACATCGTCTAATGCCGCCTTATAAATAGAAGAATTTCCATGAACGATCATGTAGGCCATCACTTTGTCGTTTTCTTCCATGGCAGCGGAAACCACCTTTAGATGGCGAAGATACATTGCCCACTGACCATAAAAGTTGGTGAACAGTTCTTTTTCCTCCGCTGTAGAGGCTAAACTTTGATATTTATTTACACTCTTATCCATTGAAGCTGTAGCTTTGGTTAGTTCTTCTTGATAAGTGGTGCGAATAGCCTCATCCTCTTCGAGTATCAATCGAACAGTTAGTCTATCGATTTCTGTAATCTGCTTATCCATACCCTGAAGAAGAATAACCGCAGGTAAAGACCTGTTATTTACCTTATCAGAAGCCTCTCCCATTTCCGACATCTTAATGACGCCTATAACACTTGAAAGGGACAGTACGACAACCAGTATGAGAGCTGCACTAATTATTTTTTTCTTTAACGTTAATTTAAACATCCTTATCTTCCTTCCCGTGACTGGTCTCATATCATCCCCGCTGAGCTTTCCAGTATATGCGTATTTGGCGCAACAGCTCAGTCTTATCTATCTTTCCACTAATGTAGCTTTGGATAGATGCTCCTGTGATGGCCCCATGATCAGGTGGAAGTGTTGCCATAAACGGCAGCGTCTTTCCGCTCGACAAATATGACTTGATCGATTTACTCAAGGGATCGGTAGGCACCAAGTCAATACTCTTGAAGGCCGGTATAACATTGGCCTTGTTGACCAAAAGTTCCTGACCGGACTTTTCGTATACCAGCCAGTTTAAAAATTTCTTGGCTTCCTCTTGCTGCTGAGGCGTGGTAGCTGTGGAGTCGATGAATACATACTTTGTCACACCAACTGTGATCTTTGAATTGTTTGGATCATTCGTATTATCATTTAACGGAAGAGGCAAAAAACCGTATTCCTCATTTGCCGTATCATTGCTCTTTATTCCATTCCAAGCCCAGTTACCCATAAACCAAAGCCCTACCTTGCCCTCTCCCAAAGCTTTGGCTCCATCGTCATACGTACTGTCCAAAGGCGAGTGCTTATTGATGCTGTTATCCTTGAGCAGGTCTAAAGTTTGTACCCATCCAGACATTACACTGTTTTGGGACAAATCGATGGAGTTGTTCTGCATACCTTTAACAAACTCTGGAAAACCTTCGGGTTGAACAGAATAAGACAGAGCTAAAAGATGAGAGCCGAGAGACCAGTCCATTGGTGAAAGCATGACCGGTGCTACTCCCGACTGCTGAATCTTAGCCATTAATGAGTTAAGGCTGCTTCTACTTTGCACCGAAGAAGGATCAAAAGAACCCCCTGTTGCCTTGTCCAATACTTTTTTGTTATAGATTAATCCATAGCCTTCCACTGCAAATGGAAATCCCAGCACAGCATCGTTTTTCTTAACAGCGTCAAGTCCATTTTCTATCGTATCGGCTACCCACTTCTCTTTACTTAAATCAACGGCTTTATCCAGGAATGTCTGCGTGTCTCCCGGGTCAAGCATCGACATCGTTGCTGGACTTCCTGAGCCGTACATCGACATCAGCTTTTGATATGCAGACGTTCCCTCTGGAGCAGTAATAATTTCTAAAGATACTTCCGGATGCTCTTGATTGTATTGTTTTGCCACTTCTTCCAATTGGGTTTTTATTTCAGATTTGGAATTCAAAAATGTAATCTTAGTCGTCTGCTCTGATACTGGTGATGCTGAACAACCTATAAACATCAATAAACATGCTAGAGAAATCGCAACTTTTAGCTGTTTTCTCATTAACTTTCCCCCTAAAGATTTACTTTGTAAATTTTATGAACAATATTCAATGTTATCGACATAATTCCCCAGGGAGATTAGAAGTTTTTAGTTGGTAAATATCGGAAATCAGATTGAATAGTACAAACTGGTTGTTACGTTCAGTTAATGAATAGGAAAGCGCAACGAATTTTATCCAGTCGCGTCTGAATATGGTGAAAAGTTGCTACGCAACAAATTTATTTAAAAAAGGAGAAGTCATTTATGAACAAAGCATTCTTTGTTTTTTTTCTTGCTATCTTTTTATGTATTTCATCGTCCACTACATATGCAGCACAAAATCAAATCAAAATTGACGGTGTGGCTATTGCAACCGGTGCGAAGCCAGAAATGAAGAACAAACGTACAATGGTACCTTTACGTGTTATTAGCGAAAGTTTGGGGGCTAGCGTCGAGTGGTCCGATTCCGGGGTTATTCTCGCTAAGAGCGATATGAAAGTAAAATTAGCAATAAACAGAAGCATAGCGGAGAAAAACGGTAAAAAGATACTGCTTGATGTAAAACCATACGTGAAAAATAATCGCATATATGTTCCACTTCGTTTTATTGCAGAGGCGTTCGGATGTAAAGTCAATTACAGCAACCTTATAGTGACTATTACTACTGAACCATTGTTCATAAACGGTGTACAAGTAAAGGCAGTTCAACAGGAGTACCATATGATCATGGGCGGCGTAGTTCAGCAAATTCACGGCAATGCATATAACAAAACCATTTATAATATGTTTGCAAAAAACAAAGGTGAAAAGGTTGAAGCACCTGAAAACTATTCTTGGAGCTTCACTATTGACACTCTTGGGTCTTATTATAAAAATGCACAATACGATTTCTTAGACCAAAAGGGGAAAAGCTTAGCTCGTTTTGACGTGTATTCTTTAATCCAGTCCTTTCCATCCGAAGTTTTAGTCGGGTATCCCAAGTTTTTGATTCATGACGTATCCAAAGATGAGTGGTACTTGTTTAGCGATAGCGCAGCAAAATCTATTAATCAGTTAATTAATAATGCAACAAATAATGGATTTCTGAAGGTTATAAGTGATACCGTTGTATAATGCGATTTTGTCTTATTAGCGTCTTTAATAGAAAAAGGCGAATTCCCAGCTAATAGAAAAGCCTGGGAACTCGCCTTGTATAAATCCTATACAAGCTGAACTTTTTTACATAGTAAGGGAGTATGATGGGTTATTTGTCCATCTGTAGCATTTCGGACTCATAGGACTGAAATGCATTTTCCATCCCCATTACTACATCTTTAATCTTCATGTACCCTTTAGTATACGGCTCCGAATCACGAATTTCTTCCCACATATAGTGATATTGCTTCATATCCTCTGTTTCGCATACAACGAAATCTGTATAGTCCTTTCCAGGCAGCGCTTCTGCATCAAAAAAACGAACCTGTACATGCTCACTATATTTCTGAATGCGAGCCTGCAAGGCCCCCGCATGTTTTCGGCGTTCTTCCCTGGGTAGAGCCAACCAGGAAGGGTAGAATTCCAACAATACAATCATCATATAACGCATATGCCTATCTCCTTTTTTGTGAAGCTTGAATGGATTTACCGTTATTGTACGCCACTTGTCTGCCAAACCGCATTAACATAGGTTAATGCGGATCGCTGCGCAGCAAACGACTAAGTGAGACGGGGGATACGCCTATGTACGAAGCTATATGGTATTGTGCAACTCGTTTATCCAATCCGGGGTACTTGAGAAGAAAGGCGTTATAACGTTCCCTAGCTGAAAGATACAACAATTCACGTTCCCGTTCCTCTTTGCGAATGTATAGTCTCTCCACGCTGTTACGCACGAATCTTTCCCACATATGGCTTGTATCCATAAGCTCCTTCAGGACATGATATGGAATTTCAATAACAACCGAATCTTCCATGGCCTCAATCGTAAAAGTGGATGGTTTACCTTGAACCATAGCGCCATAAGAGGTTACATAATCATTTTCTGGTGAAAAACCAACATTATATTCTCTACCATCTGCCAAAGTATAAAACAACCGGAATAATCCCTCCGAACAAAAATAAGCATGTTTCACAGGTTCCCCTGTTTCAATAAGATATGTACCCTGCTGAACATGCCTCACACGGGTTTGCTCTACAAACCTGTTCCAATCCTGATCTATAATTGAGGCTTGATGAGCCATTTTTTCTAATGAACGATAATATAATTGCATCTGCTCACCACCCCACAAAACGTTGATTAAGGAATTAAAGATACCTTTCGGACTATATAAGAAAACAGGGGCTATCCCTCAGGTCTGGGTAGACCTGCAGGACAACCCCCAGCGACGTATTCTATCAGGCTTCCGTAGCATCCTCTTCCACGAAAAGAGACACCTTGCGTATACCGTCGGCTCCGATCACGACAAGTCCCTGATCCGACAGGCGGATTTCAGGGATTACGACCAGTGCGAGCAACGACAGTGTCATCAGCGCGTTGTTCAGCATGCAGCCGGATTGCTGAAGTGCCCGGCTGATACTTTCGGACTGCGCAGCCACCTCTGCAAACGGAGCTGGGGACATCAGCCCAGCGATTGGGAGCGGGAAGCGCGTATCACCCGAGGCGGATACAACCACCACGCCGCCACGCAGAGCAACGGCCTGCTTCGCCGCCTGGGTCATGAGCTCGTCATCATTACCAATGACAAGCAGGTTGTGGCTGTCATGCGCTACGGTCATGGCAATTGCAGCCGGCTCGGTGAAGCCGACGCCTGTCACAAGCGCCACCGCGTGGCTGCCACTGGCATGATGCCGCTCGAAAACGGCGATTTTGCACAAATCCTGCGCAGGATCTGATGCAACTTCACCATCACGCACCGGAACGGTCATCCGCACTTCCTTCGTATCCACATGATTTTCCGTGACACGAATTACCCGTACAGGTACATTCCCTTCCTGTACTGGAGCCGCAATACGAAAATCTGCAGCACTCAGCTCTCGACCCAAATGGACCGTGTCCATCACTTCCGCAGGATAAACAAAGCCTTCCCAGTCGGCGACCATTTGTCCGTACTCAGCCACCAGTTGGCCCGCTGCGATGGTAGCCGTCACATTCACTTCGGCTAAGCGGCCATCAAGCAGGATAATATCGGCAATCGCACCGGGAATAATCGAGCCAATGTCCCGTGCTACGCCGAAGCGCTCTGCCGTATTCAGCGTTGCCATTTGAAAGGCAGTCACGGGTTTAACGCCCTGCGCAATCGCATGACGCACCACGAAGTCCATCTGCCCTTCATGGAGCAGGGATTCCGCACTGCGATCATCCGTCACCAGCATCATGCGGCGCGTGTCGAGACCCATTTCCGTGCTGGCACGGATCGTCTCGGCCACATCATGCCATGCGGAGCCTTGCCGCATCTTGGCATACATGCCGAGCCGGATGCGCTCGGCTACATCCTCGGGCGTGACACATTCGTGATCGCCCGTAATTCCTGCGGCTGCGTAGACCGGCAGCCGCCAATCATCGGAGGCCCATGTAAAATGGCCGTCCGCCACCTTGCCGGCGCGCAGCGTGGCCTGAATTTCCCCAATCATCACGTCGTCACCATAGACGACGCCAGGGAAATTCATTACTTCGCCCAGTCCAATCATATCTGGGCCCCAGCTTAGAGCCTCTGCGACTTCCGCCGGACCGAAAGAGGCACCGGTCGTTTCCAGCTCTGGGCCTGTGGAAGGCACGCAGGAAGCTACCTGCATGTAAGCAGCCAGCGGTGTCGTGCGGGCTTCGTCCAGCATTAGACGAAGCCCTTTTAGACCGAGCACATTGGAAATTTCATGTGGGTCAAAAAAACCGCCCGTCACGCCCAGCGGCAGTACAGCCAAAGCAAATTCAGTTACGGTGAGCTGCGTACTTTCGATATGACAATGTCCGTCCAGTAAACCCGGTGCCATATAGCGGCCTTCCGCTTCAATGATTACGGTGTCCTCTCCAATCGTATGGCTAACGTCTCTACCGACGTAGGCGATACGAGAGCCTTGCACAGCAATAGACATGCCCGGTAACAATTCGCCCGATACCACATTGACCAGCGTTCCTCCGCGGATCACCAGCGATGCCTTGCGCTCCCCTCTAGCTGTAGCTACCAACTCGGGCACACAGTCCGCCAGCGGTGGGCGTTGAAATACTCTTTTCATGTCCATTACGTTTGTAACCTCCGTTTATGCTTCTTACCTGTTTGGCTTATTTGCTTATGTTACTGGAATACGCTCAATATTGCCAGCCGCCCCTAAAGAACCTGGTCACTTTATTCCACTTTACGGATATACGTCTCCGATTCCTGCGAACTCACGAATGGCGTAATCTCCCCTATGCTATAGATATGCAGCAAATGCATCGCTCGCGTACAGGCCGTGTAGAACAATTTACGCTCACTCTCACGCTGGTATACTTGGGCCGATCCGTCATAAATGAGAACCGCATCAAACTCCACGCCTTTCGCCAGATAGGCCGGAATAATATGAATCCCCTTTTCAAAAGCGGGAGTTGTTTTCTTAATTAATTTTGGCTTTACTGGCAGTTGTCCTTCTAGTGCTTCGTAGGCTGCCGCGCTTTCATCAGCATTTTTACAGATCACCGCTATGGATTCATAACCCTCTGCCAGCAATTTTGTAACATTCTCAGTTATCAGTTGATGCAGCTTTTCACGCGAGTTCACCTCGGTTACCAGAGGCTTCTCACCCTTACGGTTAAACGGAACAATATGCTCCCCTCCTGCTACCATCCCCCGGGTAAACTCTACAATCTCCTGTGTGGAACGATAGCTGCGTGTCAGGGAAATCATCTCAGTCTGTTCTGCTCCATACAGGTCATACAATGGTTCTGCATCCTGAAGCACCGAAGCATGGGCATAGATAGCCTGATTAAAATCGCCCAGTGCTGTCATTTTAGCCTGTGGAAATAATCGTTTGAAGAACGCCAGCTGGAATGGTGAATAGTCCTGTGCCTCATCAATAAACACATGACGGATGTTGCTATTGGAGCGGAAGCCCAGCATCAGCTCACGCAAATATAAAAAGGGCGTCACATCCTCATACGCTAGTTCTCCAGCCTGAATGCGTTTCAGAGTTTGCCGACTAATTTCACTCCAGTTGACGGGCAGCTCTGCATGATTCGACAGTTCGCTTAATAACGTCTCGTTCATAAACAGCTCGCTGTATAGACGGGTTGTATCCACGAAGCGAAGTGCCTTAATCCACTTGCGCAGGGGCTTTAAGCGATCACTGACCACCATACGCGCCAATATTTCTCTTTCACGCGTAAAGTCGTCGAAGGTATCGCCTTTATTCTTGGATTTCCGGCGCATGCGGTTATATGCACGCTGATAATCCTCCGGCTCCATCAGATCCATCTGCTGGTCCACCCAAGGAGCGGAGCATTCTTCCTTACCAAAGCGAGCCAGTTCTTTGAGCATCCAATCACGCAGCAGCTCCAATCTGTTCGCCAGCCGCACAGCCGAGTCAAATCCATAAAACTTGCTTGCCAATTGCTCTACTGAAATCACCTCACGTCCCTGAAAACGAACCGCTTTAAAACGCATTCCCTTTTGTTCCAGGTGCGCTTTGTAGCCTGTAATCACATGTAAGAACGTCTTGGATGACTTAAAGCGGATACCTTCCATCCTAGCCTCATACCCAGGCTGTGACGACGCTGATAACACATATTCCAGCTGCTCAAAAGGATCTTCTAGCTGAAACTCCCGGCCCAAACGCCGTTCCAAATATTCCTGAAATGTGGCCTGAAGCATATTTTCCTCACCCAATTCAGGCAATACTGTCGAAACATAACTGTTGAACATGGGGTTTGGCGAGAATAACACGACCTGATCTGCTCGCAAGTGATCCCGATACTTGTATAGCAAATATGCTACTCTCTGAAGCGCAGCAGAGGTTTTGCCGCTTCCTGCCGCTCCCTGAACTATCAGCATCCGGCTTCGATCATCACGAATGATGCGATTCTGCTCCTTTTGAATGGTGGCGACAATGCTTTTCATTTGAGCATCCGAGCTCCGGCTTAATACGGCTTGAAGGAGTTCGTCTCCAATGGTGACGCCGGTATCGAACATAAAGCGGATCTGTCCGTCACGGATCGAGAATTGGCGTTTGAGCGTCAGTTCTCCTTCCATCTCTCCTGCTGGGGTCTTATAAGAAGCGGGACCTGGCATGTTATCGTAATAAAGATTCGAAATAGGCGCGCGCCAGTCGTAGATCAGAAATTCCTCATCCTGGTTATCCAGCAGGGAGGCAATCCCCAGATAAATACGCTCCGCAGTCTGCCCTTCCTCAGCAAAATCAATACGTGCAAAATAAGGTGAGTCAAGCAACTTTTTCAAACGACCTAACGCCTCAGTGGAATGCTTGTGTCTTCGTTCCCGCTCAGACAAAATCTCAGACTGCTGACGCAAACTGGTGGACGTCTCTCCCACATCATCCGCCTCACTGAAATTGATCGTTACCTCATCCCAGAAGTCTTTACGCATATCGACGACATCGCCTCGCACAGAACCAACCTCTGTCTCCAGCTTCCGAATACGCCCGCTAATGACTGCGGTCACATCTTCTACTCTTCGTTGTTCCTCATTCCATTGCTGCTCAGTAGTCACTGACATCGCTCCTGTTCCGTTTCCTCCTGCTCCGCGCAGGGCTCCCTTGCGTACAAACTATGCTCTATTATGGACCCGGGCATACTCATCGCATCCCCCTGATCCGGGAAAATTGACTATTCCTTTGAAGCATGCTATAATGTAACAAGTAGTGTGTTAACAACTTATGCAATACGGTTTTACTATGTAAAACATAGCATCCTCTATTGTAGCAAGTTCAGTCCCTGTTCGCAACCAGTGGGCTTTTTTTGTGCTTTCTGGCAACCTTCCATTAGCCTGTTCCTACTTTATTAAATTCATTACATAAAAAAGCGACCGTCCATCTGATTGATGAATACGGTCGCCTTTTCTTTTTTCCGAAATCGCCTATCGGCTCTCTTCCACAGGATGAATATGGTCGGCCAGTCTGCTCAATCGCTCCAGTTGATGACCATAGTCGTACATCGTCGCAGCTACGATGGAAAGCCGTAGCATTCCCTCCTGACAATGGTCAAAACGTGTAATTGCATGCTTCATAAAATCACCGTTAGCCTGCTGAAACAATTCACTTTCATCCTCATTTGGTTTCAGTTTATTTTCGAATTTCAGCAGAGCGTGCTCGTGGAAACGAATCAGCCGCTCCAGATGATCGTCAAAAAACGCATCTGTTCCCTCTGGACGTAAAGATTGGAAGTAGTGCCTTTCCACCGCATCCAAGACCTCGTAACCTTTGTGCAAACTTTCGAGCATTTGTTTGTATACGACCATTTGTCTCGTCTGACTGAACTTGGTGCGCTTGAGCTTTTTCTGCTCCTCTTCGAACAAATGATATTTATCCGAGAGTGATTTAATAGCTCCCTCCAAATTTCCTTTTTCCTCTCTAAAGACAGACTCCTTAATCTCATCGGAAATGGCAGTTCGCAGCAGCAAGGACATGCTGTTAAATACATTTTGAATCTGATTGATAAACTGCCTTTTCGGTTTGGGAGGAAAAACGGTAATGTTGATGACAAAAGCCGACACAATCCCGATCAGAGTCAGCGCAAAGCGGGTTACCGCAAATTTCCAGTCCCCTGAAGCTTCCATGACAGAAACAACGGTCACAAGTGTCAATCCAACCGTATCAGCCATGTTTATTTTCAGACATATCATAAGTACCAATACACATACCAGTCCGACCGCAATCGGCTCATTCGAAAATACCATTCCGCCCAGCAACGCCATGATTGCACCTAATGTGCTTGTTTGGAGTTGATCCAGAAAATAACGCCACGACCTATATATCGACGGTTGCATGGCAAAAATAGCGGCTATCGCTGCCCCCACAGGCGAATGGGTGTTCAAAAGCGTGCTCAGAAAAAGGGCGAGCGTCACTGCGATTCCCGTTTTTAACACCCGTGCTCCAAAAGCCACAGCCATCCCTCCTGCTTACCCTTCAAATTTATTCATACCGAATTACTATAATGAAATTTCAAGACAAAGTCCATGTTTTATTATTACCCAAAACCATCGGAGATCAGGAATATTTATGAAATGTACAGCTCCTACTAGGATACATATCAACAGAATTAACCTATTTGCATCAACCTCACAAGAGGAACTTATCGTGTCATGGATTAGTAAAATCTGAGAAGAGCGCCTGTCCGCAGGCCAACTTTTACAAAACCCAGCAAGCCCGTAAACAAAATCATGACACAATAAAAGCCGGAGCCTCCAAGCGGACTCCCCTGGAACATCATAGGATAAATGAGAATGGCGGAGGAGGAATGAAGGCATGCTTCGAGTCGCATTATTTACAGACACGTATACGCCTGATGTCAATGGCGCTGCTCTGACACTGGAACGATGGATTGGCTATTTGGAGACACATGGGGTATCTACGCTTGTCTTCGCACCGGAGGCAGATCATCATCTGTCCTCGGGGCCGGGCGTGGAGCGATTTCGAAGTATTCCCTTTTTATTGTACCGGGAATGCAGACTTGCGATCCCTAATGCCAAACAAATCAACGAGCGCCTGTCAGCCTTTTCCCCGCACCTAATTCATGTCGCTACTCCGTTTAACCTTGGCTTGTATGGAACAAGCTACGCTGCCAAACACCATATTCCACTCGTCGCCTCCTATCACACCCACTTTGATAAATACCTCGAATATTACAAGCTTCGCTGGCTTGAACCTGCATTATGGAAATACATGCTCTGGTTTCACAGACATTGTGAAAGGGTATATGTCCCCTCTCGGTCAACCATGGAATTGTTGCGCAATAAAGGAATGGGACAGCTCGAAATCTGGGGTAGAGGAATTGATACCGACCGCTTCCAGCCCACAGTGAATCGCGAAGCGATATGGGAAAAATGGGGCGTTCATGCAGACGCATTTGTGATTTTATATGTGGGCAGACTTGCACCGGAAAAGGGGATAGACACGTTACTGGATTCCTATCTCCAGTTACCCGACGACGTCCGCGCAGCCTCAGTACTGGTCATTGCAGGAGATGGCCCATTGTTTAAGTACAAAACTGCAGCAGATATCGGGGTGCCAGAGCACACAGTTCACTGGCTTGGTTTTGTAAAAGGAGCGGAATTAGCTGAACTCTACGCTGCAGCCGATGTATTCCTCTTTCCCTCCACTACAGAAACCTTCGGTAACGTCGTGTTGGAGGCTATGGCCAGCGGCACACCCGTGATTGGCGCGAATGAAGGCGGGGTCAAAGACAATATAATCGATGGGAAAACAGGGCTACTGTGTCCAGCTGGGGACGCCGCTGCCTTTGCCAAAGCTGTACTCCTGTTGTACGAGGATGCCCCACTTCGCGACTTTCTGTCCAGAACCGGTAGAGCATACAGTCTGGAGCAGACATGGGACCGTATTTTTGAGCGGCTGCTGGACAGCTACATGGATGCAGCGACCCTACATCTCGACAGCTACCCTGTGACGCGAATATAACCCTCAAAAATATTGGACTTTCAAGAAACCCTGCTACACCTTTAGCTGCTTGAGCAGCTTGTTATGTACCCCGCTTAATAAAATCACCGCTGTCAGGGCACCGATGAACGCAAGAAGCATATCCCATTGAGTATCCCATATATCTCCCTGTGTTCCCAAAAAGGCCTCTGCCGCTGTACCGGTTGCCTTGGCAACGGCAAACTCAATCAATTCGTACACAGCACTGATCGCAAGACATACACTAACCGTTAGAAAAGTGAGCCAGCTCCCGCTTCCCAAAGCCGTCTTACGTAACAGCACTTCCCTGACAATGAGTGCAGGCACAAAACCTTGCGCAAAATGCCCAAGTCGATCATAATAATTGCGCTCCAGCCCAAACGTATCCCGAATCCAGTTGAATAGCGGCATTTCAGCATAGGTATAGTGCCCGCCGACAATCAGGATCAATGCATGTAGCCAGATGAGGGTGTATACCAGATTGGTAAAACGAAATCGACGGTAAATAGCCGCCAGCAGTACAGCTCCCAAAACGGCTGGGAGAACTTCCAGTACCCATGTAAAATAATCCGCCGGACGAACCAAGGACCAAATGAGAGCAAGCACCAGCAGTACAAGTAAAACAAGCGGGTAACGATCATTTTTAGACCATGCCGTTGCCTGATTCATACATCATCCCTCCTAAGCCTACAGCTCTATCCTTCTTTCATTACAATATGTTTGACACGTCCAACCTGCCCGTCTGCCAAACGTACTTTGATTCCATGCGGATGACGCGGGGAATTGGTCAAAATATCCTTCACCGTTCCTCGCGTCAGCTTACCCGTGGGCTGATCCTTTTTAAGCACAATATCCACCTGAAGACCAGCGCGGATATCAGATCGATTCTGTCCGTTCATTGTAGCTATTCCTCCTTTGCCTTTACATTTTATCTTATGATGATATTTAGCCACTCAGCCCCATCGTAATCACCAGCGATGCCATTCGTCCCGGCGGCTGTTCCCCATCCAGACCACGCACATCGTGGATACATAGCTAACGAGCATAATCACGAATACCATCCCGCTAAACTCCACAAAATGCGTGCGTTGCAAAGTGTCTGCCCATATGGAAGATATTTGTGTGTACAACTGGGACGGCGCAGACACAATATCCCATGTGTTTCCTCGAAAGAAACGACCAATATAAATCCCCAGGCTACTTAGCAGAAGTACCGCCAGCATAAACAACCAGCTGACAAGCCCGCCTCGAGCACGCTGCACCAATTGTCGTACGGATTCAAGCGATACAACCCCCATGGTGAGGCCAAGCACAGCTACCAGCAGCATCCCTAATACATGATTCCAAAAGTACGGATTGCCCCAAAAACGCTGCTCCCCGAGAAATGGATATCTGGCGAATACATGCAGCAAATCTGTAATCAAATAGGGTATATTGGGATAAAAGAAAAGCCAGCCAGCCCCTATGATCCAGAGCATAAATGTCCTCGTTCCCCGTCTCCACGAGCAATGAATGACATCTAGCAAAAGCGTCAGCAGCATAGGAATCCAGGCCAGCATCATATTCCACCAAATAAAAAAATAAGGGCGGCCCCCTGAGGGCAATCGCACGTTAATGATCCACAATGTACTGATTACGGAGCATAAGGCCAGTGCAATAAAAATATAAAGTTTGACTGGATAATTTAACGATCTTAAACGGTCATACATATGTTACTTTCCCTCCTTGTAACCTTCCATCCTTCCTGACGTTCCAATTTACACCTGTTCTGGACAGTGTACACCACAATGGCTTCAAGCTCAATGGAAGCGCTCCACTCTGCATAAAATGAAGATAAAAAAACATCTGTTCTCCCGAAGTTGACCTCATGTCCCCGGGAGACAGATGCTTACTGTATTCAAGGCGGATAAGCTTTTACCGTCCTCTACCCTTGTATCCAATTGACCAATGATTGTACCGTCAATGCACCTGGCGCAGCTGCCTCAAATGCGGAGGCACCGTTACGCAAGGTCAAAAATTCCACCGTTTTGGGAATACCGGGAGCCAGATCCAGGTGGTTGTCACTGAAAATCCCCTCCTGTTCTGCGGTCAACCACACATGTCTAGCAAGTGTATCCGAACAGAGCATGAATCTACTGCCCCCACTTCCCTGTATCTCTGTCACTTCAATTTTCGCCAGAGGTAAATCCATCTCTTTCGTGCCTGCAAAATAAATTTCGCTGGAGGCCACCTGTTCACCGTTTTGTATCAGACGTGCGACCAGCATATGCTCCGTACGATCCAGGCCATTCAGCCATTGGTCGGTAGGCAGTATATGTACGATCCCTGCGCCGCCCGCCGGCTGTTCTACCTTAACGTTCTCATCACGAATAGCCTGACTGCCACGGATATGCAAAAGCGTCAGCCGCAGCGTACCTGCTATCGGCTCTAGCGTATCGTTAACCAGATGCAGTTCTTTACACCCCTGTTCCGTATCTACTGCACTCAAGAGCACATCGGCAAAGCTGCGTTTAGCTGTATATTGAAGCGCCTTCCAACGACCAAAATAGTCCATACTCGACCAAGAGGCAACGGGCCAGCAGTCATTCATCTGCCAGTATAATGTCCCCATGCAATAGGGCTTGTGACGACGATGGGCCTCTATAGCCATTTTCATCGCCTCTGCCTGTAAAACTTGGCTCATGAGAAGAAAACATGTAAAATCCTTGGGCTGCCGCATGTACCGTCCCATGTATTCTTGAATCAACCGATTGCCTGAACCGTTTTTTTGATGTGCCAGCATCACCGCAGATTCCAGTTCCAAATCCTTCTCTTCCGCATACGTGCGAACAGACTTGTATTCAGGAAAGGACTGAAAACCATACTCACTCATAAAACGGCCCACATGTATGTGATAATTCTCAAACGGCTCAGACGCATGCCATACTCCCCAATAATGAATGTCTCCTGCTGTTGAGGACGGATGAGCATGCTGGTTTCGATCTCCGGTCAGGTCAATTAGCGGTGAGGAGGGCCAATATGCCGTCTGCGGAGCCCAGGTATTTACCGCCTCCGGTAAAATCCGGTGAAAGAGCGTCTCATAATCATCCCATAGGCGTTCCCGTTGCTCAGGCGTGTAGGCCTTTTTCCAGCCCCAGCCCGCATTTTCTTCATAATGGGCCCACGCAGAATCAATCTCATTATTGCCGCACCATAACGCAATGCAAGGATGATGGCGCAATCGCTTGATGTTATCTTCGGCTTCCTGCGTCACATTGTCCAAAAAAGTCTGATCCCCCGGATACATGCTGCATGCGAACATAAAATCTTGCCACACGAGCAAGCCGTGTTCATCACACAAGTCATAAAATACGTCTTGTTCATAAATACCGCCACCCCACACCCGCAACATATTCATATTGGAGGCGGCTGCACTGGCAATTTCATGCCGATATCGTTCCAACGTAACTTCGGTAGCAAAGCTGTCATTCGGAATATGGTTGGCTCCTTTAGCAAACACGGGGATTCCATTCAGCTCAAAATAGAAGCTTTCGCCTGCCATATCCCGCTCACGTACAAGACGAATCGATCGCAGTCCCGTTTTCACTGATTTTTCCGCAATCACCGCTTCCTGTACCTGCTCCTTCAATTCGGCTACAAACGTATACTGATGCGGCTCTCCCAGTCCACGACACCACCACAGCTTCGGCTCCTTTATCACCAGCCCCAGCTCCACTGTTTGCTTTCCCTTCCGCAGGCGAACCGGTTTGGACCATACCCCGCCGTCAACAGAAATACACAACTCGACATCTCTAATCTCATCTGCATTTTCAATCTCTACTACTGCCGTGAGTTCAGCCCTCTCGGTACTCACTTGGTCCTGTCGAATAAACAGGTCTCTCATAGTCAGACCAGACCAAGCTTCAAGCCGAACCTCTCTCCAGATCCCGCTCGTCACCAGCCTTGGTCCCCAATCCCAGCCATAGTGATAGGGAGCCTTACGAGCGAAAACGCTTACTTTTTTATCGAACAAGCCACCTATCTCGGACTGATCATTCGGTGCGGGAAGTCCATAGCCCAACCTTTCCAGCTTAGGCACATCTTCCGTAATCGGAGAGCGAAAATGGATTTCAAGCCGATTTTTCCCTTGCTGAACAAATGCCTTCACATCCTGTCTCCATACCCGAAACATATTATTGGCCGATAAGACAGCTTGACCATTTACTCTTACATCTGCGTATGTGTCCAGGCCTTCCAACACCAGCTCTACACATTGACATTGAAGCTGATTTGCATCTATCTTAAAATAGGCTTCGTATATCCAATCCTGCTTATCAACCCACTGTACCTCTATCTCGTTCATACCGATAAAAGGGTCAGGAATTTTACCATGTTGCAAAAGATCGGTATGCACACAACCCGGCACTTTCGCACTGAGCCACTCATCAGTTTGTGCTTCCCTAAACCTCCAGCCATCCAATCCTATTACATTAATCATCGTCGCAAGCCTCCCTATAAGGATGATTGGGAACATCTGGATCACTCATTAACATAACAAAAATAACATTAAGCTAACAAGTTAGTCAATTGTTTTTTTGGAACAACCGGTAAAACACAAAATAAAAGTCGCCCTCTACCCCTAAACAGGCTAAAAGCGACTTCCCTCGTCTTCACTGTGGATCGAATTCATCCCACATATCCGGACATCAACTATATTTAATTGTGCTAAAGGAACGATCACGATCATCATTTTCACGGCTGATCCGTGGCGCGTGAACTTCCCGTATGAGTAGATCAGCGTGCAGCAGCTTTTTTTCCACAGGCGAGCTTGGATTCATGATACGCCATAATAACTGGTCCACCGCTCGCATCCCCAACAGTTCCTTATCCACTCTCACCGTGGCATAGATCGGCATTTGATCATTCGTATCGTCAAACCCAGTCACCCCGCACCGCCTCGGAACGTCAATCCCCTTTCCTTTCAGCACTTCCACGACTTGCGAAGCAGTCACGTCATTAGCGCAAACAAAAACCTCTGGCAGCTCATCCTCGGGCAACTTGTCCATTTCCTCGGCAAGTGCCTGCGCTCCCCCATAAATAAGGGCTTTGTTCTGCCGTAATTCTACTCCGCTCATTTCCAGTGCGGACCGAAAAGCTTCCCAACGTTCATAGAAACTGTGAGCGTCGTCAATATGACCCACAAACTGAAAGTGGGCATAACCCCTACACAGCAAATCCTTCATTAATTCATTCATGCATGTGCGATTATCCGTAAACACCGCATCACTTAAAAATGCAGAGTCCCAATGATCCACCATGACGACTGGAATACCCATTCGATAAATGTTCAGCAACAACGTAGTTGAAATTGTTCCTACTGTGATAATCCCTTTAATGGCCTCCGGGTTCAGCAAAGAAAACATATCATCAGTTGAAGGCTCCGTTAACGTGATCATATCCAATCCCTTGCGGTTCAGACGCTCGGAAATCCCTTCAAATACAGGTCCCCAGTACCTGGACTCCCGATTCTGGTGTCGAATATTCGGAAATAACACCAGCACGGTACCCGACCATTCTCTGGCATCTGTGTCCCGAGGCTCTACCCCGGTCATTTTGGGATGACTGCGAAAATAACCCATCTGGGCAGCAAGCTTAACCAGCAGCGCCCTCGTCTCTTCACTTACACCGGGTTTGCCTGACAGTGCACGTGAAACAGCGAACTTTGAAACACCCGCCGCATCCGCAATTTCCTGCAATGTTACTTTTCCACGCATCTCCTCACCCAACCCTATTCGAAATCTTTTTCTACCTTAGTCTTCTAAATATACAGGTATGCCTATAAACTGGTACCATCGTAGCATACTTTGTTTTAGATCATCAAACGATGGATTTGCACAAATCCACACCTTTCATTAAATATGTTTGCTTAATAAAAAACAAAACACATAACAAATAAACATAAATAACTTGACGTAAGGTTCTTTATTTCCTACAATTTACTAATGAAAGCACTTACATTGTGTAAATCATACTTATTAAGGGGGATTTGCAGATGTTCACGAACAGGTCGGTACAACAATGCTCCATCCTGCTTCTGGCTTTGCTGCTGCTCGTTACAACGGGCTGTGCGAATAGCAAAGGCGGTACGGCAGAAAAGGAAGACCCCGATGACACCAGTCCCATTACATTAACGTTCTTTGGCGGTGACTCAAGCTCCAACTGGAATAACATGAAGGACGCTGTCGGGCAGGAAATTATCAAGAAAACGGGTGTTACACTAAATGCCGAACATGCTGTTAACGGTCGAGGTGAGGAAAAGTTTGCCTTAATGGCTGCTAGCGGAGAGTACCCTGATCTCGTGTACCCCAAAGGAGACATTGGAAAGCTGGTCGATGCCGGAGCACTCATTGACTTAACCGACCTGATTGATAAATACGGTCCTAACATTAAGAAAGTGTATGGAGATTATTTTAATCGTATTAAATACAGTAGTGAAGATCCCGCCATTTACACCATCCCAACCAATTTGGGCGTAGATCACATCGCGTTTGATGCACAAGCAGGCTTCGAAATCCAGCATCAAGCCCTTAAGAAACTCGGATACCCCAAAATTCGCACCGTTCAAGATTTTGAAAAAGCACTTAAAGATTATGTTGCCAAATACCCTACTACCAATGGCCAGCCTACCATCCCCTTATCACTCGATGCCGAGGACTGGAAAATGCAGATTACTGTGACAAACCCGGCAGTTACAGCTACAGGTGGACCAGACGATGGAGAATATTATATTGATCCTAAAACACACAAAGCCATTCTTCACTACAAACGCCCGGAGGAGCGAGAGTATTTTCGTTGGTTAAACCATATGTACAATGAAGGTCTGTTGGATAGGGATACTTTTGTACAAAAAAGTGATCAATACAAATCCAAAATCGCCGCAGGTCGTGTCATCGGACTGATTGATCAGGAATGGAACTACCAGGATGCCGAAAATGCGCTCAAGGCAGCAGGTAAGGATGAATACACCTATTCCCACTTTCCGGTCACTTTAAATGAGCAATACGAGGATCATTCCCTCCAGCCCATTGGTTTCGATACTGCGTCTGGGATTGGCATCACAACTTCATGCAAAAATCCGGTGCGAGCGATCAAGTTTCTGGACTTCCTGGCCTCCGATGAAGGGCAAATTTTACGTAATTGGGGAATCGAAGGCCAGCATTACAATGTAGAGAACGGCAAACGAGTCATTCCTGCAGCTGTGCAAGAACGCAAAAACAAAGATAACGCTTCTTTTAGCAGAGAATCAGGTATCGGTTTGTATTGGATATGGGGACCACATTACGGCGATAGCGTGAAGGACCCTACTGGCAACTATTACACAACCAATTATCCGGAGATGATTACCGAAAATTATAGCCAAGCAGAAAAAGAATCCCTTCAGGCATATAAAGCTCGGACATGGAAAGACCTGTTCCCGAACGAAAAGGATTTTCCGGTAAAAGAGTGGGGTGCTGCCTACAACATGCCTGTTCCGACCAATACAAATTACAATGTTATTTATCAGAAGTCGCAGGACATTGTACGCAAACGGATTCCTGAGGCTGTACTCGCCAAGCCAGATCAATTCGATGCCGTGTATGACCGCATGCTCCAAGAGCTGGATCAGGCGGGTGTACCAAAGGCTGAAGAAATCTTCACTGGCCTGATTCAAAATCGTCTGAAGCTATGGTATGGGGAGAAGTAGAGATTGATTGCCACTAAAAGTATATAAGGGCTGACAGTCAAGACCTGTCAGCCCCTTTTTACACTAAACATTCTGTTTTGTTACTTTTTCTTTCCAGCTATTATTTTTCCTGGACACCCGGTGGACATAAAGCAACAAAAAGATTGGAATCAATGCAATCCCGCCACACAGCACCCAAGATATCTGAATAGGTGTTTGATCTGAAGCAAGATTGGTAAAATTACGGCTTACGACTCCTGTCACGATTAAACCTATACACATACCTAGTTGGGAAATGGCAGAATCCAGAGATAGCAGTGTTGAACGATACTCATTAGAGATTCTTTTGTTCAGAAAAATTTGTTTGGCAACCGGGTACATCCCTCGCCCAATTTCATAGATTAAAAAGGTGAGCAGTACAGGATAAAACGTGTTGAAAGCACCCGCTAAAATGAGCCATATCCCAATCATCCCGCAAGCATACATGAGTATATGTACATCACTATAACGTGCGCCTAGCTTTCGAACCAAATAGCTTCCCAAAGTCATACATAGTGAATAGCCCGCCTTGATCAATCCCATAATCCAAATTCCTTGTTCAGAAAGACCGACCAGACGTGGCTGTTGAAATGTATTCCCCGCCGAATTCGAAAAGCTGATAAATAAACCAATAACAAACACAATCCAGATCGACTTATTTTCAAAACCGATACGGACACTTTCCCCGATAATCGTTGTAATGCGAGTAGCAGATGTTTCTCGATGGGTAATATTCTTCTCTTTCATATAAAAGCAGCATAGAATAATACATAAGATAATAGAGACAATGCTGGCTGCCCAGGGAAGTGAATAGTTAAATGTTGCAAGGAAGGCCCCCAACAGACCACAAATAAATCCCGAAATGTACTGTATACTGTTTGAGGTTGTAAAAAGAACTTCCATGGGCTTATCACTGTTTTCCACAACCCAGGATTCCAACGAGCCTGATTGCAAGCATATTGACAGCCCCCCAAAAACTTGTGCGAACACAAGCAGCCACATGCGATCTGTCCAAACGAACAATACACTGTAGACTAGAAAACAACAAAGCCCCAAAACAACAGAAATTTTTCTTCCATATTTGTCTGCAATAGCTCCAGTTGGTATTTCAAACAGAAAAATACTTACAAAGAATACAACCAGCAAGAAGTTCGCACTTTGCAGAGAAAGTCCTTTAGCTAACAGAAATAAGATGAGCGTAGTTCCCGTGATTTCACTCATAAAAAATTGAAGAAAGCTGACGGAGTAAAATAGCTTATGTGGCCTCACTTTCAGGGCTCCTTCGCTTGCTCTACAGCCTCATATTCACTTCGCAACATCCCCATCTGAATGATGTCATAGTACTGTCCTTCCCTGAATAGCTTTTCTCGTAGTCGGCCTTCCTCCTTAAAGCCACATGCCAGATAGCAACGATATGCACGTTCATTGAACGCATAGACCTCCAGCTCCAGCCGATGCAGATTCAGTGAATGAAATGCAAATTTTTGTATCAATCGTATCGCTTCCCGCCCATATCCTTTGCCCAGATCACCGTCGCGCCCGATTACAATACCCAGGGTGGCGTGCCGATTTACCCAGTTGATTTTGAATAAATCGAGTTGTCCAATATAGTCCAGTGTATCTTTATGTGCAATGACAAAGCCCTTGATCTCAGAGTTGCCGTCAATCATCATCTGTACAAAAGATTCACTATTAGCCTGTGAATGCGGATAGATAAATACGTCGCTTAATCCATGTGTGATTGCCGGGTCATTAACCCATCTTCGGATATCAGGTATATCCTCCTGACGGTACTCTCTTAATACAATTCGTGCTCCAATGATATGTGGCATCGTCAGCTTCCTCCCTATTATGTATTGGTTCTGGTAATACTCTATCACCCTGTCCCCCTTTTACGCTCCCATTAATCTCACAAACTCCAGGAACCGTGTACCTTTATAATGAACCTCCCCGCGATCCCCGATTACAATCATTCCGAAGTCCGTATCCTTCACCTCCAGCTCCTTACGCTCCCCCCTGTCAAATTCAAAGGTGATATAGTAATCGGTCGAAGCTGAAAAATTGCCTGATCCCCCACGCACTCTCGTTCGCTTATCCACAACCTTGCAAGAACGTTGGACCTGTTCGGCTGCTTGATTGGAAAGACCTGCACTTATCGATTTGACAATTCCCATAATGATTACAAAAGCAATGAGTCCAAACACGACAAAAAAGATAATACTAAACGGTTGAAATGCCATAAAACCACTTCCCATTTGCTTCATCCTTTCTACAGTAAAATGTAAATTTTCCATTCTATTGCCCATTGACAAATGGTACATCCTCAGCTTAAAAAACTCCAATACTTTTTTAACATACTTACGAAAAAAAAGTTCTTTCGCTCTTTTCCGCACCCTGCTTGGACTTACACCCGATCTGGGTCCTCTGAGCCTCTCTAGACCGATTGACAAAACTATATATAGATATAAAATAGAAAATGTACTCTAAATATAGTGTAAAAAACGTATTTATGCCCGATATCTTGAAGATAAAGGTATGAAAATACATGTAAATATAGAGTCAAAAATCTTAAATGGCGCAGCCAGCAAGGGATTACAGCTATGATGGGTCTCTTGGCAATGCCGTTTTCTTTTTTTCGTTAATTGTTAAGGAGGTTGCACACCATGCTGATTGCTTATGATTCCAAGACCGGCAATGTAAAAAGATTTATAAACAAGCTCAAGCTTCCGGCGGTTCAGATTGAGGAGCAAATGACTATAGAAGAACCTTACGTACTCATTACATATACAACCGGGTTTGGGCAGATACCTGAGAGGGTATCTTCATTTTTGAAAAAAAATGCACAAAACCTTGTTGGTGTAGCTGCAAGCGGCAACCGTAACTGGGGTGAGAAATTTGCCAAAAGTGCGGATTTGATTGCCGACCATTATAATGTCCCCGTGATTAGCAAATTTGAATTATCTGGAACGTTCGGAGATGTGGAGCGTTTTAAACAGGAGGTGAGCCGAGTTGCGGCATATTGAATTGAACAACATGTTGATGAAACGCGATACAGACGGCTTTTTCCAATTGGAAAAGGACCAAGAGGCTGTAGCAGAATTTATGAAGGAAGTTCAAGAACGGAGTTTGAAGTTTGCTGACACAGCTGCTCAAGTGCTGTATATGATTGAGAATGATTATTACGAAAATTTCTATAACAGCTATACAGCTGATGAAATTAATGATATTTTCCATATCACTCATAGCTATAATTTTAAATTCCCTTCCTATATGGCAGCATCCAAGTTTTATACTGATTATGCAATGAAGAGTAACGACCGTAAAGTCTATCTGGAACACTATCCTGACCGGGTGGCTGCTGTCGCCCTGCATTTGGGACGCGGCAACGCCGATACGGCGCGCCTGTTGTCCCGCTCGATGATGGAGCAACGTCTTCAGCCAGCTACACCAACCTTCCTGAACGCTGGCAAAAGCCGCCGTGGGGAATTGGTGTCCTGCTTCTTGCTCGAAATGGATGACTCTCTGAACTCAATCAACTATGTATTGAACACTTGCATGCAATTGTCCAAAATTGGCGGCGGTGTTGCGGTTAACCTGTCGAAGCTGCGGTCACGCGGCGAGGCAATTAAAGGTGTAGAAGGCGCAGCAAAAGGCATTATGCCTGTGCTGAAGCTGATGGAAGATGGTTTCTCCTACGCGGATCAAATGGGTCAACGTAAAGGCTCTGGCGCTGCCTATTACAACATTTTCGGATGGGACGTGCTGGAGTTCCTGGATAGTAAAAAAATCAATGCTGATGAAAGAGTACGTCTCAAGACACTTTCGATCGGATTGCTGGTGCCAAACCGCTTTTACAAGCTGGCACAAGATAATGAACCACTGCATGTATTTGCACCTTATAGTGTGTTCAAGGCTTATGGAACACATTTGGACGACATGGATCTGGATGAAATGTACGATACGCTGCTCGCTGACGATCGAGTGAAGAAAAAAATAGCGATGAGCGCACGTGATATGCTGACGAAAATTGCCATGATTCAGTTGGAGTCTGGCTATCCATATATTATGAACAAAAGTAACGCAAATCAGGCGCATGCTCTTAAAAACGTGGGCCAAGTCAAGATGTCGAACCTATGTACGGAAATCTTCCAGTTGCAGGAGACTTCCGAGATTACAGATTATGGACAACAGGATATCATTCGCCGGGATGTAAGCTGTAACCTGGCTTCCCTGAACATTGTAAATGTGATGGAACACGGCAAAATCCGTGAGTCCGTTCATGAGGGTATGATTGCTCTTACCTCGGTCAGCGATATGACCCAAGTAGCTAATGCCCCAGGTGTTGCAAAAGCGAACCGTGAAATGCATTCCGTTGGTCTGGGTGTCATGAATCTGCACGGCTACCTTGCCAAGAATAAAATTGCATATGAAAGCAATGAAGCGAAGGATTTTGTCCGTACCTTCTTCATGACGATGAACTATCATTCTATTGAAAAGAGTATGGAAATCGCAAAAGCAGCCGGACAAAGCTTCTATGGATTTGAGGAATCAGATTATGCGACAGGTCTATATTTTGACCGATATCTGAACACGGATTATCGTCCAACAACGGCACGTGTGCAAGAACTGTTCAAGGACATTTATATTCCAACTCAAGCGGATTGGGATAAACTAAAAGCAGACGTCAAGAAGAACGGTCTGTACCACGCTTATCGTATGGCGATTGCTCCTACTGCCAGCATTTCGTACATTCAAAATGCAACGTCCAGCGTTATGCCAATTGTTGAGCAAATCGAGACTCGTACCTATGCGAATTCGACGACTTACTATCCGATGCCGTATTTGCAAAAGGATAATGTATTCTTTTACAAATCCGCTTATCAAATGGACCAATTCAAAGTGCTTGATCTGATTGCCGAAATCCAGCCTCACGTGGACCAAGGAATTTCGACTGTACTTCATGTGAACAGTGACGTGACTACACGTCAGTTAGCACGTTGCTATCTGTATGCCGCACATAAAGGACTTAAATCGTTATACTACACACGTACCAAAAAACTGTCTGTGGAAGAGTGCCTCACTTGCTCCATCTAATGCATATATGGTAACAAGCTATAAAATAAAATTAGATTTTGAATAGATATGAATGCTTGGCATTAGAAGCTGTATCCAGCGCGTGGTTCAGACCTTTACAGGATTGGACAAAGCCCTCACGGATACAGCTTCCGTATGTCAAGCATACGATGACTCTCCGGTAACATCTTACGTGTGTTTCTAGGGAATCTCGCAAGCTGAAGGGAGAATGCTAACAATGACAGGTATACAAGCCGTAAACTGGAACCGCTCGGACGATGATTTCACACTGATGTTCTGGAATCAGAATATTATGCAATTTTGGACGGATGATGAAATTCCGCTGTCTGACGATAAAATGTCCTGGGTAACCCTCAGTGATATCGAAAAAGAAGCCTACATGAAGGTGCTGGGCGGCTTGACTCTGCTAGACACCATTCAAGGCGGTGTGGGGATGCCGCAAATTATGGAGCATGTAGACGGACTGCAACGCAAAGCGGTATTAAGCTTTATGGCGATGATGGAGCAAATTCATGCCAAGTCGTACAGTAGCATCTTTACCACCCTGGCTTCCACGGAAGAAATTGACGGTGTATTCCGCTGGGTGGAAGAAAACCCCCATCTTCAGACCAAAGCAGAAACCATTCGTCAGTATTATATGAACATCCATACACCGAAAGACCTGTATCTCGCAATGGCTGCGTCGGTGCTGTTAGAAAGCTATTTGTTTTATAGCGGCTTCTTCTACCCTCTCTATCTGGCAGGTCAAGGCAAGCTGACATGCAGCGGGGAAATTATCGACCTGATCCTGCGTGACGAAAGTATTCACGGTGTCTATGTAGGTGTACTGGCACAGGAGATTTATGCAGAACTGGACGAGGAAGAACAACGTGACCTCTACCAGACGCTGGTAGGCTTGCTGCGCTACTTGCACAATAACGAAGAACAATATACCGAGCAAATTTATGCCCCTATTGGACTTGTAGACGATGTTAAAGTCTTCTTGCGCTACAACGCCAACAAGGCCATGATGAACCTGGGCTTTGACCCACTTTTTGAAGAAGAAGAAGTCAATCCCATTGTATTCAACGGCATCAGCACCCACACCAAGCAGCACGATTTCTTTTCTAAAAAAGGAAACGGCTATGTACGGGCAATGAATGTAGAGCCGCTGACAGATGATGATTTTAACTTTGGCGTTTAAGTACACATACGTAAAATTAATTTAGCAAGGCGTTACTGTAAAATAATAGGGTTTCAGAACTTGTTCCTAAGTTCTGAAACCCTATTATTTTCTTAAAACTACCTGCTATGCAGGTGATTACGGGAAGCTTCGAGCGGTAGTTTACATATTCACATCCGTTCTCTTATATAAAACGGGTATTGCCACTGCTATAAGAATCATCCCCATAAAAGCGGGTGTGGCATGACCAAGTGATACATAGATTTGACCTCCAATGATAGGCCCAATCATTCTTGCCAAAGCCTGAATAGATTGACTACCACCTTGAATCCTTCCTTGTTCACTAGAATCGACAGACTTGGAGAGCATCCCATTAAATGAGGGCCCAAAGATCGAATCACCAAAACCAAATATAAACATTCCGGCGATAACAAGAGGATAGAATGAGAACAAAGCAGATAGCGCAATAAGACTGTAGCCTATAATCTCCGAGAACATTCCAAGAATGGCTATCTGTTTATCATTAAGTTTTTTTAAAAGCTTTGGCATGATGAAACCTTGTGAAATGATGTCTTGGAAACCCATAATTGAAAACATAAGTCCGATTAGTGCAGGCTTCCAACTGAAGGTATCCATTGTAAATTGAGAGAAAACTGCCTGTAAAGATCCGTTGGGTATCCAAAGTAAGAACGCTGAGACAAGTAGCCTTTTCACGTTTTTCATGGAAAGTACGTTTGCAAGCTGTGTAAATGGATTCAGTCTTACAAAGGTAATCTCTTTCAGTCTATGTTTCTTGTCAAGGCTCTCAGGCATAAAAAAGAATCCATAAACAACATTCAATAAAGTGATTATTGCTCCAAAATACATAGGTACAGAATAACCAAACTTGGAAAGTAATCCACCTAGAGTTGGACCAATGACAGTGCCGACACCTACAACTGCACTCAACCATCCAAAGTATTTAGTTCTCTGTTCTGGAGGAATGATGTCTGCAAAATATGCGAAGATCGTGCTTATGCTCCCACCTGTTACACCTTCTATGATACGCCCAGCAAATAGTACCCATACAGCTCCTCCTATACCAAAAACTAAGTACCCGATTGCGGAACCCAAAAGGCAGACTAAGAGCAAGGGTCGACGGCCATATTTGTCGCTCAAAGCTCCAAGTACCGGAGCCGCAAAAAACACGCAGAATGCATAAACAGAGGTCAGCAGCGTAACAACTATAGCTTGTTCTCCTGGATTGCTTGTATAAGGCTGCACTAAGAATGGGACGACAGGTATTATAATACTGAAGCTTATTCCGCAAAGAAACACAGAGATAAGGCCGAATATTAAAGCGTGTTTATCTACGGTTTGTTCTGTGGTCTGTTTATGGTGTGATCTAAATTTGAACACTTAAATTCTCCCCTCAAAAGTTGCGATTTTACTTCCTAGGAAACAAAATTATCGTATCACATTTTTTCTTCCCTGGAAACAAAATAATAATAAAAAAATGCAGCCCGTTCTCAATAGAGCCCGGCTGCCTGTGGTTTGATTTTCATTATTCAAATTTATTTCGACTTGATATCTATATCCTTTTTCTTTATTTCTGCATCCAAATGCCTGCTATACTTTTCCAAAAAGCTAAGCATACTGTCAAATTGCTCCTCGGTTACCTGCTCAAATACGGCTTTATCCCGCTCTTGAAACTCCTTGTGCAGTTCCTCATGGATTTTATAGACTACTTTCCCTTGCTCAGTAAGCCTAAAATAAATTTCTTTCTTGTTATCCGGCTTCTGGTAGCTTTCGATAAGGCCTTTTTTTATGAGCTTCTTAGTTATTTTACTTATGGCACCGCTAGTCATATAAAGGGACTCCGCAAGTGTTGTCACGTTGGAATCTACATTTTTTTCAATGTATTCCATGCAATGTACTTCAGAAGGCTTATAACCCTTAAGACTGTCTTCCATCTTGTCCTTATTAAGCGAAACCATCTTGTTATATAAGTCCCTGAAACCCATTATGACCTGTTCTTCTTTGTTCATGGACTGTCCTCCCACCCGTTGGTGCATTAACAATTTAATATAATATATTTGGGTTTCCATTTCAACAATATTAAAACAATTATTTTAGGAATTGAGCGATACATGAAAAAAGAGATCCGAACACTCCCCATGTTTTATGTATGTATATTTATTTTTCAGACAAGGACATGCACGCAAAAAAACGGCCAGATCGCTAAAGTAGCGGACCGAGCCGTTTTCCATTTCTTAAGACCGAGCCTCTGTGAACATTTGAAAGGTGACACCAAACTTGTCTGTTACATTCCCATAAGCTGGACTAAAATGGGTTGCCTGCAAAGGCATTCCCACCTGCCCTCCTTGCTGTAAAGCATCAAACATTTTTTGAGCTTGCTCCACACTATCGGTTGTAATACAGATACTCACCTGATTTCCGCTGCTAAACGGCGATCCGGGAAAGGTATCCGAAAACATGAGCTCTGTTTCGCCCACTTTAAGGGTGGCATGTCCCACACGTTCCTTGACCTCTGCGGGAATGGGAAAATCGGGGTTTTCCGGCATTTCCCCAAAGGTTTGGATAAAAAGCAGTTGAGCATCCAATGCCTTTTCATAAAATTCGATTGCTTCTTTTGCATTTCCATCCATCGTGATGTAAGGAATCAAACGTTTGGACATCTTCAACACAGCTCCTTTAATTCGAGGTAATTAGCCCAGCCATTTCTCCTGTATTATATACAAAACTTGTCAAGAAAAACAAATCTGTATTCTTAGCTTTCATGCACCTGAACGCCAAGCTGTTTTAGCTCCTTTATCGCTTCCCTAACGTTACGCTGTGGATGAAGCGCAGAGATCATCTGTGCAGTGATCGGAACGCCGTTGAAAATCTGGCTTACCACCCCTAGAGAAATCGGCAGCTCATAGTAACTTTCAGCCCAATCATGATATTCCTCCGGTGTAACTATAATTTTCCCCAGCAAAAAGGATGAGCCATCGTCATATTCCTCAGGAATGTTCACGTTGCCCGTACGCCACTCCTTATCTCCCGCTTCCCTCCACATACAAAAGGTAACGTCCTCCTTCTCCAGCGCTTCATCTTCTAAAAGCCCCATCATATCATCAGGTACACCGTCGTACATGCCCGGCCAGATCTCATATTCGTCTCTTGCATGAGGACTTACAGGGGATTCGTGGTCAAAACCTTTTAATAGCACACCTCCACGCGTCCATAGCATATGAATCGTATCTCCAGCGCCGTTGTTCACCTCACCCAGGCACACATCACCAGACCATTCAGACTGCATACGATACGTGCGCAACCAATCTTCTGGAGACAATATAATATCCAGTGCTGACAGCAGCATCATTCTGTCTTTTAAACCATTCGGCGTTACCTGTGCATCAAGCATCCTATTCTTCATCATTCCTCCACCTTGTCCACGCGTACTAAAATTTCATTTGTCTCTGCTTTGTCTTTCAAGCTTCGCTTGCTCAACCACCTGCCGAATGAAAGGTCCCTTGGCTTCGGTATACGCTGCACGGTCATGATTGAATTGGTGAGCCAAATCTTTTTTTAAAGTCTCATACGCTCCCAGGCTCTCAGGATGCGCTTTCAAGTAATCTCTGAATAATAGATGGTTTTCCCAATGCTCTCCTTTATACTTGTAAATATGCAAATGATGGGTCCCAGCTCCCCATTCTCCACGGCGAAAGAAAGCTCGCTCTGGAAAATCAGGCTTATGTACATATTCATATTGAATACCTAGCAAACGCTCTCGCTGTTCGGATTGAATCATCGCCAAATCTTCTACTCCAACCATAATGTCGATAATAGCCTTGGCTCCCAAACCAGGAACGGATGTACTACCGATATGCTCTACGCCGACACACACGTCTCCGAGAGCCTCTATCAATTTGGCTCGTTCCTGTATGTACTCTGCTACCCACTGCGGATTATATTCGGATATCACTACCTGCGCGGACATGAAGGCACCTCCATTCGTTTTCCAAAAAAATGCCTTCCCAGTGCGCTTGGCACAACTCAGAAGGCATTCTCTTGTTTAAATTAAAAATCATTTAGTTGCTTCATCCCTGTTATTTGGCTTCTCAATTACGATCAGACAGGTACTGTCTGGCAAAGGAACCGGCTGACCTTGCTCATCCATGAACTCAACACGACTGGACAGCGCTTCGGCATAGCCCTCCTGCAAATAGTAGCGGCTCAACCGGATAATCGCCTGTGGTCCAAGTGTGTTACGAATACACTCTTCATACTGTGACGGAGTAAAATAACCAAACTGCTCCTGTACCTCATGCACATAGGCTTCCGCCCCCCATGTATAGGTATACAGAAATTCCATTGCATCATTTACCGGCAAAACAGCCTCATGCTCACCTATGCGCTCTATTTCAATGGGGCGACCCGCAAAATCCTGCGCATACCGCATCAGCCATTCCATTCCGTCCGGCTCCAAAAATCGAATGCGTCTGCGCTGCTCTACTGGTTCGGTCATAATACCGTCACGAATGATAATGCGCCCGCCGGGTGCAAGTACACGGTAGGCGCTATGCAAAGCAGCCTCCACTGTTTGTGAATTGAACCTTTTTCCATCTCGTTCAATGTAGGAATACAGCTCGTGAAGAATCGAAGAGAAAATAACCGTATCCATGCTCTCCGTTTCCACATACTCTTCTAATTGAAGCGCATCACCTTTGATGACATCCCAACGACGGTGCTCCAATTGCTTTTTACGTTTAAGGGCCTCAATCACATTCACAGAAATGTCAAGACCCAACGGCTTCGAGTCCGGTCTTTCTTGCTCGATCAGGTCCAGCAGTACGCCCCCGCCAGGTCCGATATCCAGTATACGGGTTCCAATCACATAATCCAGAATGACCCTTTTGAAATCTGCGGTCTGGTTCATATCTGTAAGATATGTCTCCTCATTGTGAAAGCGATCATAAGCATCGCGCCGTAATCCGAACAGATCAAATAGCAGCAGGACTGCTTTGTCATACAGAGGCGTCTTTTCTGCTTCAATACAAAAGTCGATCAATTTTTCAGCAGCTGATGAAAATACAAAATTAAAAAATACAGTACTTGGCAGCTCGTCTTTATGCTCTACAATTACATTCAAATGAGGGTTATGCTTCCGTTTTCCTTTTGAAATGTCCTGCCAGGATAGTGAGCTTAAATATTTTTCTATCATTCTCTTTTTGTATACGTTAATTTTTTTAACACCACGATAGTCATAATACATCGTATTCATAAGCGATTCAAAACTAATATGCCGTACCGTTGCAGGCTGTTCCTGCCCTGTGCCATCCCTCAACGTGAGTAAGAAAACCTTGACCAATTCTTGGAGTGAAAAATCCTGCAAAGCTGATTCTACATACCAAAGTGTCCGATTCTCCAGCGGAGCCAGTGCTTTTTCTACATTCAGCTCTTGCTCCAGCTCGGCGTAAGCCTGCTCAAACGGCTCCCCTTCATGAATCGAAACCGAGCGCAATCTCTCCAGTCGCTCCTTTACACTCCAGACTACAGGGGCGTTATCCCAGGCAATCCAGCCGATTAACTGCTCCACTTCACCGCGTACTTGCTCCCATAATGCAGGATCTACACCAGCGATAATGCATTCGTTCAGTGCTCGTAACACAAGCTCCAATTCCTCCGAGCTCAGCCAGCCTTTACGAGTAATTTCAAGCAGCAGTCGATTTTCCGCAAAAGGTATTTCTCCCCGTATATACTGCCCGATCAATCCATGCGTCTCAATCAGAATCCGGGTCATGCTGTTACGCGGGTATGCAGGGGACTCTGCTTGAGCCTGTCTGACATACAGCTGGGAGGAGCCAATATTATGTACAAATAAATTAATGCCCTCATGCTGCCAGCGTAGCCGTTCGCGGACTGTGCCTCCTTTGGCGGTCTCAGACCATACCAATACATCCTCCAGTAGCTCTTTAACCCAGAATGACAATGGAAGTCCGTCCAAAATAAGCAATGTGCGCTCCACATAATCCAGTACAGGATTAGCATCCTTTAACTCACCTATGGATCGAATGCGCTCCAAATTTACAATACGCTCCTCAGCCGAAACAAGCAGCTTTAGCCAGGTCGGTGTATCCCAGGCCAGATCACTTTCTTTCCTGTAATTAGCAATGGCTTTTAACGATTGTAACATTTTTCTCACCTCGTGTGATTCGATTCGGTATGCACAGGAGACTTTTGAAAATATCTTGTATACCCTACACTTTACCATACATTTGTAGCTTCCATCTCGTGGAAAATATTAAACATTTGTATCAATTATTCGCTTGACATGTTCTGTGTATCGCATCCCATGATTTAAAGTACCCGTAACTTCGCTCCGTCTCCCAAAAGCAAAAAGATACCTTCCAACCCTAAGGTCAAAGGTATCTTATTACGATTGTTACACGCAGCAAAATTACTTTCCTACGTTGTTTATAAAATTATAGTGTCGCTGTGTGACACGTTAATCATCTAGCATATATTTCGACTGGATTAACCAACAGAAACGCCATCTGGTACCGGGATACCAAAGTCAGGTGTTCCATCCTCATTCCAGTTCAAACGCTGAACACGTGTATGACGATTCGGATCATACAGCGGGTCACCTGTAATTTCCTTGTAATTACGAGCGTGATATACGATAACGTCACTACCATCCTCAGCAACAGTAAAGCTGTTGTGACCAGGTCCGAATTGACCTGTTTCCTCATTCGTGCAGAATACTGGCGCAGGAGACTTTGCCCACGATTTCGGGTCAAGTAAGTTGGCATTCTCGTCTGCCGTTAGCAGACCCATGCAATAATTGTGATCTGTAGCACTAGCTGAATAGCTGATAAAAATCCTTCCGTTCCGTTTCAGAACGGCTGCTCCTTCATTTACCTTAAAACCGATAACTTCCCAGTCATATTCTGGTGTTGAGATCATGACCTGCTCACCACGCAGCGTCCACGGATTGCTCATTTCTGATATATACAAATTGGAATTACCTATGATGTCCGGGTCTTTCTGAGCCCATACATAATATAGAACGCCATTATGCTGGAAGGTTGTCGCATCGAGAGCAAACGTCTCCCAGCGAGTTTTGATCTGTCCCTTTTCCACCCATTCACCTTCCAGCGGATTAGCTGAAGCATTTTCCAGCACAAACATCCGATGGTCGAACAGACCTTCCTTCGTTTCTGTAGTACGAGCTGCTGCAAAATAAATGTACCATTTGTCGTTAATATAATGAATTTCCGGTGCCCAAATGTTCGCGCTTAACGGACCCGTTTCATATTTATGCCACACTGCCACTGGTTCTGCTGTATTCAAGCCTTGAATAGTACGTGCCCGCCGAACCTCAATGCGGTCATACTCTGGCACAGATCCGGTAAAATAATAATACCCATCACTATGCTTGTAAATCCAAGGGTCTGCACGTTGCTCAATGACCGGATTATTAAAAGATACAGGTTGATTCATGGTTTTTCTCTCCTCTATGTGTAATATGTAGTTCATATGATTAATCGGTGATACGTTTTCCCCAGATGGAAATTCCTTTTTCATTCATACCCGTGAAAATTAGAGTATGACGACCGAGCTCCCAGTCCCATGAAGGAAGCAATAGCAATTCCTCCTTTGACCCTTCGGACGCATTGCTCCAATCCATTGTTAGCGTACGTCTACCATCAAAACTCCAGTGACCTTCCAGAGAACCACTGGTTGCCCGCCCTCCAGCTTCCAGACGAAGCGGTTCAGCTTCCACCTGACCGTCTACTTCTTGCCTTATCACGATGCGCTCCCAGTTGCCGGATAATAACCTTTTGGGTATATCCTGCTCCTTTTCACCCGCATACCGCTCCGGCGATACGACAGGCCAACCATCAGCCGTCCACAATATTTTGCGCACATGCAAGTAAGGCCAGCTCTTATCCGTTTCTCCCCGCGCATGATGAACAATGTAGTAATCGTCTCCGTCCTTCAGCACGGAATTATGACCTGGCGCAACCCAGCCTTCTCCTTCGCTGAAACGATAACCACCCAGCACCTTGTTCCCAATCTCATATTGAGGCAAATAACTGGTATCCGCCATATCATGTCCATTTATATCCACGTACGGACCTGTGATAGAATCCGAGCGGGCTACGCGAACATTGTAGTCCTCGAATAAAGAATCATACGAGACGAACAAGTAGTATTTACGGAACACAGGATTGTACACAATGTACGGTCCTTCCACAGCTCCGTCCTCGGTTGCCCGATCTCTGGCAGCGATATTTTTACCATAGCCTGGCTCTTTGAGCTTTCCAGTCTGCGGATCGAGCGGTGTGACATAAATCCCGCCAAAAAATGATCCGTATACCATCCATAGATTTCCTTCGGCATCCAATACCGGATTAGCATCAATTGCGTTCAGCTTGTCATGCTCATCCGTTTTAATAACCAGCCCCTCATCCTTCCAAGGACCTTCCGGGGAGTTGGATGTCTGCAACCCAATAGCTGATCGTGTGCTGCCAAATGTGGAAGCAGAATAATACATTCGATAGGTATCGCCCATCTTTATAATGTCCGGGGCCCACAGATTCGTTGCTGATGACCATGCCCCCGCTTCCTTTGGAATACCGGGTAAAGCATATTGAACCCAGCTCCAGTGAATCAGGTCGGTCGATTTGCGCACCATAACACCCGGCCTCAATTCTCCACCTGTCTTTACATCCGTCGAATAGACATAATATCCCTGATCAGTTTTGATAATCGCTGGGTCATGGGCATTGTTAATAGTCCAGCGCTGTTCATCGTCTATCGTACTTTGATCATACAAGTGATCAGGAGGCGGAGCCTGCGGATATACAGGGTCCGGAGTGTTATCCCCACAGCCGGATAGACCCAGCATTAGCAGCATAACCATAACTGTTATTCTCCTCCTTCCTTTACTCAGTGCATAGGGTGACTGCGTTACATCATTATCCGAATCGTCCAAGTGCAAGTGTCAATTAACCCTTGACACCAGAAATGGCAACCGACTCAATAATTTGTTTCTGGAAGATTAGGAATATAATCAACACAGGTAACAAGGCTATAATGGAAGCCGCCATAATAAGTGGATAGTCCGTCTGAATGGCGTAAGTCGCATTAAAATTCGCGATAACCAGCTGCAATGTCTGCGTTTCTGGTGAGTTCAAGTAAATAATCGGTGCCAAGTAATCGTTCCAAATTCCCATAAACCATAAAATTAGCTGTGCCGCAACTGCCGGCTTAATGAGCGGAAACGTAATCGATGAATAAAGTCGGAAATAAGAGCTTCCGTCAATTTTAGCAGCTTCGATAATAGCATCCGGTACACTGAGCAAATACTGCCGCAAGAAAAAGATCATGACTACATTACCGAACAAGCCGGGAACGATCAGAGGCAACAGCGTATCTACCCAGCCAAGTTTGGAGAACATCATAAATTGTGGAATCATAACTGTTGGATAAGGAATCATCATGGATGCGATGAGTGCCAAAAACAGTTTATTTTTATGAGGGAATCTCAGCTTTGCGAATGCAAAAGCGGCCACACTAGAGGTGAAAGTACCCACAACCGTGACACTTACAGCCACAATCACACTGTTCTTAATCCCGCTTAACAGGGGACCTGCCTCCCAAATTTCCTTGTACTTACCAAACTGAAACACCTCTGGTATCCATACTGGTGGAAGTGCAAAGACATCCTGCTTTTCTTTTACCGAAGTGGACAACATCCAAAGCAACGGCGCGATCATCGCAATCGCTCCAATCGCCAGTACAATAAAGATAATGATATTGGTAACTTTCGTTTTTTGACTATGGGACATAACCAGCTTCACTCCTTTCCGCGAAAATCAATCCCCATCAAAGGATGATTTTTCATTCATTTTAAATTGAATCAAAGTTACGATAAAAATGAAGATGCCGAGAATCATAGCCATCGCGGAGGCATATCCCATTTGCAGGTTTTTAAATGCCTTATTCCAAATATAAAAGACGATTGAGGCGGATGAATATTCCGGCCCCCCTGTAGGTGTCATAATGTTCATTTCAGTAAAGATTTGCGAACCACCAATGATATTAGTTACGACCAAGAAGAAGGTTACTGGTTTCACCATTGGCCATGTAATATTGCGGAACATCTGGAATCCGCTAGCACCATCTAGCTCTGCTGCTTCATAATAAGAGCGAGATACGCTTTGTAGCGCAGCCAGATATAGCAACATTGTATATCCGAGACCTTTCCATACGGTCATGAGAATCAGGGCCGGTTTGACTGTATCCTTATCCATCAGCCAGTTAGGTCCTTTAATACCGAACAATTCAAGGAATTGGTTCACCAAACCATAATCTCCGTTGTAGGCCCAGTTCCACATAATAGAAACGGCAGCCAACGAAGAAATGACCGGAATATAATAGATCACACGAAATGTTGTCGTACCTGGAATCTTGCGATTCAGTCCCAGTGCCAGCAGTAAAGCTAGTACAAGACCGATTGGAATACCCAACATTAAGAAAAGAGTATTGTACATCGATTTGTAAAAGAGTTCGTCGCTAAATAAATCCTTAAAATTATCCAACCCAATAAAGTTCATTTGTCCTAATCCGTCCCAGTCTGTAAAAGAGCCGTATAACGAATAGACAAACGGGAACAACGTAAAGATTAGCAGACCGAGAATAGGTGGAAGAATAAATAAGTATCCATATATCTTCTCTTTGCGGTAGAGATTAGATTTGGTTATCACAGGGCTCACCTCTGTTTCTGATTTGGAATGAAGATGATGTTAGCAGCATGATATTCAGCCACTAACATCATCCTTTTTCCTCTATTTACGCATTATTTCTGTGATTTTTTCTCTTGCTCCACCGCTTTATCCAGCAGTTTCTGCATCTTCGGTTGTTCTTGCTTCACATAATCTGCTGCCGTAATTTTGCCATCCAGCACAGGTTGGATATCTGTGAAGAAAATATCGTACCATTCTGCGTTATACGTATAGTTACCTGGTAATGAACGTCCATAGTCATTTACGATATCAATAAATTCCTGTTTGTTGTTAGGCTTGGTTTTTGTATCTTTGGCCCATTCATCAGCCATATCCAGCAGATTCGGAATCTGTACCTTTGCATCCACGAGCTGCTTCATGCCTTCTTTGGAAGTGGTCAGATAGTTAACCAATTCTACAGCTTCATCCGGATATTTTGTTTTAGAGGAAACACCGATACCCAGAGAACCAATCCATGTTGCCGGTTTGCCAGTCGATCCAGTTGGGAAAGGCAACAAATCATATTCGAATGGCAGTTTTTCAAATGTACTCATATCCCAAGGCCCTACTGGGAAGAACGCCATTTCGCCTTTCATCCAGCGTTGATATGTGTCCAATGTTTGTGATTGTTCAATGCCAGGTGTAATTTTATATTTGTTTTGCATATCAGCAAAGAACTGAAGCGCTTCCGCAAATTTTGGATCATCAATCGCTACTTTAGTTTTGCTCTCATCCAGCCAATCAGCGCCATTACTCCATACAAAGGCTTGCAATGCCCACTGAACGTTAAAGCCTGTTCCGTATTGATCTGGTTTGCCATCACCGTTAGTATCTTTGGTCAGCTCTTGGTTAACCTTAATGAACTCATCCCATGTATAAGGTTTGTCTTTGTCAGGCAATGGAACACCTGCTTTTTCAAACATGGTTTTGTTATAACCCAAAGCGAATGGACCCAAGTCCTTCGGCATACCGTAAATATTTCCTTGACCGGCCATTTTACCGTCATAGCGATACAAATCCACACCGTATTTCCAGATGTTATCCAGATTTATATCCTTGCTCTTCTCAATATAAGGTGTCAGATCCTTCAACACACCACTGTTAACATAAGCTTTCAAATCCCCAGGGGCAAAATAAAAGATATCTGGAAGATTGTTACCTGTAATTGCAGCTCTAAGCTTTGTAGCATATTGGTCTGCTGCCGTCACGACCATTTTAACCTTTACACCAGGATGTTCTTCTTCAAATTTCTTGATAACATCCTTATAAGCCTTCTGCTCATCCGTTCCTCCACGGAACATGAAAGTCAATTCCTTGCTTCCATCGCTACTGGAACTTCCTCCACTACAGCCTGCCAGTGCAGCAACCATCAACAACAGAACAACCATTGTTAGTGCAAAACCTTTTTTCTTTGTCAACGCGACCCCTCCTAAAATTAAAATGAAACCGCATACATTAAGTGTTAAAATAACTTCATACCACTCGGCCTAATCTTTAACTGTGCGGTACACAACCCGTTGTTGATTGCCGCTGTGATTATCATCCCTCTCATGTACCATATAATTAACATTTACCTTTATCAATAATGAATTCGTTTACAAATAAAATATAGCACGCCATTCTACGGTTCGTCAATGCATTTTTCAATCTTTTTAAATAATTATAAAACATAGATTGGAGTAACTTAAAAAGCAAAATTAAATCGCATTTAAGTATATTTTCGCAATTAATACTAAATAAAATACTTAAATACGATTTATATTATAAAAAACACCTTATTTTAGAACGTCATTTCCTCTCTTCTTCTTTTAGTAAAAAATATTTACAGAAAAACAGTTTACTTCTTTATGATTTTATTTTAACATAAATCAAAGTAAAAATATAAGCGCTTACATTACATTTTTTATAGATAAGGATGGGCTATAGCTATGATTTATATTAAGGACTTAATGTCGGGGTTAGATATTTTCAAAGCACTGGGCTCGGAAATTCGCATTCAAATTCTTGAGTTACTTGCTGTTCAAGGACAAAGTATGAATGATATTGCGAGCAAGCTAAATTTGAGCAACGGCACCATTACGATGCATATTCGCAAACTGGAAGAATGCGGGCTTGTGGAAATCAATACGGTAAGCGGTAAACACGGGACCCGAAAAATGTGCTATTTAAATAAGGAAAAGCTAATGGTAGATCTGCGCAGCAGAGAACAAAAAAATGTGTATGAGGTAGAAATTCGTATTGGTCATTATAGTAACTACCAGGCGGTTCCTACTTGTGGATTAGTGACCAAAGACAGCATTATCGGCGATTTTGATGATCCACGCTATTTTGCAGATCCCGCGCGACTGGACTCTGAAATGATCTGGATGGCAGAAGGCTTTCTGGAATACCGCATTCCTAACTACTTAAAAGCGAATCAATCCTTTACCGAAATTCAATTTTCCGCAGAGCTGGGATCAGAAGCACCGTGTTATTGTGAGGACTATCCGTCTGATATTTGTTTTCATATAAATGGTATTGCCATCGGTCACTGGACGAGCCCAGGCGATTTTGGAGCTGTTCCCGGGGTCCTCAATCCTGATTGGTGGCCCCCACACTTGAATCAATACGGCATGCTGAAGTTAATTCGCATCAACCAGCATGGAAGCTTCATTGACGGGTGCCGTATATCAGAAGTCACCATAGACGATATTGGACTTGATTACAAAAGCGATATTACACTGCGTTTATCCGTATCTGATCAATCGCAAAACAAAGGAGGACTCACTATTTTTGGTAAAAGATTCGGAAATTTCGGCCAAGATTTGCTTGTGCGCGTGCTTTACGATGTACACGAAGAAGATAACTCCAACTCCTAATTCGCCACAGATAAAAGGCCGAAGTCTGTATTCATTGAATACATGTCCTCGGCCTAAATCCTAATCTTCACTTAAAGAGATATAAATAAATAGATAAAAGATGATTGCCATCCCAAACACCAGCCAGCTAAAGGACAGCAAATGAAGCTTCTCCCCTGCATGTACTGCCCATCTCCAAAGATCCGCAAAAAGCACCAGCGGTTGCAGCAACACATCCCAGCTATTCCAGCGGGCAAATCTGCCTATATACACACCTATGCTGGCCAGCCATAACATCACAAAAACTACAGCCCATGCAAGCCAACCTGAACAAATCTTCCTCAACATACGGTGGGTCATCAATACACAAAGGGATGTAAGAAAAAGACCAATTCCAGCGGCCGAAAAGGACGTAAATAAGATTATCCAAAATTGAGTATTCAACCAAAAACGCGTACCAGGATTCACATCGTACAAACGGAATGCATGTAGTAGTTCGGTCACTAAATAAAGAGCATTCGGCAGAAAAAACAACCATACCCATGCGGCGAAAAATAATAGAATATTTCTTACTTTTGCATTTCGCAATCTGAATAACGCCACCATGAACAATGAAATAAACACCGGAACCCATGCCAGGAATATATCCCAGTACAGAAATTGATATATTCTCGTCCCGCTTGTGGACTGTAGATACATAATGAGTCCGAAACAGCCCAACGTAGCTACAAGCATCACCCCCAACAAACCGGGCAGCTTGTAACCCTTCCTTCTTAACAGCAAACTTCCATCTACCTCCTGCCTAATAACGGCGTATTTACGTCTCTTCAGTTCTCTCTTATAGCGCTTTCACATTTAGAAAGAGGGCTTTTATTTATTCCACGTTTCGTATATCCTCGAACACATGGTCTGTTATCGTCAAAGTATCAAAGGTAACATTACACCCCTCCCCTACCGGAGACTGTGCGACAACCCCAACTTTTAGCTGGCTGGGAACATTCATGCCAAAATATCTGGCCAGTTTCCAATGTTGACCATCCGAGGAATAATGAAAGGCAAAGCAATTTCCAGCTCGTGTTACTCGCAAATATGGATTAGAAGCATCCATCGCCCCCGATATACAATCATCGGATGTATCCCGTGTGACCACACTAAGGATCGAGGGGGTATTCTCAAAGTATTCAAAGCATACCTTAGCCCAATGAGTATCATCCGCCATCACCATCAAACATCCTGAATCATAGGGCTGCTTCATATCGACACGAACCCTCGTCCAGATTGTAAAATCTCCATGTAGGGTGGTATGCAAAAAAGGAGCGGACGATTTGATAACTGCGCCGGACGGATCTCTAAAAAAATCTGCCTGTGAAGGTGCAGAGACTTGTAAAGCCTTGGATTCATCGAAGCTCCATACAGTTGGTTCGTTGATCCACCTCCATCCTTGAGGCAAAACCTTTTCGTTAAAGCCTTCAAATACATTCATATGGACACCATCCCTCTCTAGCCAATATAGTCTTAACACAGTGAAATTTTGGGGCAGAATTCCCCATGATACCACTATATACGTAATCTTCCAGTCGTCAATGATGATGCTTCTGTCTTCCAGAATTATAAAAAAAGACTTGCTATTCTGAAATGTTGTGCTTATAATTACACCTAAATTGATACGGTAACAAATTTCAATGACGAGAACGAGTAAGCTATACAGCGGATTTGCAGAGAGTTGGGGCAGGTGAAAGCCAACATTCCGAGGGTAGCTGAACGCCATCTCTGAGAAGCGGGCTGAACCTGAAGTAAGCTCTGCCGCCTTTCCAGCGTTAACCGGAACACGTATTGATGGATACGTGAACAGAGTGTCATTTCCTATGGAATGAAACTAGGGTGGTAACACGGGTATAAACTCGTCCCTTTTACAGGGGCGGGTTTTTTTGTTTTTCAATAAGGAGGAATCAACATGACAAATGTATCGACAGCAGTATCTATAACTGATTTTTTGACTCCGGCTGTACGGGAAATGCCGCCTTCAGGTATCCGTCGGTTTTTTGAATATAGTGCAGGCAGAAAAGATATCGTATCGCTTGGTGTCGGTGAACCGGATTTTATAACCCCTCAACATGTGAGAAAGGCCTGTATCACAGCACTGGAAAATGGTAAAACCTCATACACACCCAATGCAGGTCTCCCTGAGCTTCGCGAGGAAATTGCCGGATATCTGGAGAGCAGCTTCAGTACATCCTATAACCCGGCAGATGAAATCATGGTCACTGTTGGCAGCAGTGAAGCATTGGATTTGGCGCTACGCGCCCTCATCACAACACACGATGAAATACTCATACCAGCACCCTGTTATATTTCGTATTCGCCTATCACGTTTTTGAACGGAGGACATACCGTAACGGTTGAAACGTCTGCCGACCAGCAGTTTAAGCTGACAGCTGAGGCGCTCAAATCCAAGCTGACTCCACGATCCAAAGTGCTTATTCTCTGTTATCCGAACAACCCGACAGGCGGGGTGATGACCTATGAGGATTGGCTACCCATTGCCCGTCTGGTTGAGGAGCATAATCTTATTGTCATATCGGACGAAATTTATGCTGAATTGACCTATGGACAGCAGCATGTAAGTTTCGCTTCTCTGCCAGGAATGAAAGAACGCACCCTGCTCATCAGTGGCTTTTCCAAAGCATTTGCCATGACAGGCTGGAGGGTCGGCTATGTATGCGGTCCGAAAGAATTGATTTCAGCCATGCTGAAAATCCATCAATATACAGCCATGTGCGCTCCTATTATCGGGCAAATTGCCGCGATTGAATCCCTGCGCAACGGGCTAGAGGAGAAAGATCGTATGATGGAGTCCTACAATCAACGTCGAAAATGGTTCGTTGCCGGCCTATGTCAGACAGGACTTCCATGTCATGAACCAAACGGTACCTTCTATGCTTTTCCTTCCATTGCACATACAGGGTTAAGCTCCGAACAGTTTGCCAAGCGACTGCTGGAAGAACAAGGAGTTATAACGGTCCCGGGTTCCGCATTTGGCCCAGGCGGCGAAGGCTTTATCCGCTGCTCGTATGCGTCATCGCGTGAACAGTTGGAAATGGCTCTGGAACGCATCAGCGTATTCCTGAAACGCCTGTAAACCCGATTTTCCATAACATGGACTGAACATGAGCATGGGGTGAACATTTACTTCAGCAACTTCTGAATAAGCTTTTTCTGGTGTGTTGGCAAACCTTCCGGCCATTCCCCTACGCGGCAATAACAAATGTCGGAGATTTCAGCGCTTGGTCGAAAGGTACCCGGGATCACCCGGCCTGTAAAAATAAGATCCACACGGTTCGGCAACTGGCCAAACTGGGCTTGCGCCAATGAGGTGATCTCTACCTCCAGCCCAGTTTCTTCCCGGACTTCGCGCCGCAGGGCAATTTCCGGCTGCTCTAGCTCCATCCAGCCGCCGGGAATCCCCCACGGCTGCTTCCGGTATACGTGCTTTAATAGCAGCACTTCCCCGGCCTCATTCGTGAAAATGCCCAGCACAGCAATTAAAAATTTATGTTGTGCCCGGTACACCAAAGCATTTTTCAATCGAGTAAACGGCGTATGCTTATACATGAATACAAGCCAATCCCGCGGGATCTTATTTACCAGCTTAGCCAGCATAACACACCTCCAGTTGAGCACTCTTACATCAACTCATTCGTTGGATTAAGGTAAATGAGGAGCTTAAGTATGTATACTAAAAAATTAATCTTTAGGTGACTATAGCTTACGGCTATATAACTGAGCATTTTCCGCATCAAAACAAACAAAAATAATCTCATTCAACCCAGCATGTTCCTGTACAAAACATGTCACTTCCTGTATAGCAATCTCGGCCGCCTTTTCTTTTGGGAATCGGTAGATGCCTGTGCTGATATTGGGAAAAGCAATGCTGCTTGCATTCAATTCTAGAGCCAATTGCAGTGTATGACGGTAGCATGTCGCCAATAGTTCTTCTTCCTGATGGTCGCCACCATTCCAGACTGGGCCGACCGTATGAACAACATATTGGGCATCCAGCTTGCCAGCCGTCGTATAAACCGCGCCTCCTACCGGACATCCCCCTTGTTTGTTTCTGATACGGACACAATCCTCCAATATAGCCGGACCACCAGCTCTATGAATCGCACCATCTACACCACCGCCACCCAGCAAGCTTGTATTTGCTGCATTGACGATAATATCCGCCTTACAACGGGTAATATCCCCTTGCACCACACGTATGATCACGTTAAATCGTTCAATTTGGGTATCCATTGATTCTCCTTCTCTTCTAAAAACCAGCTTTGTTATATAGTCATCTTATAGTCTCTACAAGCGATTTATAATATATCGTCATAGGTTTTCAACAGAAAGTGTCTTAGATTTTTCCCCCGTGCACTAGCTATTGTCGCTAATAATGGCGTATCTGTAAGCTCGTCAAAACTGCTACCTTGCGCATACTTCTGCTCAGACATGTCTAGAGCCACATCCAGTTCAATCATATTAAAGTAGTAGACTCCTGTAAATATAAGCTCATAGGGTACAAAATCGTCTACTGCTTCCGGCGCTAAACTCCCATTAATCTCTCCCTTCAAAACCAGCTCTTTTTTTACATAATTCATATGAACCTGATCCAAATAGACCGCATCCCGTCCATGCAATTCACCAAGCGGTGTTTGAATAGCTTTTATGTGTGGCATCCAAGTGTTCTCCTGTCCTAAATTATTTTCCATCCAGCAACATAAGTGCGGTCGCAACCGCATGATCCACAAAAGAACGCGCTGGGCGTGACTTCATCATCACAGTTATCCCGATTAACAAAGAGACTAAAGTATGTGCCAAAGCTCGTGCATCCATAGTCACCTCAAGCTCCCCAGATTGAATACCACGTTCGAGGGTCGCCTGAAAGACAGCAGAAAGATACATCTGATGTTCTCTGGTTAAAATTTCAAACCTCTCATCATGAGGGGCTAACTCTACCATTGTATTGATGCAAAAACATCCCTTGTTAGACTCCTTCTCGTACTCTTCCGCCACCACTCCCCCAAAAAAATTGTAAAATGCTTCTTTTACAGATGAACTATTTTGCAGTTTAGCCCTTACACAAGCTGCATGAGATTGCGTAAATTTACGCAGCGCAGCTTCGAATAATTGCTTTTTATCCCCAAAGGCAGCATATATGCTGGGGCGTTGTATTCCCATACGGGAGGTCAAATCACTTAAAGACGTGGCCTCGAATCCCTTTTCCCAAAAAACTTGCATCGCTGCATCCAACGCTTGATCTTCATCAAATTCTCGTGGTCGAACCATATTTAACCCCTTCTTTTTGTATCGTTCAGTATATTAAGATTGTATGATCTTCAGAAGCGGCTGTCAAATATGTACGGGTTAAACTCTTGACAAATCTTATTGACGAGAGTTATATTGACCTAAAATTATTACATACCGATCGGTATATTATACTGATCGGTATGTAAATCACAGAAAGCGACGTGGTATGTGAAAATGAAGATGTCAGAAGAAAAAGCGATACTGCTCCCCCATCAAACGGTAGCCAGCACTACCGAAATAGCTCCCATTCCGGTCCTATCCCGGTCTGTGGCGCTCTTGTTTGCCATAGCCTGCGGGCTGGCTGTCGCTAACATTTACTATGCACAGCCATTACTGGATGCGCTGGCGCACGAGTTTGGCATTACACACTCATCGGTCGGTATCGTTATTACCGTCACGCAAATTTGTTATGCGTTAGGACTGCTGCTACTCGTCCCGCTTGGCGATCTCTTGAACAGGCGGCGCTTGATTACAGGACAGATGCTGCTGTCTGTGCTGGCATTAATCCTGGTTAGCTCTGCCCCTACCCGTACAATACTGCTTATGGGCATGGCAATGGTTGGGCTGCTGGCTGTAGTGACTCAAACACTCGTGGCATTCGCCTCGACCTTGGCTCATCCGACTGAACGCGGGCAGGTCGTAGGACTGGTAACCAGCGGAGTCGTTATCGGCATTTTACTCGCACGAACCGTTGCCGGTGTATTAACTGATCTGGCAGGCTGGCGTTCAGTTTACCTTATTTCTGCTATACTTACGCTGTTTATGGCTGTGACTCTATTGCGAGTACTCCCAAAGAACGAACCCACAAGCGCCACACTTTCCTATGCGCAGTTGCTTCGCTCGGTTATCGCACTGTTCGTCCAAGAACGAATTCTGCGTATTCGTGCTGTCCTTGCGCTGCTTATTTTCACAGCGTTTAGCATATTATGGACTTCGCTTGTATTACCTCTTAGTGCTCCCCCATTGTCTCTTTCACACACTGCAATTGGGGCCTTCGGCCTGGCTGGAGTCGCCGGAGCATTAGCAGCAGCCCAAGCAGGGCGACTTGCTGATCAAGGCTTGGGACAACGAACGACAGGTATCGCACTAGTTGTATTGCTGCTGTCCTGGCTACCTATACGCTACACCGAGCATTCTCTATTCGCTTTAACTCTTGGTGTCATTCTTTTGGATTTGGCCGTACAGGCTGTACATGTCACTAACCAGAGCTTGATTTTCAACGTTCGCCCTGAAGCACGGAGCCGACTTACCGCAGGCTACATGATCTTTTATTCCATCGGTAGCGCCACTGGAGCCATTACCTCCACTCACATGTATACCTATGCTGGGTGGAACGGAGTTTGCCTATTGGGGGCGGGTGTCAGTGCTCTGGCTCTCATTTTTTGGGCGATGACTCGACGTTCAACTTGATGATACATCCATATGGATGGGATCAACGAAAAACCGCCTGGGCCTCAACAACAGCCTAGGCGGTTCTCTTCTATCACTGTAAACCATCACTTGATTGCAATATAAATCAAAACAGGTTCATCTGGATTGCCATACACTTCAAAATCACCTGTGTAGGTCCGCTCCCCTTGTCCCGTGGCGGCCCATGCCCAAATTGTCTGCCATACACGGAAGACAGAAGAAGGTTCATGGGTTGCCTGAAAAATAGCGTAGCGTGCAGCCGGAATTACAAGTTCTTCAAGATCGTCAGGAGCTTGGAAATCCTCAGCCGCTTCCTTTCCGATAAAAAATGTATACTCGCCCAAAGCTCCATTTTCATAGTCAGTATAGCAACCATAGATGGAAGCAAGTCCTTGAGGACCTCTGATCCGGCCTGCCACATCCTCACCTACAAAACGTTCCCACATGTTTGGAATGATCCCGTGGGACGTTTGTTCCTTCTGATTATTTGTGCGTGTTTTTAGCCCAATTAAATGAATTTCACCTCGGTACTCTTCCCGAATGGGGCCATCAAATTGAAGCTCTGTATCCTCCACAGACCGCCATCTTTTCAAATTTGGTAGGTAATTACGCAGCATCGAAGTCGCTTCTTCTGCCTGCATTCCCTCTTCTACCAGGATCGGCACACACTGCTGGATCATTCCCTCCATTGTCAAGTCAGGCTGTACAAATGCACCTTCCTTGTAACAATACTTGCAATACTCATCTGTATTATGATGTTGTGCATCCGTCCCATATTGACCCTCATGCTCCAGTGGCATCCCGCAACTTTGACAAGCTTTATCCATTCTCGTAAATCCCCTTTCGCCAATTCGTATCTGGTATGCCACCAGTATAACGAAACAAACCTGACAACTATGGGTCAGGTTTGTTTCGTTATACTTTAGTCTAATAATTATTTTATAATTTCTGTTCTTCTTCATAATTAGACGCAATACGCAACGCCATCTTATAAATCTTATCTCGCAAATGGGCTGGTTCTTTGACAATCACATCCGGTCCGAGGCTTAAAATAAATCCGTACACCCACGCATCCTCAGGAAACGGGACTGAAACCGTGTAAATCCCTTCCTCCTGCTCGTTCAATGCTTCCACACCAAACCAATCCTCCGCCAGATGTCTTGAGGTGCGGTTAAATTGTAGCGTAAATGGTTGTACAGCGCTGGATGCCGTCATCCGCCCTTCATTCCACGGCAGCACTTCATTAGAAAGATCCCTGCGAGTGAAAGCCGTCTCTGTAACCACAGGCTCATTCATACGGGAAAGCTTGAACAACCGAAACTGCCCCCTGTCAGGACAATACGCATACACAAACCATTGTTGCCCTTTCAGCACAAGCGTATGCGGTTCCACATCCCGTTCTGTTCGGGCTCCTTCCGCATTTCGATAGGTAAAAGCAACCGTACGGGCTTGACTCATTGCCTCTTTTATCTTGATTAATTTAGCTTCCTGGACAGACTGATTTCCCCATCCCGAATGATCGACGATAAACTGTGTGGTACGGACACTAAATTGCTCTTTTTCAGACTCTGGTATAATGCTTTCAAATTTATGAAGTAACCGGGATACGTTGGGACCGCCCAACGACGAGGACAAACTCTGCAAGCCCATCACAATGTCCTTGATATCATGATCCGTCAACATACTACGATCCAGGCGATATCCTTCCATCAGGCCGATTCCTCCACCTGCTCCCTGATAAGTTACTACTGGGATACCAGCCAGACTAATCGCTTCAATATCTCTATAAATCGTCCGGATCGAAACCTCATACAAATCAGCGAGTTCTTTTGCTTGTATTCTATTTCTTTTCAGCAGCAAAATGACGATAGAAAGCAATCGATCAATTTTCATGTTTTCAAAACCTTTCACCCTTAATAAAAATAAACCATGAGTTCCTCATCATACCCCTGACCTTGATATTCCAAAGCGTTCTTTTCAATACCATAGGTTTTAAACCCCAATTTCCTATAAAGCTCGACAGCTGCTTGATTGGCAGCCACCACACTCAGATTGATTTGTTTTAATCCTTCCACTTTTCTACCTCGACTGATAACTTTCAATAAAAGTTTCTTAGCGATCCCCTGACCTCGGTAAATCGGTGGTACATAAACTCCCCAAATCGTTCCTTTATGCTGTGTCTTTATTTTGTATTCTCTTCTAAATCCGATCATGCCAGCCAGCTGATGATCCTTTGTAAATGCACCAAGTATGTAATGGTCTTTCTTATTTTGTATTTGGTTCACTACATCAGATAGCGAAACTTGTACAGCTTCCTCGTAGGAGGTTCCAAAAGCTTCGGGGTTCATTTTTAAGGCTTCCAGTCTTAAATTCCAATATACTTCAGCGTCTGCTGGCTCTATGTTCCTGATTATGATCATGGCTTCCCGTCCCTCCAAATGTTTTCCTCCATCTTACTCTATCTCTTATTTAAATTGAATCTATCATGCCTAGATTAAAATAACCTCAGATGCTAGATCCAGTCGGATAGAGCACCTGAGGTTCAAAACTCATTACGTATTATGACTCATAGCGTTTCAGCACAATGACCGCATTATGACCCCCAAAGCCGAAAGAATTAGATAACCCAATATTTAGTGGAGCATTGCGTGCTTCGTTAGGTACATAATCCAGATCGCAAGCAGGGTCGGGATTGTCTAGATGCATTGTTGGCGGAATGATACCTTCCCGAAGACTTTGAACAAGGGCAATTGCTTCGACACCGCCTGCGGCTCCTAGCATATGACCTAGCATGGACTTATTCGCGGTAACTGGAATCTGATAGGCATATTCACCAAATAGCTTGTGGATTGCCAGGGTCTCAGCGATATCCCCTACAACTGTACTCGTTGCATGGGCACTGATCACGTCCACTTCTTCAGGGGAGATGCGAGCCGAATGAAGGGCCGCTTTCATTGCTAGGTAAGCTCCGGTTCCTTCAGGATGCGGTGCAACCATATGATAGGCATCCGAACTCGCTCCATAACCGATGACCTCACCATAGATTTCCGCCCCACGCCGGGTAGCGTGCTCCAGCGACTCTAGTACCAGGATGCCTGCTCCTTCACTCATGACAAAACCGTCCCGATCCTGATCAAACGGTCGGCTTGCTGTCGAAGGCTCCTCGTTACGTGTTGACAAGGCAGTTGCATTTGCGAAGCTTGCCAAGGCCAATCGGGACACTGCGGCTTCAGCTCCGCCAGCAAAAATGACATCCGCATCTCCTGTACGAATGGTCCGAAACGCCTCTCCAATTGCAGTGTTCCCAATAGAACAAGCCGTTACAGGTGAAAGCGTAGGACCCATCGCTCCGAACGCGATACTTATTTGTGCAGCAGCCATATTCGAGATCATCATAGGTACCAGCGTTGGGCTAACTCTACCCGGACCACGATGTAACAGCACGTCCACATTATCTACCAACGAATCCAAACCGCCGACTCCTGACCCCACATAGACACCTACACGCTCCAGATCAGTGTGATCCAGTTCCAGACCAGAATCCTTGAGCGCTTGCTCTGCCGCATATAATGCAAACTGGGTAAATCGATCCATTCGTCTGGCATCCTTACGGCCCCACTGCTTTTCTGCATCAAAATCCTGTACCAGTCCAGCAATTTGTGCTTTTAAATCGGACACATCAAATGAATCTATTTTACGTATACCTGAATTGCCTTCCAGCAAATTGTTCCACAGCGTGCCTACTTCATTGCCCAATGGCGAAACGACACCCATACCTGTTATCACTACTCTTTGCATAAGCTATTCATTCCTCCTGCTCGATGGCTTACTTATAATCCTCATTTTACCCTCGTCTTATCCTATTACAAGTGTTTGTTTATCCTGGTATAATGAACACTACTATAGTAAGCGCCTGAATTAATTACTTCAGATACACTCATCGAATGGAGAGAAAATATCTAATGAAAACGGAAGCACGTCTGGAAGCACTATCTGTTTTTCTGAAAACAAAAAGGGCCCGCCTACATCCGCATATGGTTGGTCTTCCCCCTGGATCACGTCGCAGAACACCAGGTTTACGCAGAGAAGAAGTCGCTCAGCTAGCAGGTGTCAGTACAACCTGGTATACCTGGCTGGAGCAGGGTCGGGATATTAAGGTCTCTGCCTCCGTGCTGGATGCTATTGCTGCTACCTTGCAGTTGAACACGGATGAGCGTAAATATTTGTACGATTTAGCGCTGGAAGCCGGGTCTCATAACCTTCCTGCTCCTGAAGAACAAGCGATCATTTCTCCATCTTTGCAAAAGATCGTACAAGAGTTGCACTACTGTCCTGCTATTATTTCAGATCGGCGCTGCCATATTGTCGGCTGGAACGAAGCTGCTGCTCATGTTTTTATGGATTTTGCTGAACTACCACATGAGCAGCGCAATATGATCGAACTGCTATTTACCAAAAAGGAGTTTAAAAGTCTGGCTGTGAATTGGGAACACTTTGTAAAGGGGTTTCTTGCTATATTCCGCGCTTATTACGGGCAATACGTGACAGACCCCTGGTATGCTCAGTTTATACAAAACATGAGTCAGGCCTACCCAGAGTTTAACGAGCTTTGGAATCAGAGTGAGGTAAGCTCCGCTCCAGAAGTGCTCATTGAATTTCGTCATGCTAAGGCTGGCAAAATGTTATTTGACCTGACTTCCCTTCAGGTACAAGGCAGTGTCGATCTGCGTTGCAGCATATACACCCCCAATGCGCAAACTTCTACGGAAAGTAAACTCCAAAAGTTAATGGAAGGCAGCTAAAGGATTTTATCCCTCCTGTTATGAAGATATCTTTTTCCGTCCATACTACATCTACGATCTGTGCAAAATAGATGTCATATATGTGACAGAGCCAAGAGCTTCAACGGTGCTACTACTAGGAGGGAGGGAATCACCATGAAAGCCAAACCGACAAGTTCCCAGCACACACAAAGCCAAGCACCATTGCCTGTTCCGATACAATTTGACCGCAGCTGGCAGGACGAGCTGGACCAACGCCTGCACAAGGGAGGTCCTTGGGGAGATTGGGATCTGTATCAGCTGGCAATCGAGGCGGAAAAGGCCAAGCTGGTGCCGAGCTTTGATGAGCTTCAATGTCTTCAGCATTTGCAAGACCTCACTCCACTGCCCCATCAACTCGATACCGCTCGAAAGGTACTGTTTGAGATGTCTGGACGTGCCATTCTTGCCGATGAGGTCGGTCTAGGCAAAACGATTGAAGCCGGAATGATCCTTAAGGAATATCTGGTTCGCGGGCTGGCTTCCAAAGTGCTTATTCTTGTACCCGCTTCTCTGGTTCTGCAATGGGTGCGTGAGCTGAATAGCAAATTCGGCATTCCCGCAGTCGCCCAGAAAAAAGCGTATTCCTGGTCTTCCGAGGTCGTCGTGGCCTCTATGGATACGGCCAAACGGGAGCCACATAGTAACATCCTGCTAGATACCGATTATGACCTGCTCATTATTGACGAGGCTCATAAGCTGAAGAATAAAAAAACATCCAACTACCAATTCATTATGAAGTTGCGTAAAAAATATTGTTTGCTTCTGACAGCCACACCTGTACAAAACGATCTATCTGAGCTGTTTAATCTGATCACGTTACTCAAGCCCGGTCAATTGGGAAGACAAGGCGATTTTTCAGCCAACTTTGTTGTAGATAAACGTCTGCCCAAAAATGAAGACCAGCTCAAGGATGAGCTGTCTAAAGTCATGATCCGCAATCGTCGTGGAGAAGGTCCGGTTCAATTCACTAAACGAAATGTTTCCAACATTCACTTGGAACTCTCGCCAGAAGAGCAAGCGCTGTACGATGGGGTGACCTCTTTTGTCAAAGAACAATATCAGGCGAATGGCGGAAATTTAAGCAGCATGCTGTCTCTCGTTACCCTTCAACGGGAGGTGTGCAGTAGCCGGGACGCTGTGTTTGTCACGCTGGTCAATTTGTCCAAAAAGATGGCTCCTGACTCTCCCCTACGTGATCGTGTTTGGGACTTGGTCGCACACATTAAAGCGATCAAGGCCAATTCCAAAGCAGAAAAAGCACTGGAGCTCATCCGGAAGATGAACGAAAAAGTGATCATTTTTACAGAATATCGAGCCACACAGGAGTATTTACTAAACTATTTCCGGGATCGCGGACTGTCTGCCGTTCCTTACCGAGGCGGTATGAACCGGGGCCGCAAAGATTGGATGATGGATCTGTTCCGTGGTCGCATTCAGGTCATGATTGCTACAGAAGCAGGCGGTGAAGGCATTAATCTGCAATTTTGTCACCACATGATTAACTTCGATTTGCCGTGGAATCCCATGCGCGTGGAACAGCGGATTGGACGGGTGCATCGACTCGGACAGAAGCATGACGTAAATATCTTCAACCTATCCACTACCGGAACGATTGAAGAGCATATCCTGCACCTTCTGCATGAAAAGATTAATATGTTTGAGATGGTCATTGGCGGATTGGACGTTATTCTGGAAAAGTTTGAGAAAAAAGAATCCATTGAAAAGAGTTTATATAAAATCATGCTTGAGTCCAGTAGTGATGATGAAATTCGTAGAAAAATGCAAAAGTTGGGCCACTCGCTGGATTCCATCAAACAAGAAATAGCACAAATACGCACAGACCCGTCAGTCTCTCCAAATGTAGCAACCGATAAGTCACCTGGAACAAAACAGCTTAAAGGACGGCTAACAGGAGTAAGCTCAAGTGTTACCGAGGATTTGTTAGGCTTAGCAGGTGATGCAGTTCCTCCAACCAAAGCTCGACGCAGTGTGAAAGGGGGTCGCTAGCCTTGACTATGAATGCACAGCAAGTCCAGCGTTTTGTCCACACTTATCTGGAATCTACTGGGTGCAGCATCATTGAGAGGTCTCCCCACCATGTAACTGTCAAGCTGTCTCCAGAGGCAGATAAAGCCTTGACAAATCGCCCCTACTATTGGGGATACGTAGAGCGTACTGGCGTTCCAGCGCAAACCATGTCCTTCACATTCATCTTTGATGGGGAAGCCTATCGAACAGAACAGGAACGTTTAGCGGATCAGACGCTACCAGCTCCTGTAGCTGGCAACGCAGCACAAGATCAGGTCATGGGGCGCTACTTCGGTCATGTACCGACGTTACCGCAATTAGGGCCTGGTCGCATTATGCAGGAGGAGCTCCGATACGGAAGCCGTCGGCTGCATCAAATTTTTGAAGCTGCTCGGGATGGAGGAAAATATGTTTATTTGTTCGAGCAGCCGGATGCCCGTCAGTTGTCTGCCCGTTCTCCTGTAGTCTATGAAGCTTGGCTCAGCGTCTGCTACAAGATTGAGTTTGCCTGCGATTTGAAGCGCGAGGAACTTCATTGGCTAGGTATTTCACTCAAAAGTGGCACTATTGTAGCTAATTTTGGCACTATGCTCGAAACCCGGCAGCTCAGCCCGCTGCTGGCAGGCAATATGCATGTACAGCCAGCGCAGCTATCTGTCCCTGAGGCTTCCACCTCGCTTGAACGCTATCTCACCGAACAGCTCCGACAGCAAGATTATGATTGGGCTGAGCAGGCGAAGGAACGACTGCGCGAGGAGCTAGAGGTTATTGACCACTACTACGAAGATCTAATCAAGGAACAGAAAGAGGAAGAGGATAAAAAAGAATCCGTATTAGAGCAGCATCAAGCCCGTCGTAAAGAAATGGTATGGCAATATGAGCCAAAGGTACTCGTATCCGCCATTAACTGCGGCATATTTCATCTGCGGTAACTGATATCTCACGCTCCTTCGCAGGTTAGTAGCAGACATGTCGTCAAGTTGTAACATCTTGCTTCAGCCTACATCAGTTTCCGCTGCTGGAACCACAAGCGTGGTCAAGCTTGTCCCCTATGTATCGACAGCAAAAAGCGAACCTGGATACGACATTTGCGCCGACAGAGTGCAGCAGTCTTTTCATCGGACAAGCTGTATGCTAGTTAAAAAAGAATGCCTCCGTCGGCAAGCCATCCGACAGAAAGGTGGATTCCATTGAAAAAAAATCATTCCGGGCAGTATAGCGTAGGTATGATCGCAGCTGTGCTGATCGGCCTGTCCGCAATCTGTCCGTTCGCTTCCATTCATGCGGCTCCCTCAGCCGTTCAAGAAAGCAATGTAAGCTCAGCATCCAAATACAACGAAAGCTCCCATGTTCCTCCAATGGAATCCAGGACCCCTTCTACTTCTTCCACATCCCCGGGTGACGTTTCGTCCAAGCCTCCTACTCAGCAGCAAGGGGTGCCTGAGGACGTGAAACGGACAGCGAACGATACCGTACAATCTCTATCGTCGCAAGCCCCTTTTGCTTCGTGGAAAGACGCCGAGCTCAGCTACCATCCGCTCGGACCTGGAACCCATAGCTGGCTTGTTCAAGTGAACCATGCTGGAGAATACATTGGCTACCTGATTATCGGATCAGACTCAAACGGCGCTTATCAACTCAACGAATACGGGAATGGGCCAGGCGGACCTTATAGTATGGATATACTTCACCAATCCCTGAAGTCGCTCACAGAAACCGAATTTACTTCTATCGACAAGTTACAAATTACACCTATGTATGAGGAACCTCTATTAGCCTACTGGCAGGTACGTTCCTCTACGGGTAGCCAAATAGGTATTGATGCTGTTACTGGCGATCCGCTACCTGCAGAAGTAACAGATGGGAGCTGGAAACATAAGCTTCAGAACAACGCGATTTCTTCATCTATACCTTTTTTGAAAACTCAGGCCCAAGCAGTTACTGTCTCGTCTGATCCTTTCGATCCCTATGAGGATCTGGGCTGGCTTCAACCTAAGCAAAAACTTTCCATTCATGACACAGACCAATTTATAGACGCGCTAAGTAATTCACCGCGTATGATTTTTTCAGCCACAAGCATCAATTTTGCCTTTGGGGGCCCCTTATCCATTAGCGGGTATCAAGCTTGGATTTCTCCTGATCATCCGTCCGAACCCATTTTATATGCATTGACCTACCACGATGGACTTTCCCGATTTGTACCCCTAAAACAACTGTTGCCTCATGGTGAATTTTACCGTTTGGGTTCTTAGTAGTTTTAGGACCATTAAAAATAATTCGAAATTATCCCTAAACAACATAAAAAGAGACCTCAAATGGCATACCCCATGCCTCTTGTGGTCTCTTTGGCGTGTTTAACGTTGCTCTCTTCGCTCTCTGCGTGTGGATTTTATCCACATTTTCAGAGCGAGAGGCAACATTCCAAACCATTTGCTTACCCACGGCTCCTTGGCTTGTTTTTGGCTGCGTCGAACATCGCGCGGCGTTTCCATATAACGCACAATCCGCTCTGTAATATACGTCACCAGTTCGTCACTCTTCGCCATCCTCCATAACCTCCTTCATCTGACCTAACATTTCCGATCACCGTATCTTGGAAATACCAAATTACACGTTAGGTTCAGATACCACTAGCTTGCACAGTTTTCAGCAGCTCTAACCCTTGCGGGATAACTATGCATGGTTTCCCTTAAATGGAACATACTATCTTCAATATAACAGTTTCCTCAAGGCTTATTGTTATATTTGAAGACAGCTACGCTACTTTAGGTTTGACGCCTGTTATGCATGGTTTTCAGTAAACAATCAATTCGTCCATTGGAGGAATAGAACGTGTTGAATAAAAAGTTAAAGAAGATATGCCTGGCCGGGCTGGGGTTAAGTTTTTGCCTCCTTTGTAGTGCTGTATTTACCCCGTTTGCTTATGCAACTACTCAGCCTGAAGAGAAAAGCACTGAAATAAACAAGCATACAGAACCTCCGCTCAACCGGTCCTATCACGCTTTTGCCAAACCCGTGGTCCTGATAGATGTAGGTCATGGTGGTGTGGATGGTGGAACAAGTCACAAAGGACTTCTGGAAAAAGATATCAATCTTGCTATTGCTCAAAAACTATACTTGATCTTACGTTCCCAGGGTTACCCTGCTGTCCTGAATCGGGACAAGGACTACGCACTGAGTGATGATAACCGTTGGTTGCAGTCCAAATCGCGGCATCTTAAAGATCTCGCCCAACGTAAAAGCCTGACAGAGCAACTGCCTACTTCTTTGGTTGTCAGTCTGCATGTCAATTGGACCAAACGTGCCGAAAAACGCGGACCCATTGTGCTGTATCAGGATGAAGGCAGCAGCTATCTGTTAGCTGAACGGATTCAGCATTCATTAAACCGCTTATTTTGCATAAATAGACAAACCATATATGGAAAACCCTTTTATCTTCTGAATAAAATCCAACATCCCGCTGTAATAGTGGAAACCGGATTTATCAGCAACGAGCAGGACAGAGCCATGCTTTCCGGGGATCACGGTCAAAAAAGGATTGCTGAAGCTATTGCCGAAGGCATTATTGCGCATCTGACGGCATGGTAGTATTCGTGGCTGGGTCTCCTGTCCATCCCCATACATCACGCACCAGATCGCTAATACCGACAAATTGTGCATGCTCCTTTAATTTAGGGACCGATGAATGAAGCCCTGAGGAGGTATACATGCCGGACACGCCGACATGTCCAATCGTTACACAGGTATCGTGCTCTGCCAACCATTCGACCACTTTACTAAGTTGCCGATTCACATGAGCGAGTGTATGAACATCATCCAAAAAAACATCATTTCGCACCGGTGGCATTCCCTTTTTAGCGGCAAGTTCAGGCACCACTGACCAATAATTAGTACGGCTATCAACAAAAAATAGTCCATATTCCTTACAAACATCAAGAACGACGGACATAATGCGCTTGTCTGAGGTGACCTTGGAGCCCATATGGTTGTTCATTCCTATGGCATAAGGAACATCCTTAATTGCTGCTGTCACCTTGGCGCGTACTTCTTCATCCGTCATATTAGCCTTGATTGCTCCCGGTCCAAGCCACTCAGGCTTGCCCTGCTTGGGCTCCATTGGAAGATGGACGGTAACATCATGACCACGCTTATGCGCTTCCATAGCGTCCTGTTTGGTTGTTGGCAGGAAGGGCATGACAGCAACGGTGATTTTGACGGGTAAATTTAGAATCTCCTCGGTACCTTTCATATTGTTCCCTAAATCATCAATAATGACAGCAACCCTTTTTTGCTGCTGGTTCTGCTGGTCTATTGCTTCGGCAACAGCAGTTTTACAGATCATAAATAACATACAGACTGAAATACAAAGCACTACAATTATTTGCATTCTAGATCTTGCATGGTGTATAAGCGCATAAGACGAATCCTTCCGGCTGCGTGATGCCTTTAAGGCTTTTTTTATTATATTTCTCAGGTGCAACTTCCGTCGTGTACTCATTTGCGGGTCAGCCTCCTTCTCTGTCCCTTCATTGTGTGAGTAAAACCGTTTAAATATGTACAAGGCAGATCTGAGATATAATCTCTGATCTGCCTTGAAGTGCGCATAATAACGTATATTAAAGCTGATTACCAGTTTTTGTAGATAAATTCATCACGACCGGATTGGGCTCGATCTTCCTTATAATGTTTCACATTCTTCTTGTGATAATCCTGATGATAATCCTCTGCCGGATAAAAAATCGAAGCCGGAAGAATCTCCGTTACAATTGGCTTATCAAAGCGTCCGCTTTGTACCAACTGTTCCTTGGATTGCTGTGCAAGCTCACGTTGCTGCTCCGTATGATAAAAAATGGCAGGTTTATATTGTGTGCCTCGGTCCTGAAATTGACCTTCTCCGTCGGTAGGATCTGTTTGCGGCCAATACAATTCAAGTAGCTTTTCATAAGGAAACAGCTCAGGATCAAACGTAATCTGCACCACCTCATAGTGCCCTGTTGTTCCTGTTTTAACCTGTTCGTAGGTCGGATCGGAAATCACCCCTCCAGTATAGCCTGAGACAATACTATGAATCCCCGGCTGCTCCTCAAACGGAGTCACCATACACCAGAAGCACCCACCTGCAAAAGTTGCTTTCTCCATCTTCCATCCAACCTTTCAATAGCTTCATCATAAAACGTGTTACTTTCTATCATATCTTAAAAATTGAACTTATAAAAGAATTGCTCAAGGACTTGAATAAAATTCAAGTCCTTACATTGTCCTTCCTGGGAAATCTGCAATAACTCCGAAACATAAGAAAAGGCTTATAAAACTGCTACGAGAGCAATTCTATAAACCTTTTCTAAATGGATGCGGTCGAGAGGACTCGAACCTCCACGGGGGGTTAGCCCACACGGACCTGAACCGTGCGCGTCTGCCAATTCCGCCACGACCGCATATATATTTGTCGTCTATTTCAAAAGAATCAATCTTTCTTAGCGACAAGATAGATCATACCATGCTCAAATAAAGTTGTCAAACCTTTTATTTTTCTTTATTTATTCTTGATAAAAAAGGAATAATACGATAATATAAGAACATAGGTTCCTATTAACTTATGTTCTTTCACTTCGATGACTATGAATTATCATCACATTTCCCTAAGGCGGTGAATGGTAATGATCTCTTCGGATACTACTCAGCATCCATGCTCTCTTGTGAAAAGTTATCTGCTCCTTACCTTTATTCAAAAAGTATTTGAGCGTGACAGCCTAATTCTTGAGGAAAGCGGCGTGCTGAAAACCCCTGATCTTTATGTCGAAATGGTTAACGCAGGAATAGATCGTACCGGAATCCTGCTATCTGAAATCAAACATGAATTTAAGAAGTATCACATTCGTGTTCTAGACATCCAACAAAACCACTCCGGCGTTCACGCCACCTATATATATAAAGGCGTCAAAGAACAGTTCCGTATGCCTATGTCCGCATTCCGCAAAGAAATGTATGAACGAATGCGAGCTTATTTGGGACTCCCTACCTCTTTGCCTCATACGGCAGCTCTACCTTTACCAGAGAAATATCGCCCCGAATTACCCAATAACTCAACCCCCAAACCCCTACGCGTTGTTGGGCGAAGTTGGGTTGCATCCTCTTCTGCCTACAAGCATAAATCCCCTCGCCCTGCTGCTTTTGCTGCAAGTAAAAGAGCATAATCCCCGCACTACACGCAAAAAGAAGCTTCCGCAGGCACTAACTGTGCTCGGAAGCTTCTTTTCATAACCATCATTTGTTGAGATCAATCTATGTCCGCTATTACGATTATAAATTATCTGTATGAATGATTCGCTTTAATGTAACGCCTTCTGTACACGGGTAACCCCTTGACTTAGAGCATGTCCTCCACCAACTGCAGCAGCTACAGCAACGGTCTCCATAATCTCCTGATCACTGGCTCCTTTGGAGCGCGCCTCATTCACATGATAAAACGTACACACCTCATTGTTCGCAAATAAGCCAATACCTAGCGCAATCAGTTGCTTGGTTTTTTCATCTAAACTGCCGGCTTGAAAGCATTCTCCGGTAAAGCGATGATAGGCATGAACTACCTCGGGCAACTTATCTTCCAAATGGCTGATTTGATCCTTGTATGCATGTACTTTTTCGTCCATAACCGTCATTGACACAGCACGCCCTCTCTGTTGAGTTTTCCTTTATTACTGTGTCCGATTTAGAGTTTCTGTATGCCTAATGAAACACCCGTTTTTTAGCCAATCCCCATTGGGAACTCGTTTCTTAATCCAGATCTATCGGATTGTGTCGCGGCTCGCTGAACGGCTGATATGTATAGCTGCGATCCAACTTGACCACACGTCGATTCTGGCGGCGAATAAGCACCTGTTCATCATCCCATGCCAGTACAATGCCAACCACATCGTTGGACTCCAATCCATCGCGTACGACGCGTACCTTTTCACCAGAAAGTCGATAAGCATCCAATTCTTCGTCCATTATCATTCATGTCCCCTCCTTATCCATTTTTTTCAACACAACGGCCATAATTTTATAGCATGAAAAAGTTTAAAAAGAGACCTAAACGAATCATTTAGGTCTCTTTCCGCTTACTACTTATATGGATTGCCAACAGAGCAACAAATTATCCCGACTGATTTACACTGTGATCATGTTCTTTTGTATCGTTCTTCTCGTACCAGAAGTCCAGCACTTGTGCAGACAACACTCGCTGTTCTACATACTCCACTTGGTGAGCAGTAAATTCTTCTTTCCAAGAGAAAGACAATTCTTCGCATAGGTTAACCAATGTCAGCAACTCAGACCAGGCCACATAGCGTTTATACCAAAAAAACTGAGGATGTTCAATCATATAGGGATACAAATCGTCGAATTCCGTATGCTTACAATCCAAGGCGCGTTCAAAATGCACTTTAGCCGCTGCCAGTTTTTCCAGAAAAAACTGTTCGGTCAATTGTTCATTCCCCATGTTGCTGCCTCCTCTCCCAAACCTTATATATATTATAAGCGAAATTGATGCTCATGCAAAGGTTATTATTAGAAATAAGGATCCGAAGCTTCGAATTGTTACTATTCAGCAAACTCTATCTTACCGTCAGCCAATGACGAAATTTTAACCAATGATTCTACACGAATGCCCTGCTCACGAATGGTTCTCGCTCCGGCCTGAAACATTTTTTCAACCGCAACCCCGAATCCAACCAACTCCGCTCCGGAGCGTTGAATAATTTTAACCATGCCTCGTGCCGCATCGCCATTAGCGATAATATCATCAATGAACAAGACACGATCATGCTCATGAATAAATTGACGAGACAACATAATATCTGTGACAATCCCTTTTGTAAACGAAGGTACACGCTCACACAGCGCATCTGGATCAGCTAATAAAGTCTTTTTACGACGAGCAAATACCAACGGTACACCCAACTCCAACGCTGTCGCAAACCCGATGGCAATGCCTGAGGATTCCACGGTCACTACTCTGGTGATCTTCTCTTCCCGAAAACGGGCTGCGAACTCTCGTCCCATTTCCATTGTCAGCTCTGGATCAACCTGGTGATTGAGCAATCCATCCAGCTTTAGTACCTGATCTGACGCAATCACACCTTCATTTAAAATTCGTTTCTTTAATACTTCCATTCCATGACCTCCCACGGCATTCCTATGCGGTAAAAGTACCATACTTCACCCGTCGCTTTCAAGCTATAGCCTGCTTTCCATGCATTCATGTGATATTTTTTTTACGCTTGTTCCAGAACCATGCGGTGATTCCTCCCAAAACGATTAAAAGAATAACGATCAGGCCCACCCGATGAGTCACCTTCTCCATCAGCTTAGCCACCTGTTCCCAGTGCATGCCCACCGCATGCCCGATCCCCAAAAATGTACCACACCACAGCAACGCTCCTGCTGACGCATAGCCGATATAGCGAAAAACACCTAGACGGGTTGTACCTGCCAGATAGGATGACACATGTCTCAAGCCGGGGACAAAATATCCGAACAAAATTCCCCAGGTACCATAGCGTCCGAACCAATTTTCGGAAGAAGCAATCCTGGAGGGCGTAAGCCTCACCCATTTACCGTATCGGTGCAATAGTGGTTTGCCCAGCAGACGACCTAATGTGTAGCTAAGCATCATGCCTGTCATACTACCGAAAAATGTGACTGCCAGCGCAGCAATAAAGTTGTAGTGTCCTTGAGACACGAGCCCGCCAAAGGCGATCATTAGCACTTCGTCGGGTATCGGCATACCAGCTACTCCAAGGGCAAGCAAGCCGAACATTGCCAAATATCCGTATTCCAGTATCCATGCAAGGATTTGACCCATAAATTACGCTCCCGTCAAGCTATTCATTAAATGCAGTATAATTATTTTCAGTCTCATCCAGTCATGTCCTATTTCAGTTGAACATAGTTTGTATTATATGCTCGCTGCAGCGTTATTCAAGCAGGCAAGGGGGGACTGGGAATGAAACGTAATATTCATGTTTTTCAGATTGCTTTTACATACATTGGTACAATCGTCGGTGCCGGCTTCGCTACCGGACAAGAAATATTGCAATTCTTTACGCAATATGGACGTTGGGCTACAATCACGATTATGCTGTCCACACTCATATTTGTATGGTTGGGTACGAAAATGATGCTGATCGCTCATGATATTTCAGCCCGCTCCTACGAGGATCTGAACAAGCACCTTTTTGGTGCCAATGCCGGAAAATGGATCAGCATATTCACACTTCTTGTGCTGATTGGCGTGAACAGCGTCATGCTGGCAGGAGCCGGCTCTGTTTTTGTGGAGCACCTTCACCTGCACTACCAGACTGGACTGCTCATTACACTAATCGGAACTTACTTGCTGCTGAATAAAGGTATTAAAGCGATTTTGCATATGAATACCATTGTTGTCCCGCTGATGATCACTATATCTCTTTTGCTCGTTCACAGTACCCTTTCCATGCCCAATCCGCAAAGCTTTATTACGAATACGACAGACCACAGTGTGCTACGCACATGGATATCTCCGCTCCTGTACACGTCCTTCAATCTGGCTATGGCTCAGGCCGTGCTTGTCCCTCTAGGCAGCCAAACTTTCTCCCGTAAAACGATCCGCTGGGGCGGTGTTTTGGGCGGAATTGGTGTTGGCTTTATGCTGATGGCTGCACATTTTGTCATGTCAGCGCAAATGCCAGGCATTCAGCAATTTGAAATCCCTATGGGAAGCATTGCTTACCGTCTAGGCGCCCTTGTTGAAATCATATACATTCTACTCATTTTCATGGAGATCTTCAGTACCTTTGTGGCCGACATTTATGGAGTCAGTCTACAAATTCGTCAGCATGTCCAAATTTCGCCCAAGCTCATTACATTATTCATTATGCTCACCTGTTTTTTAATCAGTCAGTTCGGCTTCAGCTCACTGTTATCTGTGCTTTATCCTATTTTTGGAATGCTCAGTCTGATGTGGGTCAGTAAACTGATCTTAGCAGGACGCGGAAGACCTTTCCGCTCCTCACGTCCTCGCTCCAGCTTTCGGCATTCTGATTCCAAACCAGGTGATACCCGTCATGGTTAGTGCGGAAATTTCAAATACATTTTCTTCAGTTCGTTAACAGCACGACTTAATGAATAGCTTGATTTAGCCTTGTCGCAGGCGGATCTAGCCAGTTCATAACGATAGGCAGGGTCAGCGATGACCTTTTCTAATGCGTCTGCCAGTGCCTTCGGATTATCGGGTGGCACGAGCAGACCATTTACCCCATTTTCAATCTGCTCCGGTATTCCCCCTACTTCTGTACCTACCAATGCCAGACAGCTCAATGCCGCTTCTGCAAATACGGAGCCAAAGGCCTCCGCCCGCGAAGGCAATACAAATACATCAAAGAAAGGCATAAACTCTTCCGGGTGAAGAGTATATCCATAAAAAATCGTCTCATGGTATATATCTAGCTGTCGCGCCATCTCTTCCATCTCAGGCCGAATCGGACCATCACCAATGATATGAAGTACAAATTCCTGATTTCTTTTTTTCAGCTCAGCGCAAGCCTGTAATAGAATATCAAGTCCTTTGGCGGGAACAAGTCGGCAAACGGTCATAAGCTGTGTCACTTCATTTTCGTGAGGAATGGGCTTAAATCGCTTCTCATCATATCCATTTGGAATAACCACAACATCTTGCGGATGCTGTACATAAGGTGTTAAGTAATGCTGAAAAGATTGCGATACTGCTATCAGGCGATCCGCCTTCTGCTCCATTTCTCGGTACAGTGACACTAAGAATTGGTGTTCAGGCCCGTTCTCCTCTATTTTCCCGTTCAGAATTAACTCCTTCTCATAGGAAGAGTGAATCGTCTGTACGAGCGGGGTATCTGGAAATACGTTTTTCATAGCTAGCCCGGCAATCGGATGATGAGCATGAATAAGGTCAAAGGGCTTCTGAATACGAAGCCGAGTCCACCACAAATAATCACGGTACGTCTGAATATATTTTTGAACGATAGGATATTGCTCATATCTCGTCCAGTCGAAGGTATCAAAGATTACTTCGTCCCTACCCTTGTTACGAATCCGTTTAGGGATTGAAAATAACTCCATTTCCCAACGGGGGGACGTAAATCGCTCTTGCAAATATGGAATCATGGATGAAACGCCTCCCGGTTGCTCGGGTGGGAAAAAGAGAGCCTGTAGCAATTTCATGAGTGCTTCCCCTTTCAAGCATTAAACTGCCCGGAACACAGGATATATGTATAGGTTTCCGGATTTTCTGAAAGATGATATATTGAGAATAAATGTTAGGCACAAAAGAAAATTATAACATTTTAACTGGAATAAATCCTGTCTATTGTATCGGAACGATATCGTCCGTTCAATAGATAGATTAATTTTACAAATGGAGTCGGTGATGTTGACGTTGTTGTCCTTATTGGGAACCTTGGGCTCCCCATCTCTGGCCGGGGCCATAAGTGCAGCCTGCGGTTTGTATATTATACTCATGATGGCGCTAATGTGCGTGATCATATATAGCAGACAACGAAAAAAAGCCTATATCCTTTTTTCGGCTGCCGCTATTTTTATTATGACATATGAAGTGATGAATCTCTATTCGGCAGGCGGCGGCCAAATGCAACTGCAGGGAATCGTGTGGAAAAATGCTTTGGAGGCGTTTGCCTTCGTGCTCATCAATGCCGCTGTATTTCAGCTTTACCGAAAGCTAAAGCTTATGGAAAAATGGGTCTTGCTGTTGCTGGCTGCGTTATTAATACTGCCGGTAATGGCTTGGACTTTAGGTTTGCTGCCTACTTGGATTAGCCCAGTGAAGTTGGTTGGATTCACTTTGTTTTATCGAGTGTTAGTGCTTATATTAAGCCTTCTGTTCATCACCCCGCGAATCGGACAGCCAAAGAAATTTATGGCAGGCCTATTCACTTATCTGCTCTGGCTTGGTTTTCTCTGGCTGCGAAATGACATCCCTGAAGAAGCAGACGGATCAAACACAATCCTGTGGATGTCATTTTTACCATTGCTGTACTACACTACGTTATTTGTCATCCTGTTTGAACGGATTGTGGAGCTACTCCAAAGGATTTATCGTTCTTCCATTACCGATGGCCTGACAGGACTGTATAACCGTAAATATTTTTCGGGGCGACTACGACGATATATGGACCAGGGAATCCGCGTGTCTGTCATTTTTTGCGATATTGACAATTTCAAAAAGCTGAATGATACGCAGGGCCATGCTCGTGCGGATGAAGTTCTCAAGCAGGTGGCACAGATTATGGAGGACGAACTGGATGAAATCGGGCTGACCGGACGATACGGTGGCGAGGAACTGGTCGCAATGGTTGTGGATCGTCGGGCCAAGGTGGCTCTGGTCGCAGAACGAATCCGCGAACGTGTTGCTGAGGAAAGCATCGTCACTATTAGTGTCGGACACAGTACTGTGAAGAAGGAAATGAACCCGGATGAACTCGTCAAACAGGCCGATCAAGCCATGTACATATCCAAAACGACAGGCAAAAACAAGGTTACAGCTTATAAGGCAGCGGAAGTGAAACAAAATCGGGCAGCACGCGCACAATAATTCGCAAATTACGATTCGTTATCGAAGACTGCCTATGAATACTGCTCTGTCTAATTGTCTATATCATAAAATGACGCACAGGAATCTCGTACGAGTCTGTGCGTCATTTATATTTAATCTTACCATCAAGCTTCTGGTGTTGCGGAAACTATATCACGGCCGATCAATGCCAGTTCTTCGCTAGTCAGCTCTCGATAGCTGCCCAGTGGAAGCTGATCATCCAGCTTCAATGGCCCCATGGCTGTTCTTTTCAAGTAGGTCACTTTTTTACCAACCGCCTCGAACATGCGCTTCACTTGGTGAAACTTACCTTCATGGATTACAAGCGAAATATAGGAAATGACTTCCCCATCTGCCTGATGCGGCTGTTCATGCCGAAGAATCGTCAACTGCGCGGGAAGGGTGACATACCCATCGTCCAGTTCCACTCCTGCTGTAAATTGAAGAATATCCTCCTCCGTGACAAGTCCCAACACCGTAGCTTCATACGTTTTGGGGACATGACGCCTCGGAGATAGTAGTTCGTGCGCCAGCTTGCCATCGTTGGTCAATAACAATAGGCCTTCTGTATCTTTATCTAGCCGCCCTACTGGAAAAGGCTCGAAATGTCGTTCCTCCGCACTCAGCAAATCCAGCACCGTTCGTTCCCTCGTATCTTCGGTTGCAGATATAACACCTGGGGGCTTGTGCAGCATGATGTAAATATACTCTCTAAAAACAACAAGTTCGCCGTTCACTTCAATTTGATCTTGATATGGATGAACCTGTAAGCCGCTATCCTTGATGATCCGTCCGTTTACTGTGATCATACCTTGCTTTACCTGTCTCTTGATATCACTACGGGAACCATAGCCCATATGGGTTAAAATTTTGTCCAAACGCTGAGTTTGTCTTCCTTTTCCACTCATACCGATGTCCACCTCCAGCCTGTAGGATATTCATTTTTAAGCATGCCGTCCTGCCATTTGCCCCACCCGGCCGAATAACCATCAATACACACGAGAGTATAGCCCTTGGGTTGGACTTCATTCCGAAGCTCCATTCTCTCAACAGGGATGGACAAGGTTTCACCTTTTAAATACCGGATGGCTTCAGCATCCGAGCTGGAAAGGTTGATGCTTCTAACCGCCTCAAAAGAGCGCAAAGCCACCGCCAGTGGGTGTGAAGGTACGAAACGACCATTTCTATCGGTTCCCATAAACCAACCCGGACGTACCACCTTAAGACCGTCCAAACGATGTGATGCCAGCGGCGACTGATAAATGCGATCTCCGTAGACCACCGTGTAGCCTGCAAATGAAACCTCCAACTGCTCCTGAACAAATTGATGATAAGATTCCAACACATCATGCGGGGAGCGTACAGCAGATTTTGCATTTTCTTTGCCCATACGTGACTTGTTACCATCAAAGCCGCGCGTGGTCTTTCCTTTGCCTGACTTTCCGCCCATTCCTTTTCCGGTTCGTTTAGGCTCATCAGTCGTGCGCCTTCCTTGGACACTTGGGAGCAGCGCTTCCTTGACGGGCAAATGTTGCTTCTTGTGCGAATATGCTGCTTCTATTTTTAATATTCTTTCATTCTTGTTCGTATATGGAGCCAGTTCCCCTGACTCAGTGTGATCTGCTGTCGAAGTGACACGACCACCACCCTGATGCTGCAATATGGCGATAAAATGCCCTTCACCCTCTACAAGATGCGGCCATAGGCGTGCTGTACCTCGCAGTTCCGGATGTGCCGATGCAATCTCTTCATTCATCCATTCCGGGTGGCCTGGTGCAAAACCTGCTTCCGAAGGAACAGGGACTACGTTAAAATCGGGATGAGCCTCCAGAAATTCCGCAATCATTCCTTCATTTTCTTCCGGGGCAAAGGTACAGGTCGAATAGACAATTCTTCCCCCATCGCTCAGCATCGAGGCCGCTACACGCAAAATGTCCCGTTGCATGACCACACATTTTTCTACCGAGTGTGTCTCCCATTGTTTGGCCATATCTTCATCCTTACGGAACATACCTTCTCCCGAACAAGGTGCGTCAATTAAAATTTTGTTGAAGAAATGAGGAAAAGCATCTGCGATACGATCCGGGCTTTCATTCAATACCACGGCATTGCGCACACCGTACAGTTCCACATTTTTAGCTAGCGCCTTGGTTCGATCGGCGCTAATATCATTGGTCACCAGTACGCCACTTCCTTGCAGTTTGGCTGCGATTTGGGTTGATTTCCCCCCCGGTGCAGCGCACAAGTCCAAAACAGCTTCACCCTGAGCTATATTGAGCAGTTCAACCGGAGACATCGCACTTGGTTCCTGTACATAGTACAACCCAGCATGATAGTAAGGGTGAAGTCCAGGCTTAGTGCCGTGCGGAATGTAAAAACCTGTGGGGCACCACGGAATCGGCCGCAGTTCGAACGGAGAACGTTCCTTAAAGTCCTCTACTGGAATTTTTAATGTATTGACGCGAATCCCGGCATGGGGCGTGTGGTCATAGGCAGCCATAAAAGCCTCAAATTCATCACCGAGCAGTTGTTCCATGCGCTTTACAAATGCTGTGGGGAGCTGTACACCCATAATCGTAATCATCCTGTCCTGTTAAAATAAGTTTTATTGTACCATAATCAACCTGTTATCCGGCAATATCTGTGTGATTTACAAACTTTCACTACAAGCTGTAATGTTGTATAATAATGAGATTCATAGTTACATATTTTAGATTTTGATAGGAGAGATTCCATTGAACGCACAAAAATCCAACAAAAAAAAGCTTATCCCTGTCATTGGCTTTTTTGTTGTGCTTGTCATTTTGCTTGGAGTGCTGCTCGCTTTAAACTCGGGCACTAAAAACAAGCTGTACGGCGTTTCCACAGCCTCGTTAAATCCTGCTACCCAGGAACTGCTAAATGATCCGAACTATCAGCAAATTATTAAGCCAGAAGATTTACAAAGTAAAATTGACAAAAAGGAAAGCTTTTTCGTCTATCATTTCGCTTCCGACTGTGTTCACTGCCGTGCCACTACTCCCAAGCTCATGCCTTTGAGCAAGCAGGAGAATATCACGATGCACGAATTTAACCTGCGTGAGTATGAGGCTGGCTGGGACAAGTACAAGATTGAGTATACTCCCACGCTTGTTTATTACGAAAAAGGCGTGGAAAAGGAACGTATGGTAGGTGGGTTGAAGGAAAATCCTTCAGACAACGGATACACACTCGACGATTTCAAAGCCTTTTTTGAGAAATATAAAAAGAACGTGACCTCTTAGACAAATCTCCTCACGTCTGACAATGATAAAGCAGCCCGATCCCTATAAAACGGATCGGGCTGCTCGTTTATTATACGCTACAACATCAAGGCGCATCCTTCGTTTCCATCTGGGCTGAGCGTAAGCTGCCAGCGGCCTGTCTTCGCCTAATCGAAGCTTCCAGCGCCTGCTGACGCTGCTCATGCTTTTCGCCACGCCGAGGACCTCTCTGCTGAGGGACGTTGACCGGAACGGACAACGTTGCCTTCTCCACGGCCCGACGCAGCCCAGGTTCGATGATTTCAATCGTCAAGTCCCGATAAATCGGCGGTTGACGATGAAGCTCTTCCGAACCTTCCATAACAGCTTCAGCAAGCTGCCGGGCGCAAGCGCGCGCCTCGTCTACCAGCTTCGCCATATTAATGCCCAGCGCCTGCGAAGAAGTATGTTCCAACCTGTGTACCGCACTGTCCAGCATCATGTATCCACCACGATAGTTACCATTGCGAAAATGATACAGTCCTACAGCAACTTGCAGCAAACCTTTATATACAGGGTCTCGGTCCAGCTTAAGCCACAGCTCTTCCAGTACCTCATGACATTCAAAGTAATCCCGATCCCGATTGAAGTATACCAAATAAGTCACGTACAACGGTTCATAGGAAGGGGTCACCATTTAAAACTCATCCCTGTCTTCTTCCTTAGTTGAAGCTTCCAGCATCTCCTTGACCTCATCATGCAGCTGCTTGATTCCTTCCATATCGTGCCGCTCCCACAGTTCATTAAATCTGCGCTGCGCCTCAATCGTTTCACTAATTTTATGGTAGAAATACAGACGATGCATGCCTGTTAGCACTTTGGATACGATATTGGCTTCATCCTCAAACTTCTTCTGTGCTTCCAATATTTCAAGGCGGATGGAAGACATTTCATTATCCAGCACAAAGGCTGCCTCAGCCGCTTTTTTCAACCGGGCTCGCATATCATCCGGTAAGCTCTCACGATACTTATAGCTAAGAGAATGCTCTATGGTTGCCCAAAAATTCATAGCCAACGTACGGATTTGAATTTCGGCTAGTACGATCTTTAACCCCACTGCTGTCTGAACCGGGTACTCCACAATCATATGAAAGCTGCGATAGCCGCTATCTTTATAATTGGTGATATAGTCCTTTTCATACAATACCGTCAAATCCTTACGTCTTCGAATATATTCGGCTACCCGCCGGATATCCTCTACGAATTGACACATAATGCGAATGCCGGCGATATCCTCGATCCCCGTCTCCAGCTGATCAGGTGGAACCTGTAATCTCTTCGCCTTATCGAGGATGCTGGATATTTTTTTAACCCGTCCAGTTACGAATTCGATAGGAGCGTATTCCTCGCGCTTTTTCAGCTCCGCACGCATTGTTTTGAACTTGACCTTAAGCTCTTCCACCGCCTGATCGTATGGCAGCAAAAATGTTCCCCAGTCTCTTCCGTCCATCCCCGTACCTCCTGTCTCTTCCGACAACACTTTTTTATCTGTGAGCTGCACCAACAGCCTCGGTAATATGTCTAAAGCCGTCCTTTCGAAGCAACTCACGCAGACCGGCATGTATAGCCCGGTTTACTTCCGGCCCCTCATAGATCAATGCTGTATAAATTTCAATCAGGCTAGCGCCTGCTTTAATTTTGTCATAGGCATCACGACTGGTAAAAATACCGCCTGATCCAATAATAGGCAGCTTCCCTTCCGTCTGGCGGTACACCCGTCCAATGACCTCTGTGGAACGGTCACGTAGCGGCTTACCACTCAATCCTCCGGTTTCACTTGCATTCCGATGCGTCAGACCAGTTCTGGATATCGTCGTGTTCGTTGCAATAATGCCGTCCACTCCGCTAGCTGCAATCGCATCTGTCATATATTCCAATTCCTCGTCCGATACATCCGGCGCAATTTTGACCAGTACAGACTTGGCTTTACCATACTTTGTCGCCTGAACTCCCATCTCTGCCCGAACCGCTTCCAGTAATGACTTCAGTTCACTGCCATGCTGGAGTTTTCGTAAATCCGGAGTATTGGGTGAACTAATGTTCACTACAAAGAAGTCCGCATACGGATACAGTGCGGAAATACACTTCTCATAGTCCTTATGAGCATCCTCATTTGGCGTGACTTTATTTTTGCCGATATTAACAGCAACCGGTACAGGTCGATGTTTAAGGGTAGCCAAACGTTGGGCCATGCTCTCAGCACCCAGATTGTTAAAGCCCATCCGATTGACTAATGCCTCATCGGGAGGCAGTCGAAACAAACGGGGCTGATCATTGCCGGGCTGTCCGACAGGTGTCACCGTGCCTACTTCCATAAAACCAAAACCGATGGAAGAAAAACCGGCAACCGCTTCAGCATTTTTATCCAGTCCCGCAGCCAGTCCAATCGGGTTGGGAAAATGAATGCCAAACAGGTCAACGGCAAGATCTTCCGTTTCCTTGACTCCATACATCCCTCGCAACGTCGCCGCACCACCAGGAAGTGAGCCAGCATGTTTTAAGCCGTCAATGACTACATGATGGGCCCTCTCTGGACTCATTTTGAAAAAAACAGGTTTCGCGATCCTTCGATACAACACGATTCATCCACTCCGTTCTATGCCCTTGCACAATCCTAAAAAAACATCTCTACAAAATAGTTTAGCTTTTTCCATACCAAAAAGAAAGTAATTTGCGAGGTCCAACATCAGAACAATTCAGTTGTCATGGAGATGTCATTGAAAATGTATAATCAAACCATTTACAATGGACATAGTAAGACAGGATCTTAGCCCGCAAGAAAAGAGGGATGCTGATATGAAGACCAAGCGTAAACCGCCCAGTCTGCAAAAGAAAAAGGATGAGGTGAACAAGAAAGCGATCGTATGGACCGCCATCAGCTTTGTTCTACTCATCATTGTGATTGTTCTGGTCATTGTTTTAGCACAAGCAGGAAATCGTTAATCAACAAGTAGCAGCGGCACCACAACGTTAATTTAGCCAGTGATAGGTTTTGCGGGGATTCGTCTGGTCGTGCTGCGGCTCACTCGTAAATCGGGAACCAGGTACAAGCACTTGATCAGGCAGTCCCCCGTTACCAATGACCACCTCCGTACCTGAAGGTACGAATGCAAACAATTCCTCCACGTCTTCCTTCCCCATGCGGACACAACCCAGTGACTCATTTTTGCCGATACTGTCTGGCTCGTTCGTACCATGGATAGCATAATTCGTTGCAGACAGTTGCATACCACGGCTACCAAACTCACCGTTGGATTTGCCGTTCGGATTTACGACTTTATCGGTAATCACAAATTTCCCTTCCGGTGTTCTTTCTCCGCCCAAACCGATGGGATAATTGCGAATAAGTATATTGCCGCTCACCAATGCTAGCCTGTGCTTGGATTTGTCTATCACAATTCGTAGCGGTTGCCCCAGAAAAGGACGCCCGTGCAATGACGATGCCAGCAATAGACTTTTCTCAGCCGCTGCGCCAGTGTTCTGATCTTTCCCTGTTCCCTGTCCTGGAGAAGCAAGTAAATTGCGCATAGGTGTAAAAGCCTTCTTCATCCCGTCAGTCGTACCGTACATCGTGTTATCGGGAAAATCTCGGGTCAGTTCCTCAAGACTCTGGGGAAGACGTTGATGCTGCGAGCGAAATGCACGCATGGCACTATTCAGCACAGCCAGTTCTTCCTGTCCGGCAGCCCATTTTAGACCTGATTTGCGGAGAGTTTCACTATCTGACGGCTTGCAAGCACATGCAGCGGCGTCGTAAGACTGAACAGCTAATCCGCCGTTTCCCTTGTTCTGTACACTAAGTAACGGCTTCATGCCTTCTCTCCAGATCAGCCACGCCCCGCTCTGCTCCATGCCCAGCACCGTGGTCTTGGACGGCATTTGACTCGTCTTTGCCAACATATCCGTAAGCGCTGTTCCAGCCCCACTTCCTTGCCTGGCTTGAGCCGTAAACACACTACCAACATAAGTCTCACCGTTCTGCGCCCTCTCCTTTGGATCAACAGTAGCCACTTTTGCAACTTCGGCATGATCAATCGCTGCGTCCTCAGTTCCGGATGGAACGGATGCGCTCTCAGGTAAAGTGCTCGGTGAATTGGCTGAAGGGACCCAGATGAGCAGAAGTACCATTAACGCAGTTAGAAGGTGGCGTGTTCGAGCGGTTCTCCGCTCCTTCTCCTTGGACATCTGAACCAGTTTATCCTGATATTCCATCCATACGTCTGCCGGAATCTGTTTATGCTCAAAGGCTTCGAACACTTCCCCTGCACGATTGAAGCAATAATTTGCTTTGCCCTCCTGGCCGCTGCTTTCATACTCTTTACCGAGTAAATACCAGGCCATTTTATTATCAGGGTGTTTTTTTACATACGATTTAAGATGAGGCGAATGGTCCATCGGATCCTCCTGATCGTGTAATCTTGCTTACTATTATGTATATCGGTCACAATAGGTCTGATGGACAGCACATAAAAAAAACAGCACCGCCAGCATACTTTCACCGTTATACGGCGAAGGGTACTGGCGGTGCTATGCCTGTCCAAAAAACTTACACTTAACCTTCTTTATTAAAAGGTTCGTCTGCAACTTTGATGGAATCTGTAGGGCAACCGTCACAAGCATCCTGCATATCATCAAACAGGTCTTCCGAGATCGCCTTGATGCCTTGGTTTGCATCCCCTTCAAAGATCACTTCAGCCAAACCTTCATCATCATAATCATAGATGTCTGGTGCTGTAGCGCCGCAGGCTCCGCAAGCAATGCATGTATCTTTTTCTACCCAAGTGTATTTAGCCATAACTTTTCTCTTCCTCCTATACAATCGAACAAACCAGCTTTTGCATTCTATTCACATATTAATACAAACCCAATATTATTACAAATTATTTTCCTTTATCCTTCATGCAAAAAACGCTTATAGCGTGTGTTACTGATACAACAATAACCCTCCCCGAAGTTCACTCTGGAGTGGGTAGATTGTCTTTTTGCAGCGAAGTTCCGCGCAACTTGGAATTACGAAGAAGTACCGAAGGATCATCTCCCAGCATCCCCGCAGTCAAAATCGCATTTTCACCAAACTTATCGCGCAGCGCATCCATCGTTTTCAGTAAACTTTCTTTTTTAGGCTGGTCCTGGTATTCAAATAGATCTAATTGAACAGCCGCTTCCTCCTTAGGAATGAGCTGTTGCAGCGTAATCCCCAACAAACGCACCGGCTTATCCTCTCCCCAATGGCGACGATACAATGCACAAGCTTCTTTATATATGTCTTCTGCACTTTCCGTAGGCGTACTCCTGACTTGAGAACGCGTAAAGGTCTTCATATCTGGGGTCCGAATCGTCAGTTGAATACCTCCTGCCAGCATACCGTGCCGTCGAAGCCGCCGGGCTACCTGATCACTAATGTTAAGCAGTACCCTTTGGGCTTCTTCGAGCTTTACTACATCCATAGGCAAGGTGGTGGTGTGCCCGATGGATTTGTTTGGCTCCCGCTCAGTGCTGACTGGAGAATGATTAATTCCGTTTGCCGCCAATTTTAACCAAGAACCCGTTACACCAAATATGCTAACCAGCATGTGTTCATCTGCCTTAGCCAGTTGCCCAATGGTACGAATGTTCATTTGTAGAAGCTTGTCTGCCGTTTTTCGGCCCACACCAAACAACTGCCCACATGGAAGGTTCCACAAAATGTTGGGTACATCACGCAAACGTAGAACAGATATCCCGCGTGGCTTTTTCAGATCAGAGGCCATTTTGGCCAGTAGTTTGTTGGGCGCTACCCCAATTGAACAAGGCAAGCCTAGCTCTTCTTCTACTCTACGCTGGATTTCCTCGGCAATATCCAAAGGTGTTCCAAACTGCTTGGAACCGGAAATATCTAGATAACATTCATCAATTGAAGTTGCTTCCAGCATAGGCGTATACGAGTAAGCAATACTCATAAATGCTTTGGAATAACGACGGTATAAATGAAAATCAGGCTGTATTACGATGAGCTGCGGACAAATCCGGCGAGCCTGCTGAACAACCATCCCTGTTGAAATGCCCAATCGTCGTGCTTCATAAGAGCAGGTTACAATTACACCCTTGCGCAGCTCACTGCTGCCTGCCACTGCGGTAGGCAATCCTTTATATTTTTCCGGCTCCTCCGCTGCATGAACGGAACAATAAAATGCGTTCATATCCACATGCAGAATAACTCGTCCACCAACCGGATAATAAGCACTGACATCTTTCATGCTCAACCCTTCTTTTTAACTGTAATTCACTCGTTAGATCAGGAATATGTCCTTTGATTTTATACTTGGGTTACCCTTGAATGCTATTCCTATTTTACATAAAAAATATAGGTTTTGTGTTCAAAAAAGATAATTATATATTACATTTGAAGTCATTAGTTGTTATAATCGACTATCATACGAACACGACAAACTAACGCTTTCCTGTTTTTAAGCGTTAAACACCTAAATTAATGTGCTTAAAAAAGCAGAGCATCACCAATCTGAGCAATCCGCGAAGGAGGAGTCCCTCATGTCCACCGCTATTTCTATCTTTGACACAACGCTGCGAGACGGCACTCAAGGAGAAGGAATTAGCTTGTCTGCTGATGACAAATTGAAAATCGCCAAAAAACTCGATGATCTCGGTGTTCACTATATTGAAGGCGGGATTCCCGGGAGCAACAGCAAGGATATCGAATTTTTCAAACGGGTACAAGAGCTGGGGCTTCAGGCAAAAATTGTCGCCTTCGGCAGCACGCGCCGCAAAGATAGCATCGCAGCGCAAGATGTCAATCTGCAACGGATTCTGGAATCCGGAGCTCAGGCCGCTACTCTAGTCGGTAAATCATGGGATTTTCATGTACACACTGCTTTACAGACAACATTGGAGGAAAATCTGTCTATGATTTACGACTCCATCGCCTTTTTAAAGCAAGGGGGCATGGAGGTTATTTTCGATGCCGAGCATTTTTTTGACGGATATAAAAATAACCCCGAGTATGCACTCGCCGTTATGAAAAAAGCTGAGGAAGCAGGCGCGGATTGGCTCGTGATGTGTGATACCAACGGCGGTACCCTGCCACATGAAATACAGGAAATTGTTACTACACTGCAAAGCCAGGTAACGAAGTCACAGTTGGGCATTCATACACACAATGACTGCGAATTGGCAGTAGCCAACTCACTAAGTGCTGTTCAAGCAGGTGCAAGGCAGGTCCAAGGCACCATCAACGGCTACGGTGAACGATGTGGTAACGCCAACCTCTGCTCCGTCATTCCGAACTTGCAGCTCAAACTGGGCTACGACTGTCTAGATCCCGAGAAGCTAAAACAACTCCACAATACGGCTCGCTTTGTGAGCGAAGTCGCCAACGTTAATCTGCCTGTAAACCAGCCTTATGTTGGCAATGCTGCTTTTGCCCATAAGGGAGGCATTCACGTGTCAGCTATTCTGCGCGACTCACGAACTTATGAGCACATCGCTCCTGAACTGGTGGGGAACAAGCAGCGGGTCTTGGTCTCCGAACTGGCCGGACAAAGCAACGTTGTGTCCAAGGCGCAAGAACTGGGCATCACCCTTGATCCGTCCAGTGATGAGGCACATGGCGTCATTAGTCGTATCAAGGAGCTTGAGCATCAGGGATATCAGTTTGAAGGCGCGGATGCTTCGCTGGAATTGCTTATTCGTGAAGCTGGCGGTGAAGTAAAGGAAATGTTCTCATTTGAATCCTTTAAAGTGCTAGTGGAAAAAACAGCGGGCCGATCGGTCGTCTCCGAGGCATTCTTAAAGTTGAATGTTGCAGGGACAAGTGTCTATACCGCAGCTGAAGGGAATGGTCCTGTCAATGCACTTGATAACGCACTCCGCAAGGCTCTTTCTCAATATTTCCCAGCCTTGCGGGACATGCATTTGGCTGACTATAAGGTGCGTGTGCTTGACGAAAAAGACGCCACTGCCGCCAAGGTACGCGTGCTCATTGAGTCCAAAAATTACGAGGACGTCTGGAGTAACGTAGGTGTATCTGAAAATGTTATTGAAGCGAGCTGGGAAGCTCTCTTGGACAGCTTCCGTTACGCATTGCTGGAAGCGCCAACTCCAAAAAATGAACAAACAGAGCTTACTCATCACGGTTTAGTTAACCACTAATCAAATACAAGCATGAGCTAATAAAGTGACTTTGGCGATCTAATCGGCCCCTAAAGTCACTTTATTTTTTGAAGAGCTTCTATTTTACCCTCCAATTCCCGTTCACTGAGCATGCCGATTATGATTTCTCGTACCTGTCCATGATGGTCAATCATTACATGAGTTGGAAAAGCCGCTCCTCCAAATTGTTCAAAAAATGCTCCTTGTTCATCCAGTAAAATGGGGAATCGGAGGGCCAAAGAACGGGAAAACTTCTGCACATCCTCTAATCGATCATAGCGGGTTACATTGATGCCATACACATCTACAGCATGTTTGTATTTACTATACAATTCATTCAGCATAGGCGCTTCTAATCGGCACGGATCGCACCACGAAGCCCAAAAGCTAATGATCATCGCTTTATTTCGCGGAGCCCCTACATCGTAGGACTTGCCGTTTAATCCCTTTAAAATCATAGAAGGAAGCTGTTGCCCAGGTTTGATTCTTTTCATTACCTCTGCCGCATCAGATTCAGTCCCTACATTCTTCTCAATTTCAAGCTCTTTTTCACCTTTGTACTTTTCTTCCAATGGTGCATTTCTCACGGGCAGGCTTGCTGCATTGACTGTGTTTGCAATAATTCCCCATGAAGCCCCAAGCATAACCAATACCATTATTGCTCTGATGAAAAGAAATCTTTTCAAAGTCTTATCACCTACCTTTCATCTAAATAACCTTTATCCTTCCCCATAGGATGCCCATACTACTCCCACCTCTAACCTTCTACAATCTGAACAGGACACAAAAAAACAGCAAACCCACGAAAATCGCGAACTTGCTGTTATTATGTGAGGTCAGATGTTATGCCTTGTACTGATCAGGCATGGCTTAAATGCGCGTAGATATCTGCCAAATTGGTCACATTACGCTTCAGCATTTCCTGAACATACGCCACCCATAGCTTAGCGGTCATCTTCGCATCCTCTAACGCATGATGCCGCCCTTCAATCGGAATGGATTGATAGGCCAACAATTCATCCAAACTATAGGTTTGGTGTTGCTGTGGCTCCAGCCATTTGGCGAGCATCATTGTGTCTAGTACACGGTGAGTTAACTGAACTTTAGATGTTTTCCATAGCGCAGCATTTAAAAAGGCCTTATCATGAGCGCTAGCATGCGCTACAAGCACCCGCCCACCTACAAAGGACATAAAGTCATGTAGTCCATTCATAAGCGGCGGAGCTTCATCCGTCATTTCCCGGGTAATCCCAGTTAGCTCAGTAATGTGTTCAGGAATCTCAGTCCGCGGATTGACAAGCGTATAAAACTGCTCTTTTTCCATAATCACATCCCCGACTACCCGAATCGCTCCGAACGATAAAATCTCATCTCCATGCTGTGCCGAAAATCCCGTTGTCTCCAGATCAAAAACTACCGTCTCCAAACGCTCCAGCGGGGTACGCAATACTTCAGAACGCCGTTGTTCCCGTGTTAAGGACCGAATAAACGCCATCTGCTGAGCCGTAGGAGCCCCCATTACAGATGCGATTGCCGACGGCACTCCTCCTCTGCGGAGAGCACTCCAGAAGCCACCTCCCTGCGCCGGTTCCTTCATGACCTTCTCCCTTCCATAAATCGTAGCTGCCTTTGCAACGCACGATGCAGCCGTCGTACTGTCGAAAGAGCCTCGCGCAACTCATGCCAGCCTTTCCCTTGCTTCAGCGGCTTGACAGCCAAATAGCCATTACTGAGAAGCAACCCACCCTTCTCCTTTACCGGAGTAGCCATTCGAAGCTGAAGCGCGACCCGAAAGGCTCGCTCGCAAGCATCAAGTAAAGGCAACGGTGCCGCTTCAAGTGATGCGAGACGCCTGAGCCTTTTCAGGGTAGAAGTTTCCTCTACACCATGTTGCAATGCCAAAAAACGGACGGCGTTCACCAACGGAATGTATAACCCATATTTCACATCAAAATCGCCTGCATGCTCACCGAATCGCTCGGTAACGATCTGACCTAAAATATTAAGTGTCGCTTTATGCCTTACCGTGTTCCTAAGTACGGCTGAAGGTAAATCGGGATGTTTTCGGAACAACTTATAAAAACTCCGCTTCCATTCTGCAGACAACTGCTGATCGCCTGCGATATGTCTCATATCAGACGAGATAATAAGATAACGAATCGGCTCCCAAGCAAAATCCTCCGACCATTTGGATAGCTGTTCTTGCCATCCAGACAATGTATGGCGCCACAATGGCTCCGAGCACATCACTTTCCCCTCGCATTTGGGATATCCCAAATACTCTAGCATCGCAGACACTCTGCGACCAAACTCGCTGAAATACAATTCTTTGTCAGCAGACACAAGGTCACTGATAATCATACCGTTATCCTGGTCACTCCACAGCGTCGATTCCGAGCGCCCCATGCTTCCGAAGGCTATAAATGCGTAAGGGACGGGAGGAGGCCCAAAGCCATCCTCAACCATCCCTTTTTCGCACATTTGTACAGCTCTGGCCGCGATGCGGTCATGCATTTCATTCGCCGTTCGTAACCAGTCTGATAACGGAGCGGAGGCTTGGGAAGCCAGCAGCCATTTCTGAGAACCGATCCTGGCCTGCCTTAACGACTCAGGTGTGTCAGCATGATCAATCGCTTCGGCGGAACTCACCCAAGGGGCCATATTTTGCAGTTCCATACTTCCATCTCCTCCGCTCACCCATACTGGCTCTTTATATTTTACATATTAGCTGACAATTCCAGAACGCTTTTCAGCTTCGGTAACTAACTTCATTTGCTCTGGATAGCCGTACGTACCGTGTTCACTGATATCAAGTCCCATCGTTTCTTCCTCTTCCGTAACACGAATCCCCATAATAGCTTTCATCGCACCCAAAATAATGAAGGAAATGACGAATACGAATGCCAAAGTGCCAATCAGTCCAAGCAACTGTACTCCTAATTGCGTAAAACCACCACCATAGAACAGGCCCGCTTGACCTACACCTGTTATTTTTACAAGCTCAGGAGTAGCGAACAACCCTGTGGATACCGCGCCCCACATCCCTGCAACACCGTGTACGGAGAAAGCATATACCGGGTCATCTACTCTCGCACGCTCAAACCATTGCGCTGTGAAGAATGTGACGATCCCTGCAACTGCGCCAATGACCAATGCCGCCCAAGGTGCCACAAAGGCACAAGAACCCGTAATGGCAACCAAGGCTGCCAGCACACCATTTAGCATAGCCGGAATATCTGCTTTTCCGTATACCATCCAAGATACGAGCAATGCGAAAACTCCGCCTGCCGCCGCAGCAATATTTGTAGTCAGGGCTACATATCCAAAGAATCCGTCATTCATCGCAGAAACAGCACTACCTGGGTTAAATCCAAACCAGCCAAACCAGAGAATAATAACACCCAGGATCGAGTACACCTGATTATGACCAGGGATAATGTTCGGCTTGCCATCTTTATTAAACTTGCCCAGACGCGGTTTGAGCAGCAGCGTAGCGACGAGTGCCGCCGTAGCACCTGTCAAATGGACTACTGTTGAACCAGCGTAATCCTGCATTCCCAACTTGCCAAGCCAGCCACCGCCCCATACCCAGTGAGCTACAACTGGATAGATCACGATGGAGAACAAAATACCGAAAATAATGTATACACTTAATTTTGCACGCTCTGCCATCCCCCCGCATGCGATCGAAAGAGATACCGCAGCAAAAGCAAAGTGAAACAAAAACATAATCGTAATTGGAACATCCAAACCTGAAAGAGTATCAAACGATGCAGCAGCATCTGTCCCGCTCATGAAGAAACCCGTCAGCCCCATAAATCCGTTACCACCATCATTGCCGAAGCCGAAGCCAAATCCGAGAGCCCAGAAGGACAAAGCCGCAACACCCGTCGTGAGAATCGTTTTACCAGCGACATGACCCGCGTTCTTCATTCGTGTCGAGCCTGCCTCCAGCAATGCAAATCCCGCTTGCATGAAAAACACAAGTATAAATGCCAAGAACGTAAAGGCCGTGTTTAGTCCAGCTTGAAGTTGGATATTTGTGGGCCCGTCAGCAGCGAACGCACCTACAGGAAAAGCCAGAACCGTCAGCATGGCCAATAATACAACTAACCACTTTTTTCTCATGAAGACCACTCCCTCGAATGTTAGGTTTCTTTACATTTCGTGAAATTCTTATTGTCATTATAAGCAGAATACATGAAAGTTGACAAGATTTTTTTTATTATGTTAAAAAAATAAGCCTTTAAATCTTTCATGTCATATTTTCTGACTATATAAATAGCTCGTTTGTGTTCATCAAAAGCATAACGTTTGACTGTATGGTTGAGGATCATGTAAAATATCTTTTATAAACTCTCGGTTTAAGATGTTATTATTGAAGATTGAACGAAGAGCGCGAGGTGAAGACAGATGGGGATATGAAGCTATATCGAATTGGTGAACTAGCCAAAGCGGCTGGTGTCAGCGAACGAACGATTGATTATTACACTAAACTCGGTTTGATCACGCCTGAAGAACGATCATTGAAAAATTATCGGCTTTATAATGATGAAACCTTAAACAGGCTTGAACGTATTAACCAAATGAAACAAGAGAAGTATAGCCTCGAGGAAATCAGACAGACACTGATTAAATGGAACTCCGTTGCAGGAGAAGAGCACGTCACTGACAAATTAACGAGTCTAGAAATGCACATGCAGCGTCTAGAGCGTGAAGTCAATGAACTACAACCTCTTCTCGGACAGCTCAAGCCCGTCCAAGCTCGCAAGCTGCTTACCGGTCTTTTGCCACAAAGCGCTGCTTGTATTGAGGCTTTGAAGTATCTGTTGGAGCATAGTTCTATGATGTAGATACCCGAGCTAGTAGTATGAACAATAATGGAGGGTTGCTTTATGATGGGTATGTATATATTGATTATTCTTGCGTTCGGATTATCCTTATGGGCGCAATTTCGTGTAAAAGGTACGTTTAACAAATGGTCTGATGTTCCAAATGAAAATGGACTGACTGGTTATGATGCAGCTCGGCACATGCTGGATCGTAATGGCTTGCACGATGTGCCTATTGAGCCAGTACCTGGCGCGCTATCTGACCATTATGATCCGATACAACGAGTGGTGCGCTTGTCTGAGCCCGTTTATTACGAAAAATCCATTTCTGCGGTTGCTGTTGCTTGCCATGAAGTCGGTCATGCCATCCAACATAAAGAGCATTATCCTATGCTGGCACTTCGCCACCGGATTTTTCCGATTGTAAACTTTGCTTCCGGGATTGCACCATTTCTGCTGATTGCCGGTTTCTTATTTAGCTTTACGAACCTGATCGGTCTGGGTATTATCTTCTTCTCGGCTACTGTTGCTTTTCAATTAATTACATTGCCTGTTGAGTTTAATGCTTCTAATCGCGCACGGGAAATCATGGTTTCTGAAGGATTTATCCGTAGTGATGAAGAACGTGGTATAGCTAAAGTTTTAAATGCTGCTGCATTGACCTATGTGGCTGCAGCTCTCGTTTCCTTGCTGGAACTGATCCGCCTAATCGGCATCTTTAATAGCCGGGATTAATCACTTGTATTGCAAAAAAGGTTGTTCCTCCACCAATGACGGTAGAGGAACAACCTTTTTTTCTTGATCTTAAGCCAATAAACTATACTTAGTAGCCTCAATCTGCTTTTGCCGTTTTGTTCGAAGTAGCAGCATTACCATGAAGGCCAAAATATTGCAATAGAAAAGTTCGGAACGATTTAGCAACTAACGGAAGCTTGTCATCTCTGCGATGAATCAAGCCAATCGTTCTTGTCACCTCTGGATCAACAATCGACACCCTTGCAGGTTGCAACGGGTTAGTCTGAAACAGCGCCATTTCAGGCAGAAGACTAACCCCCATACCTGCAGCTACTAATCCGCGAATCGTATCAGTCTCTTCGCCTTCAAAAGCAATATCCGGTGTAAATCCAGCCTCCAGACAGGCCTGCCAGACAATCGGGCGTAACGAATATCCATCTCTGAACAAGATGAATTTTTCTCCCTTAAGCTGGCTCAATGTGATGTGTTCGGCTGAAGCCAAAGGATGATTAGGCGGGAGAACTGCAAATAACTCCTCGGTTAACACCACATCTCCCTCGACATGGTCATGTCGATCTGGAAAAGGAGATACAAAAGCCAAATCCACCTCACCCGCTAACACATCACGAATTAAACTCGGGTACATTCCTTGTTTAAATCTGAATTTAACATTGGGATACCGCTTACGGAATTCAGCCACCACTGTAGGAATAAGATGAATCCCCAAACTGTGCGGAAAACCGATACGGATTTCGCCCCCCTCAGGGTCTAAAAACTCATGCACTTCCAAAACAGCCCGCTCCAGGTCTTTCATGATCGTTTCCACCCGTTTGCAAAATAGCTGTCCCACTGGCGTAAGCTGCAGATTGCGACCCTTTTGCATAAAAAGATTAACTCCCAGCTCTTCTTCAAGCTGATGAATTTGCCGACTTACCGCAGATTGCGCCACATGTAGCTCCTCGGCTGCCTGAGTGACATGTTCTTTTTGCGCTACTTTCATGAAGTATTGCAACTGTCGTAATTCCACTCCGATATTCGCTCCAATCTGTTTTTCAACATCCGAAAGAAGATGTCCATCGAACATCATCCTCTTTCTTACCCTGATAACTTACGATAAAGCTGTCTTTAGTGACGTTTGCGCTGGCCAGTTAATCTAATCAATAATCCATAAAAGAAAAACCCACTGAGCAATCCCCCAAAGTGAGCGGTCCAGTTAATGTTCGCTACAGCAAAAGAAAACAGAATACCAAACCCAAGCAGCGTGTACAGCGTTTTGCGCGAAGCATCATCCATCAAGGAACGTTGGAATAAGGCAACGTACAGAAACGCCCCATAGATGCCATAAATCGCTCCTGAGGCTCCTACAGAGACTGTCGTTTCCGCCAGCATGTTGTAATGTGCAATGGACAGTATATTCCCTACAATGCCCGTGACTAGATACAATAACACATATCGTAAGGACCCGAGCAAACGCTCCAGCGGAGGAGCGAATACAAGTATTGCAAAGGAATTAAACAGAAGATGATCAAAGCCTGCATGTAAAAACATAGCTGACACATACCGCCACAGCTGGTCAGTGAATGGCGCCTCATTAATCAAAGCCCCATACCGGATCAGCGTCAAACTATTTTCCGATCCACCTTGCACGGTCAGTACAATAAACATCACAATATTGATAAGCAAAATCAGACAGGTTACCGGGTAAAACCGCAAATAACTTTTCCAGTTCTCATAACGTAAAAAAATCAAGGCAATCCTTCCTTCATGGGGTGTCTCCACCTTATTCAAATTGGACAATGTCTTTTATAAAAGATTATAATAGATTTCGGCAACGATAACCAATGCCAAAAACCAAAGGAGGCTATTACATATGGCACAAGAACGTACAGGAGTTGCTACTTTTAAAGGCAATCCTTTGACTCTCATAGGTCCTGAACTGAAAATTGGAGATCAGGCGCCTGATTTCAAATTACAGAAAGACTTATTGGAAGCAGCTACGCTTCAAGACTTTGCAGGCAAAGTCAAACTGATTAGCGTTGTCCCTTCTCTAGATACAGGCGTGTGTGACGCACAGACGCGACGTTTCAACCAGGAAGCAGACTCCCTGGGGGACCAAGTTGTGGTACTGACGGTCAGCGTGGATTTGCCTTTCGCTCAAGCTCGTTGGTGCGGTGCGGCTGGTATTGATCGCGTATTGACACTGTCCGACTACAAAGATCATTCCTTTGGTGAAGCTTATGGTGTATTCATTAAGGAATTCCATTTGGATCATAGAGCTATTTTTGTCATTGACCAAAATGACAAAATCGCTTACGTAGAATACTTGAGCGAAATGGCCGAGCATCCTGACTATGATCAAGCGATTGCAGCCGTAAAAAAACTGGTCTAAATCAGGACCGAATATTAAAAAAGCGAGTGAAGGATTGCCTTCCTCGCTTTTTTTGATGTTTGTCTACCACATCACTGCTCCCACAACCTGCTACTACTGTACGACCTTATAAGCAGACAGCTTCTTGTCGATCATAGTGAACAGTTGCAAAATAATGCGGTAATTGGCACCCAAGTCCCCTAACGATCCACGTGAAGCAGAATAAATATCCACCGCACTTCGAACTGGCGAGACAGATAAAATCGAAACGGTAATGTCGACGGTTCTGCCGAACGCCGTTCGCTTCTCCAACGTAATCTCACCTACAGATGCTACCTCATGGAGCACCTTGTAGCCAGGAATCTTTTTTAGGATAGATGATACTTCTTCCCAAGCCTTGTCTCTCGATAAGTTATAATAGCGTGTCTTCATTTGGGGGTCCTTGACCCGGTCGCTTGTACCTTCTTGGCTGCGCACAATCCCTACCAGAGTCCTCTTCAACGACAAGACATTTCCTCCTTCACGATAATCGCTACCTATCATACGACACATCGGCTTCCTCTGCTGCAAGCGCTTTATAAAACACGATAAACAACCGAAATTGAGTCCGATCATGCCTGTGGTATGCGACCTTAGTACCTCATGTCTTAGTTTAACATTGTTGCATACAAAAAACACCCTGTTTCTGCATAAGCAGTACCAGAGTGTGTTCATTACATTATGGAGTACCCGCCGATGCCGTCCGACCATAGCGTCTTCTGAACCTGCTTTAGCAGGTGGGTGACCGCAGAATAAACTTTTGAAGTCCCCTTGTCAGCAATTGACAGGGCTTTTCAGCTATTCATTCGTATAGATCTCCCTAGACATTGTCATTGGTTCAAAACAACAAATGACCGTAACGTGCATCGCAGGATGTGACCTTATTATAGCGCTTCTCACTCAGAAAGTAAATGCTAGGAGAAATATGTTTTATTTTTAGAGGTTATCACTTTTCTTGTCTTCAATGGTTGCCTTTTCTTCGTCTTTCTGTTTCATTTTCTCCATTTGATCCTGCATTTTGAGGAAGGTTCCGTAAAAATTAAAAAAAGCGAACCAGGCAACTACACTGCCGATGAAGAATAAGAAAAGCACGGGATATTTAACTCCAATGTATATAACAACGGCGCTGCCGAGCATGGTGGAAAATACACGGAATGGTCGAATCAGCGTCAATAAAACCGCATTTTTAATAATTTGTCCGGTAGACATATGATAATGAGCTACCATCGAAAAGAAGTTAAACATAGACACAAGCAAAATAATGATGAGGATCAGCATGATAACACCCACGATTTGCAAGTTGCTGAGCTGTGTCATATATACAGTGTAATCCACATACATGACGACAAACAGTAACGTGTAAAAGATACCCCCAATCAGACTCTGCTTATAGTTCTCTTTATATCCTTTAAAGAAGGTACGAAACACGCCTGTATCGGTATCGCCCATCACCCATTTGCGAACCACTGAGAACAAAGCCGATGTTGCCGGAAATAAAGTAAGCGGTGCCAAAATAGCCATCGCCCAGTTCATTTGTAACGATTCATTCGCCAAATTCTGATTCATAACCAGTAATTTCAGTATGAGGCAGAATACAAAAGGCGATGAACATAACACCCACAACAAATTGCTAGCCGCCAGCCGGGTAATCCACTCGGTTAGGCGGTAAATCCCCCCCATAGCTCCTTTAAATTCCAATGTTAGTCTCTCCCTCCGCAAGCCTTGGCAGTTCCAAGACTTATGTTGCTATGCCTGTTAATTCCGGCTCTTGACTATATCATACCGTATTTCATCCCTAAAGCGCTAGTGAAATCCATACGTGGTCCATTAAAGCAAATCCCATAAAATTCATACTTACCGATCAAAAAAAGCCGAAGCTAGCATTAGCTTCGACTTTTTAATCACTTATTTCTTATTATTCAGAAGAGGAATCTTCACGTCTTGCAGGACGGCGAGTTTCGCCATTGCTGCTCGGGCGTGGTTTGCGATCTCCACTATAGCGGCTTCCGGAATCACGGTTGTAGCCACCGCCTTCTTTGCCACGGTTGTAACCGCCGTATCCACCTTTACTGCCGCTACCGCCACGGTTGGAATTGTAGCCACCGTTGCTGCGTCCACTATAGTTGGAAGGCTTGCGTCCGCCAGAACGCACGTCTGGTTTACGACGTTTTGCACGGATCGGATCTTCCGGAGTCAGTTCAATAGATGCCTCTCTCTTCTCACCAGTCATCAGCTTCAGAGCTGCGGAGAGAAGTTGTACAGAATCATATTGCTCCAGCATTTGAATAGCCAAACCTTTGTACTCGTTCAGCTCGCCTTTTTCTACAACCTCTAGAAGGCGTTCTGCGATGATACGTTGTTTGCCTTCCAGAGCTTCTGCCAACGTTGGAAGAGGCTTACGTGGAATGCGGTGACGGGTTACACGCTCAATGAAATGCAAATGGTCAATTTCACGAGGCGTTACGAATGACCAAGCTTCCCCTTCTTTACCTGCACGTCCCGTACGTCCGATACGGTGAACATAGCTCTCTGGATCTTGCGGAAGGTCAAAGTTCACAACGTGAGTTACGCCAGAAACGTCCAAACCACGGGCAGCAACGTCAGTCGCTACGAGTACGTCAATACTTCCGTCACGGAATTTACGCATAACAGCATCACGCTGGTTTTGAGACAAGTCACCATGCAAACCGTCTGCGGAATAACCACGTTTTTGCAGAGCTTCAGCCAGCTCGTCTACCCGGCGCTTAGTGCGACCAAATACGATAGCAAGTTCTGGGGATTCCATGTCGATCAAACGGCTTAATGCTTCGAATTTTTGACGCTCAGGAACTTCAATATAGGCCTGATCAATCAGCGGAGCACTAACTTGTTTAGGAATAACGGATACATGCTCAGGATCTTTAAGGAATTGCTCAGCCAATCTTTTAATGTTAGGAGGCATTGTAGCCGAGAACAGCATTGTTTGACGCTCGTCTGGAACTTGCTTCAGAATGGACTGAATATCTTCCATGAAGCCCATGTCCAGCATTTCATCTGCTTCATCCAAAACAACGGTGTTAACGTCTTCTAGCTTAATGGTTTTACGATTAATATGATCAAGCAAACGTCCTGGTGTACCGATAATAATTTGAGGTTTCTTTTTCAAAGCGCGAATCTGGCGTACGATATCTTGTCCACCATAGATCGGCAAAGTGCGAAGACCTTTAAAGCGGGAGAGTTTTTCGATTTCTTCAGCCACTTGAATAGCAAGCTCACGTGTTGGAGCCATAATCAGGGCTCTGATTTTTTCATCGTTCTTAGAAATTTTATTGATCATCGGAATACCAAACGCAGCAGTTTTACCAGTACCTGTTTGGGCTTGACCAATCATGTCTTTCCCTTGCAATGCAATCGGGATGGATTTGGATTGAATAGGTGTTGCTTCTTCGAATCCCAGCTCCGTAATCGCCTGAATTACCTTCGGTTCAAGATCAAATTCTGCAAATGTCGTCAAATTTATTCAAACTCCTTCATAATGGTGGATGTGGTGGACAATCCACAATGTTGTCTGTATTCTTAAGTAGCGATATTATTGTATAAGTTTTCCCCAATACAGTGACAGTTTATTTAACTCTATAACTGCATCTTTCTGTAATGAATTCGGGGAACCCTATCCGATACATCTTAAACGAATTTACCCTTTTTAAAACAGTTTAAATTTTAAGTGTTTCTCTGGACATAGGTCCCTACTCAAGAATATCCACATCGCATTATAGCACAGAACAATTCATGAATACCAGTAAGTTGCTTTCTGTATAATTAAAATGAGGTGAAAAAAAGTTGTTAAAAATAGTGTTAAACTGCTTAACTGTTATTCTGGGAGCCGCTGCCATAGCATGCGGTTTTAATCTGTTTCTCGTCCCACATCACTTGCTGAGCGGGGGAGTAGCCGGACTTTCCATGCTAATTGGCTATTTCACAAAATTCGATATCAGCACCATGTATTTTATCATCAATATCCCGATGCTTATTGCAGGCTGGTTTATTTTAGGCAAGCGTTTTATTAGTCTGAGCATTCTATCGGTTATCGTTACCACGTGGATTTTGGCCTGGGTGCCCGTACATTCTGTTGTGTCTGATCCCCTGTTGGCCTCTGTCTTTGGAGGGGTCATGGTAGGCATTGGAGCGGGAATTTCCTTTCGGGTAGGAGGGTCTACAGGCGGTTTTGACATAATCGGTTCCATCGTCACCACTTATCGGGACTTCCCCGTCGGAACTGTACTTGTGGGCATGAATGGACTGGTCATTCTCGCAGCGGGATATTTGAACGATGATTGGAATATTGCACTGGCTTCTATGTTATCCATTTTTGTGACTGGTAAAGTGTTGGATCAAATCTATGTAAGCCATACGAAGATCACCGTCTACATCATTACAGAGCACACTGACCAGCTACTCAGCCGAATGTTGACCACGCCACGAGGTGTCAGCAAAATAAAAATTGAAGGTGCATTTTCACATACCGAAAAGGACATGCTGATGACTGTTACGACACGCTACGAGCTTGTTGAATTAAAACGCATCATTAAGGAAGTAGACCCTTCTGCTTTTGTCAATATTGTGGAAACGGTTGGAGTAATGGGTTCATTCCGCCGAAGATAAGCACAAACCCAAGTGTCAAAATACTGTTTTTGTGGTACACTATATGTGCGCTGTTCCCATAGTATATAAAGACCAGCTTTACCTGCTATTTCACAGGCACTTTGCTTTTCCGAATCGTATTGAATGATTCTTTTGGAATGATTCCGAGCAGGAAAGGGTGATTTTTGTGGAAATGGAAACGGTAAAACTGTCCGACATTGTCTTAAGATGGTACCCGGAAATGCTCCCTTCTCTCAAAAAGAATGAGCTAAACTCGATGATTGTGCTTCGAGACGGGTTGTCCATACTCAAGCCAACGGATGCGCTTGAAATTATTCAGTACAGTATTTGTGAGCACCAAGACAATAACTATCTTCAATAAATTTTCTTGCCAAGTGCCGCTTCTTCCGGTTGCATCCACAACCGTGAAGAGAGCGGCATTATTTATGCCTATTTACGGATTCATCGAGCGATAGTTAGGTTAATCATGTAAGACTATGCCTGATGGTACCAGTATTGGTTACAAGCGTGTTGTTTTTTCGATCCATAACTTTACGTATAATCAGGTAAGCGCCATACATAAGGGAGAGAGTTAGGAAATGAATATGATTTGGGCAATTATGCTATTGGCAATGGGAATAGGCGGAAACGGGGGCCAGTCAGCCAACGCTCCAAATGTAAAAGATACGGTGGCAACGACAATCAGCAGTGCCATGATCCAGGCACAACACAGTAATACAAAGGTAGATGCCTCCAATCCGCCGGTTAAAATTGACCCACAGCCGACCACGCCAGCTATTAAAGGTATCTATGTCACAGCCTATAGCGCAGGCGGTTCACGTATGACTCAGCTACTCGAATTACTGGACAAGACAGAGCTCAATTCCATGGTTATCGATATTAAGGACGATGCAGGTTACATCACTTATCCAACGACCAACCCCGAGCTTCTGAAATTGGGCAAGCCGCAAAAATTCATTAAAGATATTTCCGGTTTGATGGACCGTTTGAAAAAACATAATGTCTATCCGATTGCTCGTATTGTTGTATTTAAGGATACGGTATTGGCCAACAAAAATCCTGAGATGTCCTTCCGCAATGCTGACGGCTCTGTTTGGAAAAACGGCAAGGGAGATGGGTTCGTCAATCCCTATAATAAAGAAGTATGGGATTATAATATCGCCATTGCCAAGGAAGCAGCAAAACTCGGTTTTAAGGAAATCCAATTTGACTATGTACGTTTCCCTGAAGGTTTTGAAAAAAGAGCAGACAAACTAAAATATACCAAATCCGATCAATCCCGCTCGGATACGGTCGCTGAATTCGTACAATATGCCCGTAAAGAGCTTGCTCCACTAGGTGTGAGGGTATCGGTAGATATTTTCGGATATGCCGCATCCGTTCCTGCTGCCGAGGGTATCGGACAGGATTTCACTAAAATTTCTGAAAATGTGGATGTCATTTCACCGATGGTTTATCCAAGTCACTATACAACAGGCTGGTTTGGTGTAAAGGACCCAGATAAAAACCCCTACCAGACGATCAAAGGCTCCATGGCCGATACACACAAAAAACTCGATCCTACAGGCAAGCTAAAGCCAATTATTCGTCCGTGGATTCAGGATTTTACCGCAAGTTGGTTAGGAAGCGGACATTATGCCAAGTATGGGAAAACACAAGTCGAGGACCAAATTCGCGCGCTTAAGGACATGAAGGTGGACGAATATTTACTCTGGAATGCCACTAACCGCTATACAAGCGGAGTAACCTACAAATAACTATCCTTCTGACTCCTCTTTTTTTATACGAATTTTAGAACTTATATCTTTATTATCGAAGACTGCCCCGTTGTTTGACGAACGGATGCAGTCTTTTTTATGGCTGTTCAATTGTTGCAGTATCCCTTACAATAAAATTTACATGTTATGATATGTACAAATAATCAAACCCTAGTAAATGAGGATAACAAAAATGCAATTGACTCTAACCATGGGACAGAAATGGAAGCAGCTTTTTTACATTTTGCTCCCTATTCTGATTACCCAGCTTGCACTATCTGCCATGACTTTTTTCGACACGAATATGTCGGGACACTTTTCCCCTGCCGATCTAGCTGGAGTAGCTATCGGAGTAAGCCTATGGGTCCCTGTACAAACAGGCCTTAATGGCATACTTATGGCTATTACCCCCATTGTATCCCAATTGGTGGGTGCACAACGCAAAGATAAAGTCTCCTACTATGTCATTCAGGCTCTTTGGCTGTCTCTCGCCCTATCCATCGTCGTTTTAATTGCTGGCATCATTTTGGTAAAGCCTATATTAAACGGTATGAATCTGGAATTGAGAGTTCATAATGTGGCTCTGTACTATCTTTGTGCGATGGCCTTTGGTGTTGTCCCTCTATTTGCCTACACTGTGCTCCGAAGCTTTATGGATGCATTAGGACAAACCCGTTTTACGATGTTAATCACGCTCATGTCATTGCCCATCAATGTTTTATTGAACTATCTACTTATTTATGGTAACTGGGGTTTTCCCCGTTTGGGGGGTGTAGGCTCCGGGGTAGCAACGGCTACCACCTACTGGATTATTATGCTGGTCGCTGGTATTACTGCGCACCGAGGAAAAATATTTGCCGAATACCGAATCTTTAGCAAAATATACGGGATTGCGGCCAGTGCTTTAAAAGAACTTATCAAAATCGGGGTACCTATTGGATTTGCTATATTTTTTGAGACTGCCGTCTTTTCAGCTGTCACGCTCTTCATGAGCAGCTATAACACAGCTACCATAGCCGCTCATCAGGCAGCCATGAACTTTGCATCTACGCTGTATATGATTCCACTCAGTATTTGCATGGCACTTACGATTTTGGTCGGATTTGAAACAGGAGCTTCCCGTCCACGAGATGCCAAAACGTATAGCGTAATGGGCATTAGCAGCGCAGTAGGCCTATCATTGATTACAGCTATTATACTGCTTATCTGGGGTGAACAGGTCGCTCGACTTTACTCTACTGACCTGCAGGTCATTCAATTGGCCCAGCACTTTTTAATCTATGCGATTTTCTTTCAGATCTCTGATGCTGTCGCTACACCAACACAAGGAGCGCTACGCGGGTATAAAGATGTCAATCCGGCCTTTTTACTCACATTCCTGTCCTATTGGGTAATTGGGCTTCCTGTAGGGTATATACTTGCACGCTGGACCACGTGGGGACCTTACGGCTACTGGATTGGCTTGATTACAGGTCTGGCCGTAGGCGCCATTTTACTTCTCTGGCGTTTGGTAAGAGTGCAACATCGTTTTGCCGAACAAAAACAACACGCAAAGGCTACTTAGTCTTTGCGTGTTTCGATTACATATGCTACACCAGCAGTAATTCGTTTCTTCTCTACGATAGCCACTTCCTTTAGCTCGGGGGGATATAAAAAGTGTCTCTCCACATGTTGGTCCATTTCCTCAAATGCCTGTTCCTCATTCTCAGCAGCAAGAATGACGGTCAGTGCTCCTTCCGAGCTGTCCACTTCCATTTTGAATAAATACATGCATGATTACCTCCTGACCCCTATTCAAAGCTAAAAAATAGCGGATGACTCAGGTCATCCGCATAAGTTTAATTTTCCCCATATCAGAGCCCATCTACTAAACGTAAAGGTTCTTATTATTGGGACAAACGCAGAGCCAACTCATAAAGCTCCATGTTGAAATCTTTTTTGGTGCTTACAACCTTGCCAATATCTGTAGCTACCAGCTTACCGTCGATCGTTCCGCAAGCTTTGTCAGATACACCCTCAATCAATTGACGAACAGCAAAGTCACCCAAACGGCTTGCCAGGTTGCGGTCAAACGCGGTTGGTGTACCTCCACGTTGAATGTGTCCAAGCACTGTAACACGAGGCTCATAATCCGGACAGTTTTCTTGGATTACTTTGGCTACTGTTTCGCCTTTGCCTACACCCTCAGCAACGATAATGATACTGTGGCGTTTGCCATGTTTGAAGTTTTGTTTCATCCGATCGGATACTTCATTCAGGTCAAATTCTACCTCAGGTACCAAGATCGTTTCTGCACCGGAAGCCAGACCCGCATGGAGAGCAATATCTCCACAATGGCGTCCCATAACTTCCACGATGGAAGAACGTTCATGGGAAGACATCGTATCACGCAGCTTGTTGATTGCGTCCACTACAATACTTACCGCCGTATCAAAACCAATGGTGTAGTCTGTGAAGGAAATATCATTGTCAATTGTTCCTGGAAGACACATGGTTTTAATGCCTTGCTTGGTCAGCTTGTTAGCCCCTTGATAAGAACCGTCGCCACCGATGACGACTACGCCGTCAATTCCACGATTACGCAAAATTTCAGCGCCACGCTTCTGACCTTCTTCAGTCGTAAATTCCAGACATCTTGCAGATTGAAGTACAGTACCCCCACGTTGGATAATATCTCCGACGCTTCTCAGGTCCATTGGAAAAATATCATCGTTCAAAAGGCCTTGATATCCACGTTGAATCCCGAATACTTCCAGTCCAAAATACAATCCGCTACGCACGACGGCGCGAACTGCCGCGTTCATCCCTTGTGAATCTCCACCACTTGTTAATACTGCAATTTTCTTAACTGCTGTCATGATTTATGACCTCCTCAAAATAATCATATAAGCCTTCTTATCCATCGACTGTTTAATAAGAAAAACAAACGCATGAGCGGACTATTTTTCATTAAACGTCTCGAAACAGCGCGAACATCCTGCTGCTCACTAACTTTGGGGTCGGATAAATATAAAGCCAGCAATCCCTCGATAATCATCCGGTGAAAGGAGCTGGCAGGGACATCTGCAATATCAGCCCGCGCCCGATTCACAACGTAGGCGATCCGGTCCAGCATCATGTCGGTATCTTCATAATAATTGCAAAAGTTAAGATCTCCGCCCTTCCGGTCTTCGTCTTGATCGATTAGATAATCCAGCAAAATATGAAGACTGCACACATGTGGAAAATACGATGCATGTATTGAGGCAGCCCCCGCATCTGTGAGATGCCGGTCGCTGGCAGCAAGAAACAGCATAAAGACCCCCAGGGTTGAGCCAGTAGCCGCAGCAAACTCGTTCCAGCGCAGCTCGGGTGTACGGTCTTTATGAATCGACCACCAGTCCAAAAGCGCTTGTTCCCGCAGCTCGGGTTTAATATGCTTGTATACTTGCAAATCCGTGTATAATCGCGCCAAATCCTGAACGTAAGGCATTGCCGCCTCATAGCCCGGAAGCCTGCTTACACAAGACTGACAGGTTGTCACCAGCCCGGTCAAATAACCGCCATCCTCCTGCTCACGACGCAACTCATAATAATTCACTGGCCTAGCCGTCGGATTAACCGCATCCAGCATCGACTGATGCAGCAACCTGAAATCATCCGGGTCCATCGACGTACTGCGATCACACAGGTTGTCCAGATAATCGCTAATCGTCTGGTACGCCACAATCAGTGGAATTAGCGTCTGCCGGTCAGACATATTGGCTGCAGCATAAACCGCTCCCCCCACGCAGTGAAACGTCTTCTCTGCTATGCTCGCAAGCGCCTGACTTCTCAGCTCAGGGTCCGGAATTTGTTCGGCCTTGCTCTTCCAGTTACTCAATTCTTGTTTCGTTTCAGGGAGAATGTGCTTGTACATTCGGCTCATTAGACCTATGGGGCCTCTCGGTACTTGATAACGTCCTTGCTCAACATAACTCAAATGACGGTGCCTCCACATTGTTGTCTACGTAATTATACCTATCCAAACCATATTCATTATAATATGATCGACCTTTTAGCACAAATGAACAACCTCACTTTTTTCTTTACTATTCAAGAAAAATGAGCTCTTCTCACAAAAACGCTTTGTAGCCGTGCCACTGAATTAGCCAAAAATAACAGTCAAACTAGATCCACCCTTATAAAACTTTAATCGCAAATAGTAGAATTGTCCTATCTATCCCTTGTCCTCGGCCAGCTTCATGCCTTGGTTTCCCTCTCCCATGCTAGCCTGCTTCCATTTTCCGAAAACGTAATAGAAAATAACTGCTACGGCGGAGATCGTAAAACCAATAGGAAAGCTCCACCATACAGCATCCAGCCCATACTCATCGACAAATGCATAGGCCAAAGGTATACGAATGCCCCATAATGAAATAATGGTAATGAACAGCGGCACCATTACAGAGCCCGTAGATCGAACAACCCCTGTAATGACATTGGTAATACCGAATTTAACAAAAGACCACAAGGTGATCAGATTAATCTGCATACCCAGTTCCAATGCCCCTCCCGTAGAAGGAAGAAACATCAGTAAGGCTTGACGGTTAAATACGTAAATGAATATTACAGCCCCACCAGTCAATACAAAATTATACACAATCCCAATCCAGGTTGTCCTACGCACTCGATCCCAGCGTCCGGCTCCGATATTTTGAGCGGCGAAGGAAGATACGGCTGCACCTAACGCCATGGCCGGCATCTGTACATAGCTGGACAAATTGTTAGCTGCTGTATAGGCTGCCGCTGCGACTGTCCCGTAGCCGTTGATCAGGTTCATTAAAGCAATCGCACTGGTGGAGACAGCAATCATCTGCAGTCCCATCGGGACTCCTTTACGAATAAGAGTCCAAATAATCTTCCAATCAAATTGAAGTAAGTGAAGCTCTGAAGATGTAATGCGCAGAAAGTATTTTACACGATATAGGTAAATGAGAATCAATACAAAGCTGATCCCTTGAGCAATCAGGGTAGCTGTGGCGGAGCCTCCGATGCCCATAGCAGGGATCGGCCCCCATCCGAATATGAGTAGTGGGTTGAGTAAAACATCCAGTACGACGGAAACGAGCAGAAAATAAAATGGTGTTTTGGAATCTCCAGCCCCTCTCATTACGGTCATGATGTAGTTATATCCGTACAAAAAGGGCATACCCGCGAAAATAATGCGCGTATAGGTGATCGCCATATCGACTGATTCGGCAGGCGTATTGAGCACATGAAGAATCCAAGGTGAGCCCAAAAACCCAATAATACCTATAGCAAAAGCAAGCACCAGGAAAAAGACAGCGCTTGTACCTACTACACGCTTCGTTTCTGCAATGTCACCCGCTCCGATATGTTGTCCAATCAGAATAGTGGCCGCCATGGTGACTCCAAAAATCGAGCTGATCAGAAAGAACATTATAATATTTCCATTCGAAGCGGCAGTCAATGCGGCTTCTCCCAGAAACTTCCCAACCCAGATTGAATTAATCGTTCCATTCAAGGATTGCAAAATGTTTCCGAACAGCATCGGCAAAGAGAACATAAACAGTGTTTTGGCAATAGGGCCTTCAATCAGGGAAGGATTACGATTAGCCTCTGCTGCACTCATTTTCTCAGCTCCCTCAACTTAAGATAACTCACGCTTAGTTTTATTACGTATAATACCCTATTCCGGCCCAACCTTCTCATATCATAAACGTTTTTACGCAAAAAAGCGCAGCTCCTTAAATGTAAGGAACTGCGCTCTCAATTCATCGTTTAACCGTAATATATAAGACATCCGTAAAAACGGAACATTTCTTACAATTCAGTTACACTTACAGTTTGATTACGTTAGCTGCTTGTGGTCCACGGTTGCCTTCAGTAATTTCGAATTCAACATCTTGACCTTCTTCCAAAGTTTTAAAACCGTCGCCTTGGATTGCGGAGAAATGTACAAATACATCCTCGCCACCATCCACTTGGATGAAGCCATAACCTTTTTCTGCGTTAAACCATTTAACTGTACCTTTCAAGTGAACAACCTCCTAAAAATACCGCCATCTATGGCGAATATCCATATTATACTTCATGCTTTTTCACATTGCAATTGGTGTTTTTCCGGGTTTTACGGTCTGGAATGATTTGCTTTTGCGGCAGAAACTGCGGTATCATGAACCAAAACATCTATAAAATCGGAGACATGCATATGATGAAAAAACACGAAATATACAAAAAAGACAAGTGGAATATGATGACTGTCGAGGTGCAGGGCCGTTACATCGTTCTGCGGGAAATATCTGATGATTGGGGCGAGGAAGCTCACACGTTTTTGAGCCGTCCGGCGCTGATGCATTGGGCTGAAAATCGTTTCCCCAAGCAGTCCTTTCAAGATAATGAGGAAGAGTGGCAGCGGATCATGAACGCTTTCAAACAGGTGTAGCCTATTCATGGTGTCCAACAGCTATCTCATCTTCATTATTCTGGCCTTCACGCTGGGCGGAGTGCTGATCATGAAGCGTGAAACGATACCGACTCCTCTCAAAAAGTGGATGGCCCTCACTGCCGTAATCATGATTTGCCTTGCCTTTTATCTTATTGTATACAGCTTATTAAATATAGGTTCCAACCCACAGTAAGGAAAATTATACTTTCAGGGGCAAAAGGTCATACTATGGCATAACAAGCCATGGTATAAGGAGGATATGCCGTTACATGCATCCTGTAAAACCTCTTGCCCTGCTGCTTACGGTAAGCGTGGCGGTTTCTTCGTTTTGGCATCCGTCCCTTACCGCCGCAGCCCTATCCCACATTACGTTCGATCAGAGGAGGCTCTCCATGAGTGAAATTGTAAAACGCGCTGATGCGCCAGTGGAAAATACATGGAAACTGGAAGACCTGTTCCCCAACCGCAAGGCATGGGATCAAGAATACGAAGAAGTCAAACAATTGGCCAAAAAGGCTGCTCAATTCCAAGGCAAGCTCAATTCAGCCGAAGCGATTGGCAACTGCTTCAAACTCGAAGATGAGCTGTCACTTAAAACCGAGCGTGTATATGTGTATGCCCATCTTCACCATGATGAAGATACGGCTGAACCTACATATCAGGGTCTTTCGCAAAAAGCTAAAAAACTAGGCGTGGAAGTCAGCGAGTCTCTTTCATTCGTGACACCTGAAATTTTGGCGCTGCCCGATCATCAGCTTGATGCCTTCATTGAAGATCCGAAGCTTTCGGATTATAAGTTTACACTTCAAGAAATGAAGCGGGAAAAAGCACATATTTTAGGCAAAACAGAAGAAGCACTGCTCGCTCAGGTTGGCAATCTGGCTCAAGCCCCGCAAACAATTTTCGGGATGCTTAACAACGCGGATCTGAAGTTTCCGAAAATCAAGGATGAGCATGGCAAAGAGGTCGAGCTGACTCATGGTAGCTACATCCAATTTCTCGAAAGTCCACACCGCGAAGTACGTGAACGTGCTTTTAAAGCGGTTTATGACACATATGCCAAAAATAAAAATACGATTGCCTCTACATTGAGTGCTAATGTGAACAAAAATATTTTTTATTCTCGTGTTCGCAAATACCCTTCCGTACTGGAAATGTCACTATACGGTGATAATATTCCGAAAGAAGTGTATACGAATCTTATTGATACGATTCATGAAAGCTTGCCCCTGCTTCACCGTTATATCAAGCTGCGTAAGAAGCTGTTAGGTGTGGATGAGCTTCATATGTATGATTTATTCGCTCCGCTTGTGGACGAATACAAGATGGACATTACGTATGAAGACGCCAAAAAGCAAACCAAAGAAGGCCTTAAGCCTCTGGGCGAGGACTATCTGGCTTCATTGCAAAAAGGCTACGATGAGCGCTGGATTGACGTATACGAAAATGAAAATAAGCGTACAGGCGCCTATAGCTGGGGAGCTTATGGCACCCACCCTTATGTGCTCCTGAACCATAAAGATAACCTGAACAGCATGTTCACGCTTGCGCATGAAATGGGGCATGCGCTGCATTCGTACTATTCAGACAACGCATTGAAGTACCGGGATGCACAGTATACCATTTTCCTGGCTGAAGTGGCTTCCACTACTAATGAAGCCTTGCTGATGGATTATTTGCTGAACAAGTCTACCGATCCAAAAGAGAAAATGTACCTTCTCACCTACTATGCGGACCAATTCCGTACAACAGTATTCCGTCAAACGATGTTTGCAGAATTTGAGAAGATTGTACATGAGCGTGCTGAACAGGGAGAATCCCTTACACCGCAGCTTTTGTCGGAGATTTACTATGATTTGAATGTGAAATATCACGGACCTGGCATGAAGGTAGACAAAGACATAGAAATGGAATGGGCACGAATCCCTCATTTCTATAACAGCTTCTATGTTTACAAATATGCTACCGGCTTCTCGGCAGCAACCAGTTTTTCGAAACAGATTCTGGAAGAAGGCCAGCCAGCCGTTGACCGTTACTTAGGCTTCCTAAAGAGCGGTGGCAGTGATTATTCAATCAATATTTTGAAGAAAGCTGGCGTTGACATGTCCTCTCCGCAGCCGATTCGCGAAGCCATGAGCGTATTTGAAGAAGTCATTACAGAAATGGAAAAGCTAACTGAAGGAAAGTAAAACCGTGCACACTTCGAATCCCGCATAAAAAAGATGCACGGATAAATCCCTTGTCCATGGCGGACAAGGGATTTTATAATGTAACGGGAGGAGGTGGCATTTTGAAAACACAATGGTCTTTGATTGCAGCACTTGTTATAGCTTTGTTAACAGCTGTTTTTGCTGTTATTAATGTCAATTCGGTTCAAGTGAACCTTCTGTTTAGCAGGGTCAGCATTCCTTTGATTCTGCTTATTCTCGGTTGCACTCTTTTAGGTGGACTTATAGTCGGTTCTTTCGGAATCTTCCGTCAATATAGGCTTCAGAGAGAGATCAAGCGTCTGACTAATCAGCTTCATACACTACAAGAAGAGCACACATCGGCAGTGGAAGCATACGCGAATGTGTCCAATGACACGACTGGTTCTTCCAGCACGGTGTCTACATCCGACCCAGGTATAGAGCAACCGTCCTCTAACCCTGATCGGTTGTCCAAATGAGGAGGAGCAACAAATGACAATTCAATTCAATGAAAACTATATCATGAGCTTTTTAAATCAGCTTTTGAACACGCCCAGTCCTAGCGGATATACACATCATGTGATGGAGCTGATTCGTAAGGAAGCCGAAAAGCTAGGGGTACCCATCGAATGGAATGCAAAAGGTGGTGCTATCCTGACTCTGGAAGGTGAAGAAACGGACCATACAGTGGCGCTTAGCGCGCATGTGGATACATTGGGGGCGATGGTTCGTTCGATTACAGCGCAAGGTACCCTACGCCTGACATCTGTGGGTGGCTTCATGATGAACAGCATTGAGAACGAATACTGCCTTATTCATACCAGAAGCGGACAAACGTATACGGGCACTATTCTGTCCAGTCACCCATCCGTACACGTCTATGATGATGCACGAAGCTTTGAGCGCAAGGAGAGCCATATGGAGGTACGGATTGACGAGCTTGTCGAGTCGAAAGAAGACGTGCTTCAGCTCGGTATTTCGGTGGGCGATTTTATTTCGTTCGAAGCGCGCCCAGTCGTAACGCCCAGTGGCTTTATCAAGTCGCGGCACTTGGATGATAAAGCCAGCGTAGCGGCACTGTTTGGTTTATTAGAATCATCTGTACATGGAGGCTGGAAGCCTCGACATACTGTTAAATTGCTCATTTCCAACTATGAGGAAGTGGGGCACGGGGCGGCCTACATACCTGAAGGAATCAGTGAGATGATTGCTGTCGACATGGGCTGCATAGGTGAAGATCTGAGCTGCAAGGAAACGGACGTTTCCATCTGTGCCAAAGACTCCTCAGGCCCTTACGACTATAACATGACGACCCGTCTGATTGAGCTGGCCAAGGAGCTGAATATTCCGTATGCGGTAGATATTTATCCGCACTATGGTTCAGACGCTTCGGCTGCGCTTAAAGCAGGCAATAACATTCGTGCCGCACTGATCGGACCTGGTGTACACGCCTCTCACGCAATGGAGCGCACGCATAAGCAGGCCGTATTAAACACTGCCCGTCTGCTTGCGGCTTATGTAACAGCCTAACCATTTTATGCTGCATGGAAAACAGGTGCACATACTTCTACTTCTACAAAAAAGCAAGCCTCCATCTAAATGGAGACTTGCTTTTATTTTTAAGATTTACTTTGTTCAATTTGCTCGGCTAGCTCATTCAAATAGGTCCAACGTTCCATTTGGTACTCTAGATGCTGTTCAGCCTTCGCTTGCTCAGCCATCAGCTCCTGCAACCGTGCCGAATCGCTGAAAGATTCCTCCATCTGTCGCTGAATGTCGGCCAATTTCTGTTCGGCTTGTTCAATCAGCTCATCAATCTGCTCATATTCCCGCTGTTCCTTAAAGGTAAATTTAAGCTTGGGTTTATTTGCCCCATTGACTGATTCGGAAGGACCCGCAGACTTAGGTGCAGAAGACCGATTCGAGGAAGCTGTACCCGGCGAGACAGACGTATTTGCAGAAAGCTGTGCATTTTTACTGATCCATTCTGCATACTCGCTATAGTCGCCTACATGTACACGTACCTGTCCATTCCCTTCGAATGCCAGTATTTTGTCCACGGTCCGATCCAGGAAATAACGATCATGGGAAACGATAAAAACTACGCCTGGGAATTCATCCAGATAGTCTTCCAAAACGGAAAGAGTCTGAATATCGAGATCATTTGTCGGTTCATCCAGCAATAGTACATTTGGTGCGGACATAAGGACACGCAGCAGATACAAGCGACGTTTTTCGCCTCCGGACAAACGAGAAATAACCGTCCATTGCGCACTTGGTGCAAACAGAAAACGCTCCAGCATCTGCGCAGCTGTAATCGTCGAACCGTCTGCCGTACGAATCACTTCCGCTTCTTCCTTAATATATTCAATGACACGCAAGGATTCGTCCATTTCCTGATGTTCTTGAGTAAAATAACCGAGCTTCACAGTTGGTCCCAATACAACACTGCCGGAATCTGGTTCTACACGCTGGGCAATCATTTGGAGCAGAGTGGATTTTCCACTACCGTTAGGTCCCAGGATGCCCACACGATCACCAGGAACCGCAATGTAACTCAAATCCTGAATCAGCTTACGGGAATCTACCGATTTGGACAAATGCTCGATCTCCAATATCTTTTTACCCAGACGTGTGGAGGCCACGGACATATCTACAGATCCAGAACGAGCTTCCGGTTGCTGATCCCTAAGCTGCTCATATCGGTCAATACGCGCTTTCTGCTTGGTCGAACGTGCCTTTGCTCCTCGACGAATCCAGGCCAGCTCATTACGCAGCAGGTTCTTCCTTTTTTGTTCCGAAGATGCTTCCCGCTCCTCGCGTTCTGCCTTCAGCTCCAGAAAACGGGTATAGTTAGCCTCATAACGGAAAAGGCGACCATGATCCAGCTCTAACATGACATTAGCAACTCTATCCAGAAAATAGCGATCATGCGTGATCATTAACAACGCACCACGTCTCTTTTGCAAATATTGCTCCAACCACGCAACGGAATCATTATCAATATGGTTGGTAGGCTCGTCCAAAATGAGCAGCTCACAAGGTTGGATCAAAGCCGCAGCCAAAGCAACCCGTTTACGCTGACCACCAGAGAGAACTCCCATACGAGACTCAAACTGAGTGATTCCCAGTCGGGTAAGTATATTTTTGGCCTCGCTCTCCAGCTGCCATGCTTGGAACGTATCCATTTGCTGACTTGCTCGCAGCAGGCGGTTTTGGAGCTCCTCGCTACCCGGATTCAATTCCAGTAATTCCATCGTTTCTGTATATTCACGCACTGCTTTCATTTCAGGCTGGTTGCCATGAAAAATATGCTGGAGTACCTTCATTTCAGGATCAAACTCCGGATTTTGTGCCAGATACTGAATTCGCACATCGTTGTTCACTGCAATATTACCGTCATCTGGCGGCTCTAGGCCGGAAATTACACGTAAAAACGTTGATTTTCCAGTACCATTTACACCAACAACCCCTATTTTGTCGCGCTCATCCATACCAAAGGAAACATCCTCGAACAACATTTTCTCGCCGTAGCTTTTGGTTATATGTTCAACGGTCATAATATTCATTACAGATTCCCTACTCTTCCCCAATTTTGTGATGCATCTTGTTTATTTTAACACAGACACAGCCAATGATTAAAAAACCGTTAGCTGAACAAAGCCAGTACGGTTTTAAAAGACCACATGTCAGAATTTTTGTACTCCGGCCTCACAGCCATGCATAAATAAATTAGCTGCCAATGCAGCCGTCTGATCCACGTCACATGCACGGAAATCTTGATTCAACAAAATATCCATTTTTAGGCGTTCCATCATACCAATGAATGCCTTGGCATGAAATTCGGGCTGCGGCACACCCTCTGACGCCAGTTTATTTTTGACCAGATCGGTATAGTCCTGAATAAATCCCCGCATAAACTCCATAAGATCAGGGTCACTATTCGGAGTCATAAAAAATAATTTAGTATGCTGCTTGCGTTTGTAATAATAGTGGAGATGCAAATTCGCCATCCGCAGCAGTCCCTCTCCCAAAGTACGATTGACCAATGCACCTTGCATTTCGGATAGATATTGTTCGCAATCTCTACGTGTGACTGCTGTAAATAACTGCTCTTTACTTTTAAAGTACAAGTATACCGTGCCTTTAGCAACACCCGCTTGTTCTGCAATTTCGGAAATTTTGCTTTCATAAAAGCCTTTGGTGCCGAAGACAGTGTAAGCGGCGTCCAAAATAGCTTCATATTTATCTCCGTGCATATCCCCCATCTTTGCACCTCCTGAAACAATGATTGAAGCACGCAGTTATTCTCTAGAACGATCTCCAGCCTGGCTCATAGCATAAAGAAGATACCTGCAAGAGCGACCAATCCTCCGAAAATAGAGCTGATGCTATTCACCCGATCATTGCTCATCCAATGCCAGCCTCGTAGATAGACTGTCGTTTGCCCACAATGCGAGTCTACCTCTACTTCCCGTTTGCAAACTGGGCAGAAACGCATCAACTGCACTGTAGCACCAAGATAGGAATCAGCGAAGGCTCCAGCACTGCCAGATAACCCTCCGATCAGTGCCCACAGCCATATTGGCAATTCCGGCATACCAACGACGTGTCCAAAACCCCATGCGCCTATACCGATCAGTATGCCACCGGCCAAGGCCGCAGCCGTTCCCAATACAGATACTCCTCCCGAGGTTCCGGGTGCCAGCACCTTCCCGGTAAGCACCGAACGAGGCGGCTTACGACTCAGGCTTCCAAATTCCGTTGCCCACGTATCAGCTGTGACTGTAGCCATAACACCGACAAATGCCAGTTGCCAAGCAACATGAGGCCATATCGCATGACCTAGACATAGCAGCATGCCTAATCCCCCATTGGCCCACACTTGTCCTGCATCCCGGTTACCGGTTTTGGCATATGACTTTTCGAGCTCAGCCTTGCGCTCCTTTTTGAACTTCGACAATAGAGTGGACGTGATAAAAAATAAGAGCAATGTGCCGAACCAAAACAGGTTGCCCGCCCCATAATACACAGTTCCCATCAGTACAGCCGCAGCAAAGCCGGATAAGGTTAAGGATTTTTTATAAAATGCAGCCCCCGCCACTACAGCAGCGGAAAGTAATCCGATGATCCAGTCCATGATATACCCCCGCATTTGAGATGAATCTCTGTTTTTCGCTTTTAGTTCTGTATATCATTGTACAATGCTATACGCTTATATAAAAGCCGTGCCCCATGCTTTCGCACAGGACACGGCCTTCACAAGGCTTTTTAAATCATCTTCATTAATGCCGTCTGTAGATTTAGCCGATGATGAAGCTTCCCTGACGGTCACTCCCCCAATAAAGCTCAAAGCGGTCCCCGCTCGCTGTAGGCCCTACACCCGCCGGAGTGCCTGTAAAAATAATGTCACCCTCACCCAGTCCATATTGAGTCGCTATATATTCAACGATGTGCTGGATGGAAAAGATCATGTCCTTGATATGCCCACGCTGCACCTCTTGTCCATTTTTAAGCAAGGAAAAATCCTTCTGCTCCAGCATGTCCAAGCTCTCTAAAGGCAAGAACGGTGTCACAGGTGCAGACGATTTAAAGCCTTTGGCAGCAGTCCATGGATGACCTTTTTTCTTGAGCGTACTTTGTACATCACGCAGGGTAAAATCAATGCCAAACGCAAAAGCGTTCAGACACGCATCTGCGGTCATGCCTGGTTCGTAGTTACGTCCTACAGCCACCACCAGTTCAGTTTCAAAATGAATATCTCCCTTACCCTGAGGAAGCTCCAGCTTAGCACCATCCAATGGCACAACCGCATGAGATGGTTTCAAGAAAATCATCGGTTCTGAGGGAACATCATTCCCCAGTTCCTCCGCATGCAACTTATAATTGCGTCCGACACAATAAACATTACGAATTTCCACATTCATTACGATCCGTCACCCTTTCTGCGTATGTAGTCCAATTGATTAACGAATAAGTTTACGTATATAGTGCCACAACCGGGGCTTGGAAAGCAAAAAAACCTGCTCCCAGCGATTCGGCCAGTTGGTACAGATCATCAATTCAGGATGTAATGAGGATAATCTCCGCATGATACGCCGGTCATCCACCGTCCATGCCATGACCGTAATCCCCCGCCCGATCAGATCTTTCAAGAGCTTTCGATCTAACCGTGGATAGCCAATAGACAAAAAAGAACATTGTAAATTTTCTAATTGCTTTGCCAAATCGTCTGGACGGGCATCGATAATCAGTCCAGTACGGATTTCAGGTGCAAGTTCTTTTGCTCGGCGCAAGGCCGCACGCTCAAAAGAGGTTAAAACCACCTCACCCTCCATCCCCCTCATTATAATTTCACGAAGGACGGCTTTCTCTAGTCCCGGATACATATCACCAGCAGTTTTGAGCTCAATATTGAGCGATACACGTCCCTGGCACAAATCAAGCACTTGGGCGAGGGACGGAATAGGTTCCCCATGATATTGTGCATTTTTCCAGCTACCTGCATCGAGTCGTTGTAAGTCTTTCCAGTCTGCATCCTTTACTCGTCCCGTACCGTTCGTCGTTCGCTCCAGCGTAAAATCATGAAAGACCACCGGAACACCGTCCTTTGACAGCTGTACATCCAGTTCAATCCAGTGCACAAAAGGCTGTTCCAGTGCAAGCTTAAAGGCTGCCATCGTGTTCTCGGGAGCAATTCCCGAGAAGCCGCGGTGAGCCACGCACATATGATTCATCCCGTTATGACCTCCATTCACAAAGGAGTCGCTCATACGATCGTTCCGTCCATGTCCATATTAACAATTTCTTTCTTACTGCTACTGAACGCTTACCATACCATCCACACCTATCGAGACATTGCTTGGTGACAGTGCCGCTACTTTCTGCAAAATTTTGCTGGCCTCCGCATCCTTCAATGGAATCGGTTGACCCAGGTCCGCTCGGTAAGGGGTCAGCTTCATCTTACAGTCCCCGTTCCGGGTACAGGTGGCCTGAAATATCGCTGTATCCCAAGTGGCTGGCACCGTTGATTTAGAAAAAATAAAATTGCCTGTGCTGTATGCAATCCATTTGCCTTTATATTGCTCCATCCCTTGCAGCACATGAGGATGCCCGCCAATGACCAAATCGGCCCCAGCATCAATAAAAGCGTGAGATAACTCCGTTTGATGAGGTTCAAGTGTAGTTACCCGCTCCTTGCCCCAATGGGCAACCACAATCACCAAATCAGCCTGATTTCGTGCCTCACGAATGGACTTTACGATAGCGGTCGAATCATAAGCCCCTGCTACACCGGGCTGTTTGGCACTCGCATTCCAGTTGGCTTCAGGCATGACACGTGTAGCCCCCAACAACGCAATTTTAATCCCGTTACGCTCAAAATAATGCGGCGCATACGCTTCTTTAGCATTGCGCCCAGCTCCAGCATGGGCTATACCCTTTTCATCCAAATATTTCAGGGTATCCAGTAATCCGCTTGTCCCCTGATCCAAAATATGATTGTTGGCCAAATTTACAGCATTGACCCCTGCCGCTGCCATTGCAGTTAGCGCCTTGGGCGAAGATTTATACACATACGTTTTATTTAACGCACCAACGCCATTAGTGGTCACCGGTGTTTCCAAATTGGCAATCGTTAGATCGTCTTTATGGAACAAGCTCCCGAGATATTGGTATGGAAAATCAAACCCATTCTGCTCCAACCTCTGCTCAACTTTACCAGAGAACTGCACATCCCCTATGAAGTGAAGTGTAACTGCTGGAGAATTGGCATCATCGTTGTTTGCATCCTTTTTTGGCGAATTCTCCTGTGCTTGCCTGTCTTTCTCCGAAGATGATTTTGCTTCTGAAGAGCTGCCTTCGGAGGCATTGGTGTCGGGCGTTGTCACGGGAGAACTGCTTGTGTCTGGAACGGTAGATTCCTTCGTTTCATTAACTTCTTCACTTCCTGAGGGAGTAGGGTACTCATCATCATTAGCAGACCCCGTTTGGATGTTCTTTTCAGTTTGCGAATACTGGGCGTTTTCCGCAAGAGAAGCACTACTATCGCGTTCAAATATGTAATAATAACCGAAAAGACCTACGATCATTAGCAGCAAGACTAGATTCGTAATGATCCAAGCCTTGCCTATTTTTGGTTTTCTCGCTTTCTTTCGACCTTCATTTCTCTGTGACCTGGGAGGGTACATTCTTCACTCCTTCTATGCTACTACATATGCATGAATTCCTTATTAGCTGGCGAATTTTACACCTTCTCCATTATATATCAAATTTCTATATAAATAGAACCCCTCGCCTGGATCGCGAAGGGTTCATTATCGAACATTTATACCTGTACCTTAACGGCTTCCTGCTGTGCCGCTTGAACAGCATGGGAAGCCCATTCCTTGGCCTGACGGATACAGTCCGGCAAACCGATCGCATCATAGCCAGCGCCCAAAACGTACACACCTGGCATCACACTGCGCAGCTCTTCCCGCAGATCAGCTATAGCCTGTGGGTGCCCCACCGGATATTGCGGCATGGAATGACGAAGTCGCGTAATTTCTGTGAATAGCGGAGTTGCTGTAACTCCCATCATCTCTTTCAAATCCTTACGTACCACCGCAATCAGCTCATTATCCGGTAATTCTACTGTTTCTTCAGCACCTGCTCGCCCTACATAACAACGCAACAGTACCTTATCGTCCGGGCTGGTATGTAGCCATTTGGCGGACGTCCACGTACATGCAGTCACGCTACGTCCTTCCTTGCGAGGAACCAGGAAACCGGAGCCGTCAAAGACGTTTTCAATATCTGTTTTATCAAAGGCCATGACTACGTTCGCTACAGATACATATTTTACAGCTTCCAGTGCAGTCACATTTACATGATCTCGCAGTAGCGGCGCAGCAGCGAAGTTAGGAGTCGTTACAAAAATATCGTCTGCCTCCAGCGTCTCTCCATTGTCCAACATAACGCGATAGGAACTTCCTTCATTTTCAGTCGTCTTTGTGAATTCGGTAACAGCAATTCCGGTGCATAAATCACAGTCATACAAATCATTCAGCAATGCATGCACCAAACTTTGCAAGCCTTGACGGAAGGTCAAAAAAGCGCTTTTCTTGGTACCTGTATGCGTTTCAGCAGGTTTTCGACCTGTCATCATTCCGTGAATGAGGCTTCCATATTGCTGCTCCACCTCAGCAAACTGTGGAAAAGTAGCCTGCAAACTTAGCGTCTTCATGTTGGCAGCATAGATTCCCGCCAGCAGTGGCTCGGTTACATTCTCCAGCACTTCTTTGCCCAGTCGGCGTTCAATAAAATCACCCAACGCCTCGTCTCCCGGTTCACGACGAGGCGGAATGACAAAATCCATCATAGCCCGCATTTTTCCACCTAAAGAGATCAAGCCACTACGTAAAAAGGGTTTCAGTTCTGTTGGAATACCCAGCACCAGCCCAGGAGGCATCGGATGAAGCCGACCTTCATGCAAAATATATGTCTTTTTAGCTTCAGGATTCGTGCTTACCAGTTCATGATCCAGCTCCAGCTCTTTTGCCAGGTCGATCATGGCCGTTTTACGGGCCAGAAAAGAATCTGGCCCCTTTTCAATGACAAAACCATCTTTATGCAATGTTTCAATTTTTCCGCCCAGCACGGAAGCTTTCTCCACCAGCGTAATTCGAGGTGTGTAGCCAGCTTCTTTGTACATTTTCCGTGTATAAAAAGCAGTGCTAAGCCCGGTCAAGCCTCCGCCTACAATTACAATATTACGTACCTTTTGCTCCATTATGTCCTCATCCCTTTTTCCATTGGTCTATGATGACATCACTAAGCGTCTCCATATACAGTGGGTCACTGTTGAGTGAATCAATACGCTGAAAACGCATATCCAGTTCCTTTGCCAAAGCCTGTGCTTCAATATCCAGGTCGTATAACACCTCTAAGTGATCAGAAACAAAGCCGACTGGCGCAGCCAGCACATACTCCACTTGCTCTTCCTTCAGACTGTGCATGGTATCCAAAATATCTGGTCCCAGCCATGGTTCTGCTGTACGGCCGGCACTTTGCCACGTAAACTGCCAGTTGGTAATTCCCGCCTTATCCGCGACAGCCTGCGAAGTAGCCATTAATTGCTCCACATAAGGATCACCCATAGCCAAAATCCGCTCAGGCAAGCTGTGCGCACTGAACAGAACACGAACTTCGTCCCGCTTGGCTCCCGCTTCTTCAAAAAGCGCCAGTTTCGCATTCACACGCTCAGTCAGCGTCTTGATTAGCTTTGGATGAAGATAATAGCTCTCCACAAACGATATGGCCAGATCCAGTTCCTGTGCCTTAGCCTGTGCACGCTTGATATAAGAGCCTACACTCATAACGGAATAATGCGGAGCCAGCACGACACCCACCGCCGTACGAATGCCATCTTGCACCATCGCTTCGACACCGTCCTCAATAAACGGCTTGGCGTGTTTGAGCCCCTGATAACAGACAAATTCTATGTCCGGGTTGCGATTTTCCTGGTTTAAGGTTTCCTGCAGGTTGTGAACCTGTCGATCTGTGTTCTGACGCAACGGAAACACGCCGCCCACAATGGCTTCGTAGCGATCTTTTAATTCTTTCAACTGCTCCGGTGAGGGAGCATGACCACGGCGAATATGTGTATAATACGCTTCAACCTGGTCCAGATTCTCCGGCGTCCCGTAGGACATGACCAGTACACCCACTTTGGTTTTCATTGGCAGATCCCTCTTATCTTTTCTAGTTGTATTTAGTTCTTTGACAAAACAGAGCGAGAATACTCATGTACATAATCGGTAAGCTCTCTTAGCTTATCTAGCGAGGCTTCAGGAAATAAGCCGTGACCAAGATTAAAAATGTAGCCCGGCTCCAGAATGCCTTCATCTACAATTTTTTTTGCATACTGCTTGATCACATTCATCGGCGCAGTAAGTACATAAGGGTCCAAATTGCCCTGCACTCCAAAACTGTTACCCAAGCGACGACGGCCTTCAGGTATACTTACCCGCCAGTCCAGTCCAATCACATCGGCTTTTACCCCGCTCAAATGCGGAAGCAATTCACCAGAGCTTACGCCCGGAAAATAAATTTTAGGCACATTCAGATCAGATAACTCATGGAAAATACGTACAATGGTCGGCAACACAAAAGTTTGAAAATCATAAGGCGAGAGTGCACCTACCCAGCTATCAAACAATTGAAAAGCCTTACCACCGTTAGCGATATGGGCCCGCACGTATGTAATAACCATATCCCCTAGCTTATCCATCAAACGACGCCACAGTTCAGGCTCTCCATACATCATCGCTTTGGTGCGAATATATCCCTTGGAGGGTCTTCCTTCTATTAAATAGCTGGCAATAGTAAAAGGCGCTCCAGCAAACGTGATCAATGGCACGTTCAACTCACGGTCTAAAATACGGATGGTTTCCAAAATATGACCCAAATCGCGTTCTACATCAATCGGACGCAAGTTGTCTACGTCTGCATCTGACCGGATCGGATTATCAATAACCGGGCCAATATTTTTGACAATATCAAAACCAACCCCTAGCGAGGCTACCGGATTCATAATATCAGAATATAAAATTGCAGCGTCCACCCCAAGCTTGCGGACGGGCATCAACGTCACTTCTGCGGCCAACTCAGGCTGGCGACAAATTTCAAGCAGCGTATATTTTTCCTTAATTTTGCGATACTCAGGGTCATACCTTCCGGCCTGCCGCATGTACCATACGGGAATATGATCCACAGCTTGCTTGCGGCAAGCGCGGATAAAAGTATCATTGTAGGTCATGACTTCAGCCTCCAGTTCGAATCATAAATACTATATTTTATTATGCCCTTTTTCAAGAGTCGTAACAACCGCCGCTCTCAAACAAACCATGACAAACCCATGACATTTGGATAAAGTTTCAATGAAGTGTGCTATACTAGAGAAATGGCTTTTTTAAAGCTCCGGGTAAGTTATACATGAATAAGTACCTTTACAACAGGATGAGAATGGCAGAAAGGAAGTGAAAGCACATTGAAAACGTGGGAGACGTGGAAAATCAATCTCATTGTGCTTTGGTTCGGTCAGTTTCTGGTCAATGCGGGAATTACAATGATTACTCCGTTCCTTGCCCTGTATTTGGCTCAAGACCTCCATGTGAAGGGCGAGCACGATATAGGACTGTGGGCAGGAGTTATTTTTGCAGCTAACTTTTTGACCTCGTTTATATTTCAGCCATTATGGGGCAAGCTGGCCGACCGATATGGACGTAAAGTCATGCTGCTTCGCTCAGGCTTTGGTATGGCTCTGGTCATCGGGTGTATGGGTTTGGTCACCCACCCATGGCAACTGCTGGCGCTTCGCCTGCTAAACGGTACAATTTCGGGTTTCAACCCGGCTTCTATTTCCCTAGTGTCGGGTACCACTCCCAAAGAGCGAACCGGCTTTGCTATGGGAATTATGCAGTCCGGTCAAATGGCTGGCACAATTCTCGGCCCTTTGCTAGGCGGATTTTTGGCTGACTGGGTCGGGTTCAGACCGATCTTTTACATTACAGGAGCTCTTATTTTCCTAGCCTCTCTAATGGCAATGTTTTTGGTTAAAGAAAATTTCAGCAAAGCGGAGGCCGCGCGAATTCCACAAATTTCGGTTCTTGCCGGATTAAAGGAGCTAAGCCATACGCCCCAGCTTCCGGCTTTGTTCACCGTGACATTCTTACTCCAGTTTGCCATGATCAGTACAGTTTCTCTGCTACCTTTGTATGTGCAAAAGCTATATGGCTCGGCAGAAGGAATTGCACTGGTTGCCGGGTTCGTTACCGCTATTACAGGCGTATCCAATATGGTAGCCGCACCGCTCCTTGGACGATTAAGTGACAAAATAGGAGCACACAAGATCTTGACCATTGCACTACTTGGAACGGCGATTATGCTCATTCCGCAAGCTTTTGTCAATGAAGTATGGCAGCTTGTCATTATCCGTTTTTTCATGGGTGTGTTTATGGGCGGTCTGCTACCAAGCGTAAATGCGCTGATTCGCACCTATACACCTGAAGGAATGGAAAGCCGCTCTTTCGGATTCAATACCAGTTCGCTGGCGCTCGGGAATATGCTGGGTGCGGTCATTGGCGGAGTGCTTTCCGGATTTATCGGCATCGAAGGACTGTTCATTATGTCTGGTGTGCTGCTGATCGTCAATATCATCTGGGTACGTATGAAGCTTTTTGATCGTAAGGCTACGCCTCATTTCAGGTAAGACAACCTTCAGGTAGGACAGCCTGCCTTAACAGACAAGAACCTCCGCTCCACGTTACTGTGGATAAGGAGGTTCTTTTGGTATAGCTTCACTTAGGGACGCCCGTTACTTCACTCGTGCCAATGCCAATCCATCATAAGCTGGCAAAAGCGTACTGACTAGCCGTGTATCCGTCGCTATCGTTTCGTTAAAACGTCTCACGGCCTGCACGGCAGGTCCGTTCTTGTCTGTGTTCAGTGTCCGTCCCCGAAGAAAACAGTTATCTCCGGCAATTATAGCGCCTGGATTGGCCAGTGCAATCGCATACTCTAGATACACTGGGTAATTTTCCTTATCCGCATCAATGAAGAAAAAATCAAAAGTCTTTCCTTCTTCCTGAAGCTTCTTCAGGCTGTCCACTGCGGGTCCAATACGATACTCGACACGATCACCGTAGCCATTGTTTTTCAGATGTTGATGAGCCAGCGCTGCATACGCCTCTTTTAGCTCCAGAGACACGATGCGACCTTTCTCTCCCAGCCCACGGGCTAGGCATAATCCACTGTATCCTCCTAATGCTCCGATCTCCAGTACCTGCTGTGCACCAGAGACTTCAATGAGAAAGGTCAACAACTTTCCATAGGGATGAGCAACCGATACCTCCGGCATCCCTTCTTTAACAATAGCCTCCCTAATGTTGCGCAGCGCTTCATCTTCCTGTACCAGCTGGTCTACATATTGTTCAGGTGTCATATTAGGTGTGATTTCCACGTTTCATCTCTCCTTCTTGCTTTATCATAACGCAGGTTGGACGCGGTGTCCTTCGTAAATTATTTGCCTTAACGATTTGTCTCTTCGAGTACAATGACCTATACTATAGGGATTGAACCAAGCTTACATGATTATGAGACGGAGTGAATACGTTTAATGACTCAACTGCAACTAATTGCAACTGCGCCGATGGGACTGGAAGCCGTTGTGGCCCGAGAACTCAGAGAACTGGGGTACACGGATCTGACCGTCGAGAATGGCCGCGTCGTTTTTTCCGGAGATTATAAGGATATATGCCGATGCAACCTGTGGCTTCGCACATCTGACCGCGTTCTTATTAAAATGGGCGAATTTGCTGCTACTACCTTCGACGAGCTGTTCGAGGGTACCAAAGCATTGCCTTGGCAGGATTGGATTCCTGTAGATGGTGAATTTCCTGTAGAGGGACGTTCACACAAATCACAGCTTAGTAGCGTACCAGCCAGTCAAGGAATCGTCAAGAAGGCGATTGTAGAAAAGCTCAAGGAAACCTACCATACAGACTGGTTTGCTGAAGATGGTCCTCGTTACGTCATTGAGGTCATCCTATTGAATGACCGTGCGCTGATAACGCTGGACACAACTGGTCCAGGACTTCACAAACGAGGCTACCGCAAGCTTGTTACAGAGGCGCCTCTCAAAGAAACAATGGCTTCCGCTCTTATTCAGCTTAGTCGCTGGAGCCCGGATCGACCCTTCTATGACCCATGCTGCGGTTCCGGTACTTTATTGGTCGAAGCTGCTATGCAAGCCTGGAACATTGCTCCAGGCCTGAGACGTACCTTTAACTCGGAAGACTGGCCTGTCATTGGCAGAGAATTATGGAATCAGGCTCGCGACGAGGCGATGGATCTGACTCGTGATGACATTCCTTTTGAGATTGCAGGTAGCGATATCGACCCTAGCGCTATACAAGTTGCTGAAGCAGCTGTAAAAGCAGCAGGCTTTGCTAAAGACATCTCACTAAAGGTACTGCCTGCCAGCAAGGTTAGGCTTGAGGGCCAGTATGGTGTGATGATTACAAATCCACCTTACGGCGAAAGACTGAGCGAGCAAGCCGAGGTGGAAAAGCTGATCCGTACACTTGCACGCACGGCAGCCGAAATGAAGACTTGGTCCTTCTTTGCCATCAGCTCCACCAAGCAATTTGAGCATTATTGGGGCCGCAAAGCCGACAAGCGCCGTAAGCTGTTTAACGGCCGAATTGAATGCCAATACTATCAGTATCTGGGTCCTCTGCCTCCGCGCCGCAAAGATACTTCACCGTTGCAGTCCTAAATGTTCGAGCTATAGGCCAGGAAACGAACCCTTTGTTCGTTGTCCTGGCCTCATTTGTGCTGTATTTTCTTTACTTAATCATTGAAATGCGCAGGATGAGCGCTATAATAATTAAAGGCATTTCGGTTTTAACATTACGTTAATGTGTAGTTTATACTAGCCGAACATTTCTGCCGGAGGGGGTAAAGTGTTGGTTATTCGCACGACCAGTGCAAGACGCACTGGTAACATGTTCAGCAGACTGCTGCTGTCTCAATATTTCGGTTTAGTTCTGTTTTTTGTACTTATGATTGGCAAGCTTGTACTGATTCACTATAACCTGCATGCCCAAAATATCGACATGAATCCGCTGGATTATGTCATTGCTATTGGGTCGCTGTTGCTTGTAAGCTTCTGGACCTTGTGGTTGCCACGTCGCGGACGTTTGATTGCTCTTGTGGTGCTCGATATATTGCTCACCGCGCTCATTTATTCCGACATGGTTTATTATCGGTATTTCCAGGATTTCATTACGATTCCCGTTTTGCTTCAAGCTGGACAAGTTGATTCTCTGGGTGGAAGCATCGCATCCCTTATGTACTGGTGGGATATTTTCTTTTTTGCAGACTGGATTTTATTCATTCCGTATGTCATATTCGTGGCTTCGTTACGGCGTCGGTTTACAACGAATGATCATTACTTGGAAGCATCACGAAGCTCTTTCACAAAAAAATTTCTGTTTCGCTTCTCCAAGGGGGCATTGGCTTTCCTGATTGGCTATGTTTTGACATTTGGACCGATCAAAATATATACCTCTACTTGGGCAACCGGCATATTTGTCGGCAACTGGTGGTCAATGGCCTTGTACAACGTAACCGGATTGATCGGATTTCATGGATATGATATCTACCGCTACGGTCAGGACCATCTTGGGCCACAGCCTACATTGGCTCAGGTGGAATCCGATAAAGATAAAGAATGGTTCAATCAACACCAGAAATTACTTCAGGTAAAAAATGATCTCTACGGCAAGTATAAGGGCAAAAATGTGATGGTCATCCAAGCTGAAGCGTTCATGAACTTTTTTATCGGCAAACAGATCAACGGTCAAGCAATTACGCCTAACTTTGACAAACTGACGAAAGAAAGTATGTATTTCAATAATTATTTCCATCAAACTGCACAGGGTCGTACATCGGACGCAGACTTCTCTACCCACGCTTCGCTGCATCCGCTCCCTACGGGTTCTGTATTTATCCGTTATGCGGACCATAAATTCGATACGTTGCCTTCCATCTTGAAGGATACAGGTTATAGTCCTAATGCGTTTCACGTGTACGACAGCAGCTTCTGGAACCGTTACACAATGTATAAGGCGATGAACTATGACAAGTTCTACAGTAAAAAGGATTTTAAAATAGATGAGCCCCTCGGCTGGTCCCTGGGAGACAAATCCTTTTTTAGACAAACGCTCAACGATCTCACAACCGAAGTGAAGCAGCCGTTCTACGCCTATATGGTCGGTATTTCGAGCCATCATCCGTACAACCTGTCACCTGACGCTGTAGATTTGGATGTTGGCGAGTTTGAAGGTACGATGTTCGGAGACTATCTGAAATCCGTCCATTACGTGGATGAGGCTTTGGGTGAATTGGTAGATCAGATGAAGAAAGACGGATTGTGGGATAATACGATCCTGATGTTCTATGGGGATCACGACAATTCCATTAAAGACAAAGCACTGTATGAAAAGTTTTTGGGCAAGCCACTTACAGATTTGGACATGCAGAAAATCATGAATCAGGTGCCATTACTTGTGCATCTTCCTGACGGAAGTCAGGCGGGCACGTATACAGAACCGGCAGGACAGCTGGATCTAACGCCTTCTGTAATGCATCTACTTGGGATTTCTACAAAACCATATCATTTTATGGGTAACGATTTGTTTAGCGGAAAACCTCGTATGGTTGTGCTGCGTACTGGTGCTTTCACGGATGGACGAGTGTATTACATTCCATCTGAGGATGGTACATTCTCCAAGGGAACCTGTTACAATCTGAGCACAGGACAACCTACAGATGTGAACGCCTGCGGGCCGGGCTATACTGAGGCTCTCAATCGATTGAACATATCCGATCAGGTCATCACATATGATCTTATTCGCGAATGGGAGACTGAAGCCAAGAAATAACAAAAATCCCGATCCATCAGCTTGTTAGGGCTGTGGATCGGGATTTTTGTATTGACAGTCATTGGACTGCGCTTGTTACCATTAACAAATACTCAGGAACGCAACGTTTTTTTAGCCTGATCAAGACGTTGTACCTCTTCACCAAGCATTTCCTCAGCAACTTCTACTGCATCGTCACCAAGGCTATCCTTTGCCTGCTGTATAGCATGCTCTGCATGAGTGCGAGATTGCTCCGCTTGCTCAATCAGCTGCTCAGCCGGATGTGACAATGCCTGAGACACGGCATTATGGAGCTTGTCCACCGAGTTTTGTGTTTGAGCCTCGACACTGTGATTGTCGAGATTGGAATCATATTGGGCCATGATTCACTCCTCCTTCTGGGCATGGTCTACATCCATTAGCATGGATCAGAAGGAGGGGAACTATTCAAAAGATAAAACGCTGCGCACTCTAACTATTTTATAAAGCGTGCAGCCTTCTCTAATACTTCATCCTCTGTGGCCGCACTCACATAACGTCCATTTACATACACAAACGCCCGTTTTCCACAAGGACCGCAATACGATTTGCAACCGATCTTGATCTCGGCATCGGGTGCCATCTTTTTCAACTTAGGCAAGATCGTTTTTAAGCGGATATGATTGCACTCATCACATACGCGAATATCATTGGCCATCTGTCATCCCTCCGAACTCCGGCTTAGTGGTCGCCGTGATTACCTTGGGAAGGGTTAGTAATAACAAATCCTTCTTCGGGGAAGTACAAGTAATCAATTTTCACACCATCCAGCAACGGCTGACCGCTTTCCAAAATTACATCAATGCCTTTATCTGTAGATACAACAGTATCTGTTTCCTTAGGCGTGTCCAAATCTAGCCCATAATGAGCATGATCTCCATGAGCATGAGTAATAACAACGCGCAGGCTCTTCCCTTGGTTCTCTTCTTTATCCAATTCAAGCTTCAATACTTTAGCTGCATTACGAGTAATTTTGCAGTTCATTAAACTTCATCTCCTTCATATTCATTAAATGAAATGTGGTTCGATGGAAATATATCCACACCACACAACCTAGCGGATAAAATCAACAATTCCAAAAATTAGCCCCTCTCCTTGATGAAAAGAAGTTGTGCAGCATAGCACAAGGCAATATTCCTATTGTAAAGAAAATCGCAAAAAATCGCAATCACGAAAATCATAAGTTTACATCTATCGAACACGTACGTGCTGTTTTTCAATCACATCAGGATATTTTCGTTCAGCACGGGTGACGAACCAATTCATAAGCAATAACGTCACACCAATGTCGTCGATGGGCATAAATGGCATGACATCAGGCAGTATCCAATAAAGCAATACAGGCACCGCAAAAAGTAGTTTTTCACCCAAAGGAATCCTCGAAGAGGTAATCAATCGGGGGATACGACGAAATACATGTGACCACTGACGGAGAGATAGTAGTTTTTTCCACTTCATAGGTTGTTCACTCCATTTCCAATGCTCCTAAGTATATATACCCTATGGAAGGGACAAGTAAAGAGGAACACGTGTAAAAAACGTGCTCCTCCTAATACGTGTAAATGATGCAATACGTTTCAGCAGGCCCGATCTGTTACCATGACAGCACCGTCGCCATTAACATGCCAACTTCTGCTGCAATATCCTCATAATCACGCATAGGCAGCGGATTTACGCCCAGACCGACTTCAACGGTAAATCCCGGTTTACCAAACCGCTGTATAAACCAATCCTTATACCCTGCATCGCTTCCCCCCAGCTTTACCGCCCGATACCCTGTTGCGGCAGCCAGCTGCAATGCCCAATCTCGGCTCTCCTTAGGCTCTAGATCTCGATAATTCCAATAGATTTCCTGTCCCTGGCTGTGTATGGATAATACCATGTCGAACTGTTCGCGCTCCGTTAGATCGGCAAGGGCCTTGGACTCTGGCTCAGACAAAGGTGCAGGTCCTGCATAGTCTCGTCGAGACGGACCTGTTTTACCGCGTCTGCGCACCTCCTCCTCCCAATACGCCGGAAACTGATCGTTGAGGTCAACACCGCGAATATTGGCCTTCCAGCCACGAAAATCAGCACGTCCTTCATTCCATTTTCTGAGTTCATGATACAGCGGATGAGTTGGGAGTACACCCTGTTGCACCAGCTCCACTCCATCTGGATTGACCATTGGTACCCCCCACAAGGATGTATGCTCCATTAAATCCTGCGGAGAGCCTCCATACACCCATGGATTTCCTGTCGGTTTCCTCCATTCATCGTGAAGTTGCTCAGCATCCCGTCCTTCAGCCCCATCAATCCCTCGTGCATATTGTTCTATAAAACGCAGCAAACAAGGTGTCGTCAACCATTCGTTAGCATGTACAGAAGCGTTGGCATGAATTTTCCTCGTTCCCTGCCCAATCCGTATATAAGGGATATCCTTCCCCATGACACTGGTGCCAATGCTGCCAATTTCAATAAACGGAAATCTGTGGACCAATGCCTTCAGGTCTTCCATTAAATCTTCATAGCTATACTCTCCACGTAACCGTACAATCTGATCCCGATGGTCTTCAGGAATGATAATTATCTTTCCTTCCACGAAATTATGCTCCGCAAGTCCCGAATTAGCGAGCCGCAGCTCATCAAGCTCTACACCGAACTGTTTGGCAATCTGTCTTGCATTCTCCCCAGGCTGAATAACGTATTTGCGATCCGTAGACGGACGAATATATAGCAATTGACCACAAATCAGATAGGGTTGCGTGGCGGCCCACGGATTATCTGCGATCAAAGTATCCGCCGATAGTTTAAAAGCCGAGGCGACCCGGTGCAATGTATCTCCTTTTTGAACGATATATTCCCTCATCTTACTACGCCCCTTCCATCTGCCTTACTGCATGTTATGCAGACGCTGCGTGTCTTGATGTAGCGAAAAGCAAAACAACCAACTTCTTTTGTCCAATGACAAAAAAGTTGGTTGTCTCGTTAATCCAGATGAGTGACTTGCCAGACAACAGGCGTTTGCCGAATCTGCTCCCCAAGCCACTGTGCGGCAATGCGCTGGAACAACTCTGGATCGCCGGAACAAAAAAGCTGATGCACTGGCGTTTCGTCCCCGGCCTCCAATTTGCCCTTGTTATACAAAATGGTACTTGTCTCTCGCGCTGTTTCATCTGCCGAGCTAATGAGCTTCACCGCAGGACCCATGACTTCCTGAATCGTTTCCTTCAAAAAAGGATAATGCGTACACCCAAGAATCAGACAATCAATCGGATACGTTTGAATAGGTCTCAATGATTCCTCCACAACCTGCGATGTTGTCTCGGAGCGGAACAACCCTTGTTCCACCAAAGGCACAAGTGCAGGGCAAGCGTGGCTCACCACGTCTACATAGGGAGACAACTGCTTGAGCGCAGTTGTATATGCTCCGCTTCGAATCGTACCGACAGTTCCGATCACCCCGACATACCCGGTAGCGGTCGCGCTGATCGCAGCACGAGCCCCAGGGTGGATAACTCCGATCACCGGAATGGATACCTTTTGGCTTATATACTCTAATGCCGCAGCCGTTGCTGTGTTACAAGCAATAATAATGACTTTCGGATTAAACTGAATCAGAAAATCAACCATTTGCTCTGTAAATTTTTTAACCTCTTCCGATGGTCGGGGACCATACGGGGTGCGCGCAGTGTCTCCAAAATAAATGATTTTTTCCCGCGGAAGCTGACGCATGACTTCTTTAACAACCGTCAGACCTCCTACACCGGAATCCAATATTGCAATCGCTTGCTGCACGTACACACCGCTTCCTTTTTTGGTTTAAATATGAGTTATTTCATCTCAGAAATCTATCCGTTGCTACATACTTTATGTCGTATTGGCGTAAAAGGTACCCCCAAAGATTACCCTAAAACGAGGAAGCGATCAACAAAAAGGCTTCATCCCAACGGGAGAAGCCACAAACTCAAGTTATAGTCAGTTGTTTCACCTACGATATACGGACAGTTACAAAGCATCCTCTTCCGTATTCTCTTGATCAGGCACGGATGAAATGCTAACCTCTGGAACAATATTACTCTTTTTACGCCATTGACCTATTTCGTGAATGACGGCTGAGGCTGTTTCCTTAATTTTGTCAGTATACTCCATGGAGGTGTCTGAAATTCTCCCTGCAAGCTCCTGCCCCTTGTCACTCACGTGACGCGCCTGGTCTGTAATATCCTGACGCAGCTCGCGACCTGACTTAGGAGCAAATAACAACGCAGCAACCGAACCAGCAATGCTGCCTGCCAACGCGCCACGGATAAAGCTTTTGTAGTTCTCCTTCATATTCATCTCTCCCTTGTGCCCGGGCGAATGCCCATCTGTTAATGCATTATAAGCATGGAGAGCCTGTCATGATACAGAGAACAAGCCAGAAAAATTTCTACTTATTTTTGGAGCGGATACGATACAAGCAGCAACGGCCTCCATCCGCCAAACAATCCTCACGGACAACCTCGGCATCAAGCAGCTCCTCAAACATTTGCTGTTCGCACTCACAAGCCTTGCGGTAACGATTGGCAATCTGAGAGATAGGACAATTGTACTCCATAATAGAGTAACTTCCATCCTCTTCCTCACGCCACTCTGCCATATAACCTGAAGCGTTCTGGATGCCCGAAAGCTTTTCTACACGTGAAGCTAGTGTAGACTCACTCTCGATGTGAGGGGCGTAGCGCTTCATCATTTTACGTTTTCTACCATCAAATAATGAGTGTACAGCTTCCATTCCCTGCTTTTCATCCAGCTCCTCTAACAGTTCCAGTAATAGATGATCATAATTACGAGGAAACTGCTCGCTTCCCTGATCGCTCAGGCTGTACAAAAACGTCGGACGTCCCATCGCCTGTCTCAGGATCGTAGCCACAATCAGACCATCCTGCTCCATTAATTTGAGATGCCTGCGCACCCCCATTTCGGTAATGCCCAATTGAGCTGCCAAGCTTCCGACGCCCACAGGTCCCTGGGTTTTCAATAGTGTCAAGATCATGCGCCTAGTGGGCATTTCGGGTACGATATACTTATCCGTCACTTTTGCCTTTACACTCCCTCAGGACCCAATTCCTTATTTAAATAATCGTGCACGCTAGATACAAAAAGCTCCAGCAACCCAGGCAGCTTAGGTGTGAGTGGGTGAAGGCTTGTCCGGTCCCAATGAAAATACTCCTGTACTAAGGGTTTGCGCAAGGCTACCAGCTCTAATAGTGAATGAAATACGGTATCATCCAATACACCTTCCTCATGAATGATACCGATAATGTCCTCATAGCTACTGGCGTCACGCATAATAAACCCGTCGATGATATAGCTCCCTACGTCCGTTACCGTCTCAATGGCCAGATGAAGACACCGCTCCTGCACTAGCCCCTGCAACAGATCGCCTTTCCAGGCGGCGGATGTCTGGCGAAGGCCGTCGACAATGTCGGGAACAGCCCCTAGTCGAAGCTCAATTTGTTCCCGGTTGACATAATACAAAGTTCTGCACCTCCAGTAACCGCTTTAGATTTCATAATCAACTGCGATAGATACATCCTTCACTTCATTCATGTGTACAATAATTTCCTGATGAACAGGGTGTACCTGATACGTTTGCAAGTCTTCCAGTGTTTCTACCACAGCGGTAAGGGAAATATCATAAGAACGTTCCGAACGAATCACATCCGTACCTACTTCAAGTGACAGCAGCTCCTTGATCTTGCCAGTCATGCTGCGCAAAATAGATGCCGTATGTTCAATGCTTTCAGGGGAGCGGTCTTTCAATTTGAACAAAACAATATGTTTAATCATGCGTATAGGCTCCTTATCTTAAAAATGTTCTCTTGAAAATTTTATCATAACGCCCCACATACGGAAAGAAACTTTGTAATCTTAGCGATCTTTTCCACCATTTTTACCATCAGACTCCTTGTCCTTTAGTAGGGCAAAAAAATTCTTAAGCTTCGGTGGCAGCGGCAGACCCATTCGTGAACAGTTTTCCGTAATCGAGATCAATTCGTTGGATAAATAAAAATACGTTGCCGCCCCCTTCATGATTTCCGTACCCATCAGAAGATCCATATGATGCGCCAAAGAAATCACCATGAGCATTAAAGCCTTTCTCGCCAACCCCCAAAAGCCAGCTTTACTGCTTAACCCTTGTCCAGTCTTCACGGCAGCAGCGACTCCAGTTACATAATCAACAGCCATGGCAACCGTGAATAGCACCATAAGCTGATTCCAGCCGCCAAAGGCAAACGTAATAATGGCTCCTGCGGTGGCACAAATCATACTAAACATACTCGGATTAATATTCATACCTGCTCCTCCTCTCGGGGCGGTTATTGTAATATATGCAGCGACGTCGTCACCCGTAAAGTCATATGACCTGTGCATAGATATCAATTCATAGATTCATATAAAACAAGCTGTGAAATTCACCATTTCCGAGCAAATACAATAAAAGCACCTTCAAAGCCCCTATAAAGGAGCGATAAAGGTGCCTTACTTATTTTTTGAGGGAATATAACAATTGTGCATCTACTTTATCCATAACGCTTTGTTTCTGCTTATCGTTATATAAAAAACAGGCTACCCCTCTCAAAAAATTGAAGTAGGGCAGCCTGCTTTCCTTTCAAATTTATTCAATTAACGGTGATCATTCCAAAAATTAAGCGGAGTCAGGTTATCATTTAACGGCTCGAACGAATATCCTTCTTTCTGCAAAGCCGCCATGATTTGTGGAAGCACCTTGATCGTAGATGGCTTATCATGCATAAGAACGACTGGTGTTCTGCCTTGCTTTTTCAATCTCTTAATATCACTGAGGACAGTCTGTACAAAATGCTCTGGATTTTTAGTATAACGCCAATCATTCGAATCTATGTTCCAGTCCCAAATATGATAGCCTGCACCCGTCAGTTGATCGCGGTATGCTTTCTTCAAATAGGGTTTGCTGCCATAAGGTGTACGAATCAAAGAAGTGCGTTTCCCTGTGGCCTTAAATAAAATCTCATTATCCTGATTCATCTCTGCCAATGCCGCTGCCGGGGATGCATAGATCTTTTTCACCTGGTGTGTCATCCCATGCAGGCCCAAGCCATGCCCCGCGTCTACCATTCTCTTCATTACTGCGCTATGTTGGCGAATTTCAGGCCCTAGCATGAAGAACGTAGCCTTGGCATTATATTTGTCCAGAATATCCAGCAGCTGCGACGTGTGCGCCGTTGGACCATCATCAAAGCTCAAATAGATTGTACGGCTGGAAGGCTTGGCATTTTCCGTGCTGCCTGTATTGCTAGTTTTGCCTGGCTTAACAGCTGCATACTGTTTAATTTCTGCCGCAAATGTATTCAAGAACTGAGCATCAGACAAACTAGCGTTTGCATTCTGAATTCGATACACATTACTCGTAGGAATCGTAATAGTGAAGCCAAACGCATCGGTCAAAGTGCGGATTGGCACCATCGTACGTCCTCCACGTTCAAACACATCACCCTTGTTCAAATCCAGCGTAAAGCTGCGATTATGCCCAGTCAGCACCAATGTATTTCCATTGGCCGAAGTAGAAATGCCCATCTTTTGCCCCAGTGTCACGATAGGAACATACAACTTATCATTTTCCATTACGGGCTTAATTGTATTCGAATCTAGCAACACATCATTGACCCCAAGTAAAGGAGCCTTCGCTTGTGCACTCACTGTATTCGTATGTATACTACCCAGCAACCCCAAACAACAGATTGCCATCAAGCATACAGCCATCCATTTTACTTTTAAAAGCTTCATCATTACACCATCCTGTGCTGTATTTTATAATGTGCGGGAGCTATCTCTAGCTTGTCTATGAAGTTATACAGACATGACGATATAGACATGGCAATATAGACATTCACTCAACATATAGAACATAAACGCATCTCAACCGACTGAACCGGACGTCTTTTGGCCCCCTATACATATTAATAGATTACCAGACTATAGTAGGTAAATATAGTAAAACAATTTGAAAACAATCTCGCAATCCATCTTACCAAATAAGTTACAAAGTTGTGAATAAATCGACTGAGTTTAGAAGAATAAAAGTGGTAGTAGATTCTTTTGATGGAGCCTAGAGCCTACTGGAAGGAAATGAATGTAAGGTGCTTGGAGCAAAATAGCAGTGGTATCTGAGGGTATTGTATATCTAATAGAATATGGAGTGTCGTAGAGGAGTATCATTTAACCCGTTTACTTGGTACTAGGTATTGATATAAAGAATACCTTGAGGATTGTCGTCCTCAAGGTCTCTCCAGTTGCCTATTCTATTAATGGTACTTCAAATCTCTTTTCAACTTCATCCAGATAATTGTCAAGAAATAAATTCTTATTTGTAAAGCCTAAATAATATTCATAGTCTCCCTCATCAATAGATGAATAATATTCCTGATGAAATAGTACGTTTGAATATTGTTCGAAACTTTCACCCCTCTTAATAACAATACATCTAAATAAATTATCAATCTCAATTGCTTTAATCATATCTTCTTTTTTTTAATATAGAGTACCATTTTTATCATTCTCATCAGTCTTCAATATATCAGTTCTATATTGCTTTCCTTCTTTAAGACCCTTATCTTTCAACCAGTCTTTTTGAGACCCTACACTAGTCCATTTCTTGTACTTACTAACATCCACAACCTCGCAACCCGTATTATGCACCCAAATGCCCAATCCGTTACATAATACGTATGGTAGTCCACTACCGTAAAGTTGTAAACCGTAACTGGCTCTTCAAGTTTGAAAGATATTCAAGTTCTCGTGTGGAGGGTTTCCACTTCAGCCATTTATTATAGACAGATCTGGCGACGTTAGCAAGCTTACATAACGCTATGATGGCATAGCCCTTCTCCGTGTGTAGTTCTTGAATCGCTTGATACAAGTCTACATGTCGAACGAGGGTTAGCGTGTATTTCTTCGCCGGATCTCTGCCAACTTTTTTTCAAGGGCATTCTCCATTTCTAAGTACTCGTTGCGCGCTTCTAGTTCTTTAATCCGAAGTTTAAGACGCTCATTCTCATCAGGTTCTTCCGCAGGCTTGCTACGGCCACGATGATCCCTAAGCGCCTCCTCCTTGCCAGATTGATATTTGCGAACCCAAGCGTACACCTGCTGGTAGGAAACATCGTATTTCTTTATGAATCCCTGATAATCCAGCTGGTTTGCAATGGTATACTGTGCAATTTCAATGCGCTCTTCAAAAGTAGTTTTGCGTCCTTTATTCATTCGAGATTTCCCTTTACGAGTAGGTTTTATTTCTCACCTACAAGTATACTTTGAAATCCAATTCGTTAATACACTGTTACTCGAGATGTGGTGGTATTTTGTCGCTTCTCGTATAGAATAATTTCCGGATAACACATCTCTAATCGCAGCCTGCTTGAGCTCCTGTGAGTATGCTTTCCAGACTCTGGATTCTTTTAATCCTTCATAACCCTCTGTTTCATATTTTCTTATCCAATCTTTAACTGTTTCTTTGTCAACACCAAGTTGTTTCGCTTCATAATGAGGATTTGAATCCTGCTGAAGACATCTTTTTACAACGTGTAATTTTACATCTAATGAAATTGGACTCCTTTTTGACATGACAAATACTCCCATCATTGTAGCAGTAGAAGTTTTTGTTTTTTCTACTGTCTACTATGATGGGAGCATTCACTCCATTTCTTTTGAACTTTCACATATATCAGATCACTAACACGAAGAGTTTTATTTCCATCTGCTTAAACTCACAATCTAGGACGTTCACTATAATCTCTTCGTTACAGGAGTCTCTACAAGGCTTATATTGTAGTTTAGACACGCTCTCCTGCTCTTTCGCTTCGTAGTAGAAGTTCTCTTTTGCGATTTGTAGGACACCGTACATTGCTAATACCGAGTATTTATCACGGTATTTTAGATGATAGCTACTTTCGTCCCATGATCAGCGGGCTTATTTTAGAATGTCATTCTCCCCCTTTCTTCTTAAAGGGGGCTATTCGTCTAATCCACAGGTTTAAAGCGGAAGTGGTAAGAATCTTCCTCAATAATCACTAACCAAGATCTCTTATTTGCATAAAACTGAACGATTTGTCTTTAAACTCTGTTGTGAACGTACGTCATTGTTGTTAAGGGTTCGCTCCTTTGCTCAATAATTTCATTCTATAATCCCTTATTTTTCTTTTTAACTTAGTTAGCCGAGCAAGTTATTCAAATAACATTTCAAGTTCTTCCTGAGAAAGACTAACACTATCAAAATCAGAAGGTGTAAACAACTGAAGTTCTTTTCCACTACAATGTTTAATTATATCTCTAAGGCGATCTATAAAGCTGGAAAGAAAGTGATTCATCTCAGCCTCAATAAAGCTATTACTTGAAAAGCTAATTGATATTTGCAGTTGTCCCCCCAAGACCATAGCTACAATATTTATAACTGATGTTAGTTCATTCTCTACTGCCACATCATGTCCAGTTAGTGCTGAATCGACAATTTCAAATGTGTCATCATATAGCTTCTGATCAAACTGACCTAAATAATTAAACCGAATATTTTTATTTTTTGGAGATGAAAGCAATGGTGTTAGGTAACGTAGGACGCCAAAGTTTATCCCATTGTTAGGTATCTTTCTTAATTTTTCTTTAACAGCTACAATTTGTTGGTCCAATGCTTGATTTTTTAGTTCAAACAGGACTGGAAAGATTGATGTAAACCATCCTACTGTACGGGTAACATCGATATGCTGAGCAATCTCTTCTCTTCCATGGCCTTCCATTTCTATAACAATTTTATCTTGTTCAGTGAAACAAGAAATACTTTTTACTAGAGCCGTAACTAGCAGTTCTAGCGGTCTTGTGTTATACGCTACATTTGCTGATGTTAACAGCAGGTCTGTTTCCTCTGCAGAAATGCTGTTAGTTACAATGAGCTTTTCTGAAGTGCAGTCTAAGGATTCATTCGTGTTAGAACGAATAAACGAGAAATCAGTTGCAATTTCATTTTCCCAATACAATAATTCATCAGCAAAATCATTGTTTTTATATTCATTTAAAGTGTTAGCCCACCGTTGGACTGAGTGAGTTTTTAATGGAAGCTGGAGAGATTGATTGGTTTCAAATTGCTTCAAGAGCGTGGAAAAGTCCTCCAATATAACTCGCCAAGACATAGCATCAATAATGAAATGATGTGCTGTCATTAATACATAGGTTCCCTTTTCATAACCACAATCAAATAAACAAGCTTTAAATAATACACTTGATTCAATATCGAAACTTGCTTTAGTGATATTTCCTATGCGTTGAATATTACCCTTCTGCTGGATTTCATCATAAGCTGATAAGTCATAGTAGTGAACAACTTCTGCTGGCACCAAATACTTTGGATTATAATACAGATTTCCTGAATTAGAATTATAATTCATTCTTAGTCCATCATGATGTTGAAATAGCTTCTTAACAACTAGCTCCAGTATAGAAACATTCAAGTTTTTTTTCATTTTTAAAAATACCGATTGATTCCAATGATGCACATTACTCAACTTCTGCTCCAAAAACCAACAAATGATTGGAAGAGGTTTAATCTCTCCTTCACTCATTTTCTGAGGAACGACTACTCCCTCACCTTCCTTTATTTTTGTGCTCAATTGCTTAATTGTGGGATGGGTCATAATATCCTGTACTTTTACATCATAATTCAGCTCGCGGAGCTTCGAAGTAACCTGAATTGCTTTGATTGAATCTCCACCTATGCGATAAAAGTGATCATTAACGCCTACTTCATTTATATTTAATATTTTTTTGTAAATTTCTATAATGACGAGTTCTGTAGGATCAACAGTGCTCTCCTCATTTACATCCTGTATTATAAGCTGTTCATTTAATTTAATACGATTTACTTTACCATTTGCTGTAAGCGGTATTTTATCAATAAACTTATAAATCATAGGTACCATATAATAAGGGACTCGTTCAGCTAGATAGCGATTTAGCTCGTTTATTGCAATTTCTTCTTTTGCTACAATGAAAGCAACTAGGTAATTTCTTTCTGCTTCGTTATGTGTAGTAACAATCGCATCAGCTACCTTCTCATGTTCTAGTAAATGATGCTCAACTTCTCCTGTCTCAATCCGATAGCCATTTATTTTAACTTGTTGATCTATTCTGCCTAGATACTCGATTAAGCCATTGTCTAGAAATTTTCCCAAATCTCCCGTCTTATACAATAGTAGTTCTTCACGAAATGGACTAGAGATGAATTTTTCAGCTGTCAGTTCCTCTTGCCCTAGATATCCACATGCTACTCCTAATCCAGAAATGTATATTTCCCCCTGAGCTCCTTTTGGAACCAATTTCATATTACAATCCAATACATAAATTTGCATATTGTTAATGGGGCTTCCAATCGGTACGGTGATTCTAGTATCCAATTCAGGATCGAAGCGATGAATCATGCAGCCTACAGTCGCTTCAGTAGGGCCGTATTCATTATATATATCTATTTTTCTATTAAACACATCATAAATTTGACGTGATATGTTTGTTCTCAGCTCTTCCCCTCCAACAATGATGCATCGAATCGCTGAGTTATCGACCTTCAAATTCGCTAACAGTGCTAGGTGTGCAGGGGTTACCTTTATGATGTTAGTCCGATTGTCATGTACAATACGTTCAAGTACATGTTCTTGGGTACTTTTTTTATAAATAACAATGGTATTGCCATTTATTAAAGGAGTAAAAATAGAGGTGGCTGTCAAATCAAAAGCAATCGATGAATGAAAAGCAAAGGTTTCGCTTGTATTATGAATATATTGTTCTTTTGCCCATGTAATATAGTTTACTACGCCCCGATGGGGAACCATGACTCCCTTGGGCATACCAGTTGTACCAGAGGTGTAAATAATGTAAGCCAGGGCATCTGGGTTAATTGGTAAATGTAGATTGGCGAAATCCCCTTCGTAAGTACTTCCTTCATTGATGTAAATAATTTCACCTGTATATTTCAATTCAGGATCATATACATTGTCTGCAAGTATTACAGTTACATTCGCATCATTCAAAATATACTCAATTCGTTCTCTCGGATACTCAGGATCAAGTGGGACATAACAAGCGCCAGCCTTGAGCACAGCCAGCATGGAAATAATAATTTCCTGACAATGATCACCGATTATTGCTACATGGCAACCTGGCCCAATATACTTGTTTGTTAATAACCGTGCTAATTGATTTGCCTTTTCATTTAAAGCTTTGTACGTCATGCTTTTCTCTTCAAAGGATATGGCCACATTATCTGGAGTTTTTGCTGCTTGTTCTTCAAATAATTGATGAATAGACTTGCTATGGATATCATCCATCACAATATTTGGATTCCATTCATATAACAAATGTCTTTCCTCTTCTAAAGATAATAAAGATATTTCTGATACCTTCAGTTGATCATTACTAACAATCTGTTCCAAAATTAAAATCATGTAATGATGCATTTGATTAATCTCATAATCCTGATAATCATTTTTTTTGTAATCATAATGAAGCGTGAATATATGTTGGTCTGACCATTCTGTTATGACCATTTGCAACGAGTACAGCTGATCACCAGTATGCAACTCTTCATTTTCTAAAGTCATACCTGCCATTGTATTTACAAGATTAGTATTATAATAATTGACACAAATATTAAATAAATAATCTCTACCTTTTTTTTGTAGTTCAAGATCCTGCACTAATAAATCAAAGGGATACTTCTGATTAGCAAAACAAGATAAAAGCTCCTTATTGGCCATTTGTAAGAAACTCATCAAACTATCCTCAGTAGTTAACTCTAAACGAAATGGCATTGTACTAGTAAACATACCCACCATTTTTCGTTCTGCTTGCCCCGATCTATTAAGTACAGGCGAGCCAATAATAATATCGACTTGCTGGGTCATCTTATGGATGTATAGAATCATCAAAGCATTGAAAAAAGCATTAAGCGAAATTTGCTTTCGTTGTGAAAAATCCTTTAGCTTATTAGACAACTCAAGTCCCAATTCAAAGGACATACGTTGTCCTTCTACTTCATTGCCTACTTTTTCACTCGAATATTCTGGAAGCTTCTTGAATCTTTCTTTCCAAAAAATCCGATTTTTGTAAAATCGTTTGGAATTCAAATAAATTTGTTCATTATCAATATAATCCAAATAAGAAGGTTGGCATTCATTCACTATTTCATTATTCTTTATTAGCTGGGTATACCAATCACATATTTGCTGAGTCAAAATATGAGTCGTCCAACCATCTGAAATAATATGGTGCAGTTTAATGAGATAACCATATTGATGTTCATTTAATTTACAAATTGCAAAATAGTATAACGGATTATTTAGAAAAGTAAATGGTTCTGCCATTTTTGCTTTTGCCCACTGCTTGCATACTACTTCTACATCATTATGATGCTCGATGCTAAAATCAATATAATCAATTTGATCCTTCACTGTTTGACTTATGTGTTGATATGGCTGCCCATTCAACTCCGTTATTTCTAGACGCAGCCCATCATGCTTATCAATGCATAATTGAATGGCTTGTTTTAATATTGCGATATCAGGCACGCCATGGATCTTTATTAACCCACCAAGAAGATGAATGGAGGTATGTGGATATTGCTGTTCAATGAACCAAATTCTTTTTTGAGCATGAGTAAGAGGGTATAGAGATTCATATTTATTCATTCAGATCCAATCCTCCTATAACTAAATTAAAAGTGTTCTATTAACAAGTTGTGTAACCTCGTTTGGAAACTTCGTAAGAAAAAAATGATCTCCTTCAAAAAATTCAAATTTAGGAGCTACATCAAAGCACTCTTTCCAAGTTAAAACATCATCTATACTGCATTCTTCTTGAGTGCCATGCAAAATAGTTGCAGGAACCGTTATTTTCTTTGCTTTAAACTGGTGAGAAAAAAGTCACTTCTAATAATTGGAATAAACGTTTCGATAAAGCCTTTATCTTGTAAAGCTTCGATCGGGGTTCCACCTAGCTTCATAAGTATGTGTATCATTTCCTCTTCTGTTTCATATTTCATTTCTAATCAAATAGGGTGGTCTACATCCAGATATAAAAAGATGCTCCACATTAAAGGAGCATAATCTCTCTATAACCTCATAAATAACACCGCTCCCCATACTACATCCTAAAAGGGCAAAGGGGCTAGGCCAATTCAAGAGGAATCAATTCAATGTCCTTATTCAATATTTTTTCCAGTTATAATATATTAATGAAGATCCACCCGTATAAGGAATACAAAACATCTTCACTATCCCCCCTCCTTCCTACTCAGTAGCTTGCAGCAATAACATCTTTCCTCTTTCAAGCTTAATTAAGCTATCAGCCATATGAAAATATCGATCATCATGTGTGATTGCAATAATACATTTTCCACGAGCCTTCAGTTCTGGTAAAATATCATGATAAAAATACCCTCGAAACTCGGGATCCTGATCAGCTGCCCATTCATCAAACAAACAAATTGGTCGATTCTCCAGATAGGTGACTAATAAAGCCAAACGTTTTTTCTGGCCTGTAGATAACATTGTAGTAGAAAAAGCCCCATCTTGTATGGTGACCTTATCATCCAATTGAAAGCGCTGTAACAATAATTTAATTTGATCTTCTTTACCAGTGCAATCTATGCCATATAAACGCTGAAACAAATAATAATCACTAAATATAACCGAAAAGAGGCTACTTAACTCTTCCGAGGATATTGCTTTTTTGTTTAAATATATCTCTCCACTAACGGGTGCATACAACCCTGTAAGCAACTTGGCGAGGGTTGTTTTTCCGCTTCCATTCCCACCTGTTATGAAGGAAATTGTCCCTGAACGAAATGAAATATCAAAGGGTCCGACTGTAAAATCTTCATTTGATCCGTAGTTATATCTCAAATCGCAGATGGATAATTCAAACTGAGACTCTACGATGTTAGGTGCTTCAATTAACTTTTCAGTGACCTGCAGTTCCTCTATTTCATCTGAAAGATCCTTAATTCGTTTCCATGAAATACGACATCGAAGTAAAGTTGGATATGCATCCAAGATTACATTTACTGGTCCTGTCATGTATAGAAATACAAACACATAGGTTTGAATAGTAGAAGAAAGCAGATGCGGAAACAGGACAGGAAATAAAAACGCTACTACTCCTATTACAAAGGTGAACAACAGTTCACCCGCTACATTAACATTAGCAAATCTTACATCTGCCTTTGTTCTTTTTATTCGGTATAGATTCGAACTGCTGTTCATATGATTTTCAAAATCCTGTTTTTTCCTTTGGTTCAATTTAAGCTCTTTAAAACCTTTGAGCATGTCTCCAATCAGACGAAAAAATACATTTTGAATATCACGGGATTCCTCCCACAGCTTCTCTGCTGTATTCCCAAGCAAATAAAACAAGCCTGCAACAATAACAATAACTGCAATTGAAATGACCAGTGCATAAAGGTTAAGTATGCCAAGATAAATAAAACAGCATATCAGGGTGACTAATGAAATAGCACCTGAAATAATGACATTAATAGATCTGCTAACCTCTTCCGTATCATTATTTAACACGGTATGCACTTTTCCTTCTTCCATATTCTCCAGTTTTTGATAGGGCATATTTAGTATTTTACCAACAATTTCAATACGCTTTTCATAAACCATATTATTCGTTGAGGCAACTAGCTTCGTACTAATATAACGTTGACCATAAGCATACATTAAAATTCCAAAAGCAAAATAAAAAAGAAGGCCATTAGATAAGTTATCTTCTCTACCAAATGATTGATTAATTATAAATATGATGAATGCATTTCCAAACCCGCTTATTAATCCAAAGGCAATCAATGAAATGTTTCTTCGTTCCTTCTCCAACACATACAATTGAGTAAGGATATGATAAAGGGCATATATAACGCCCAGCATCGCTACAGCGATAACTGCAGGAATCAATGTAAATGGACTCCATACATACAATGCCACCCAAGGCAGCTTCTCAAGTGCAACTACGGGGAGGTAATATAAAGCAACTAAAAAAAGACATAAAATAAGAAGCGTATTACTTAACTTAACAAGCTTCCATTTGTGTATTTTAACTCGGTGCCTTTTTCCTTTGATTATATCTACGATAGTGCACAAAATTAAACATAATAATGCGAGGATGGCTAAACAGCCTATAACAAGAATGACCGTCGCTATTTGATCCAGTCTATTATAAGTGTCAGGCACAGGCTCGACTGGTGTTCTTCCTCGTAATATGGACATAATTCCTTGGGCTATTGTCTCCGTATGATCCGAGTTCAAATTGGCCATAACAGCCACTCCAAGTTCCTGATCCTTGCGCATCGTGATAAAAGATGAAAAGTTTGGATTACTCCCACCATGTGCCAATTCTCCATCACCTGACTGATAGATCGACCATCCTGCTGCATAAGAAGATCCGTCATAATTAGGAGGAACTGTCTTATCTGGTTCATGTGACTTTTCAATAATGGATGAACTTATTTCTGCGGGTTTAATATTTCCAAGCTGAATTTTCATCCATGTAGCAATATCTGTTGGAGTTGAATTTATATAACCGGCTGGTACATTACCACGGTATCGGGGAGCTTCATAGGCAATAGGCTTAAAAAAGCCTAACTTATATCCAGTTGCAAGCCCCTTTTCAACTGCATCTTCATGCTGCATAAAAGTACTCTTCAAACCAAGTGGTTGTATAACTTTTTGTTGCATATAGTCTTCATAGGATAGATGGCTTACTTTCTCAATAATAAGCCCTAATATATCGTAATTCACAGTAGCATAGTTAAAAAATTCACCCTGACGTAGCTTCTTATGATGCATGATCTCATGTCCCACCAGCATCCGAACTGTTTGCTCCAAAGCATCATCGCTATTGAGTGCGGGTATCTCTCCAATCGTTTCTGTTGGAATACCTGAAGTCTGATATAGTAGTTGACTAATGGTTACATCTATTTTTTCTCCTTGATCCTTCAAATAAAACCAAGGCACATACTTGCTTACAGGATCATTCAAACTTATTAAGCCTTCATCCTCCAATTGTAAAATAGCTAAGCCTGTAAACGCTTTTGAATTGGATCCAATTTCAAATATAGTTTCTGACGTAACGTGTTTTTGTTGTTCAACATCGCTATACCCTGAATAATACTCATATACTTCATTGCCACCTTCAACAACAACTACAGCCAAGCCTGGGATCTTTGCGACCTTTTGTTTTTCTTGAATATAGCCATCTAGTTTACTGTAGACAGATTCATTATTCGCTAAAACCAGTGGGGTGAATGGGCTCAGCAAAGAACTAAATAATAGTAATAGGATCAAAGAAGAAAGTCTCCATTTAGATAACATCTGATTCATTCTCCCTTAAAAGTTTTAGTAAACAAAAAAGAACCGAGTCTAGCCGTTAGTAAAAACCACTAACCGTTGACATTAGTTCTTTTTTGATCAATTTTTCAGTTCAACTGATCCGCTTTATGTTTTATACCTCCAAGCTCATTGCAAAAACATGAACATTAGGGGAGTTAGGCAACTGTATTGAAGACACTTCATTTTCTGAATTTAAGTTAAACTTTGTTAGAAATAAGTAGGCGTCTTTGGTGTTTAGCGATTCCTTTAATACGCATTTCACAGGAAGTGCTATCCTTTCGTTAAATTGTGGCTGTAAACTCATATCTGAAAGGGAAAAGCCATGCCGATTGGATTGTCCATTGCTATAATTTATTGTTATATAGCCAGCACTATCCCCCCATTCAGAGCACCACATTAATATCACTTTTTTATAGCTATTTTGGGGAAATAAAATCATCTGTCCAGTACATGATACATTATCATATTTAGACTGAGCTATTTCAGGAAAAAATAGTGGTATTTCATCTATAAATAAGTTATTATTCATTGGCTTATCCATCAACAAATACTCTCCTGCCCCAGTCAGATCTGCCTCAACTGTTGCTGATAACAAATAAGAAAATCCCTTATTATTTAAATACGATTGTAAATTTATTTGAACATAATCACAAGGCTTATTGTTTTTTTTCTCTAAATCTACTTTAGATGATAATGAATCTCTTGGACTTGCATTCTCAATTATTTTTTGAGCAAGACTCGTTTCCAATTGGGCCGCTTCACTTATTTTGGCTACAATATTTTCTTTTAAGCCTTGCTTCTGATTTACTAAGAATGCTGACTTCGTTAGCATGTTAATAAACATTTCCCAAAAATTGATTATAAATGTGTACTCGTCGATAAGATCATCAAGTAGTTTAGAAGGGCTTCTTTTTTTATAAAAATCAATGATTGTAATAAACTTATGTCTCTTCAAAATAATTTGGTTCTTGAATGTCTGATAAAAATCTGAGACCCAAAAATCCCTTTCATTCGTTCTATCCCACAAAAATGAAAGATCATCACTCCATTGATCACTGATGTCTGAAATGAATGCCTTCATTCCATTATCACGGATAAAATCTTCACTTTTCGAAATTAATAATTTTTCTAAATCAATAGTCGGGTTATTGTCTAATAGTTTGATTAATCCATAATATTCAGAAGCACGTTCAAGTATTTGAAAAGGTACTTCCTCATTCACCTTTTCAAAATAAGGATCAGTGATATAAACTGTTTTATTCTTCTTGTTTATCCCCGTAATCAGACACGCATGTTTATTGTGCAGTTTGTTATAAAAAGGATCCCAGCTGTTGTAATAGGAATCGAACATTGTGATAACTGGGTAACCATTGCTTATTTCGTCCTCAGAGATTTCTAGCAGCTCATTTAGTTTAATGCTTTCATGATATTCTATACGTATTCCGTGATATTTTTCTAAAAGATCCAACTCTCCATTTAGGTCTCCACTAAATCTTTGAGCAAAAGATATATCAGCATTTTTAGTGTAGTTAAACTGCCACATGTTTGAATACATAAGATGATAATCTCGATTAAAATAACACGAAATAGTAGCAATTATATCATCAATACAACTCTGAAACGCCCCTTTAGGCAAATGTGGAAATGCATGATATGGTTGTATATTTAATGGCATTACATTCCCCCCTCTACCTATGCCAATAAGACTACCTTAATATGCTTTCATTAATAAGCATTTCTCACTAACAACAATCTCTTGAATGTATTCCAGCACTTTTCTTGGGTTATTAACTCTCCCAGAATACATATATCTCGCAATTAAAGACCTAATTATTGTCCATTTCTCATGAATATTTTTTGACTCTATACACTGAGCTGATAGTTCACCATACAATATTCGATTTATATATACTTCTGCACTCTTAAAGTTACTAATATCATTAAAACCAGTAATAACATCATCGTAATTATCAATTGCTTGTGCTTCTAAAAGTACTACAAATCTCTCAGCAAAATCCTCCAATACATGATGACCATTGCTAAACTGCTCAGAGTATAATGCGAGATTGCAATTGTAAGTTTCAATAATTGTATTATGTGATACCTTTGATACATTGCCTGTCCTTTTAACTACAAATACAGTGTCTAATGAATCTTCTAAAAAGAAATCAAAACCTCCGTAATAACTTTGTATTAAAGTAGACATAGATACTCGTCTAAAACCATAGTTAATCCCATCCGAAACTTCCTGATCCATAACCGTAAATTCAGATTGTTGAGAATGAAAGCCGCAGATAAGAATGTAATGTTTATTATGATCTTTTAAATAATCCTTATGACCTGGCCAATAATAGGTATCAATACGGATAATTACAGGTGTATCCTCTTCTATCGACTTGCTAATTGTATCCGTAATATCATCGTCTCTTTTCTGAGAACACATGGTAAGCCCCTGTTTATTCAATAAATCCGGAATCAATTCCACCTGAATATAATCCATATAAACACTACACCGGCCATTTTCAGAATAACATTGATAGGGTGCAACTATACTTACTAAAAACCAAAACATGTTACCTTCATAATAATTAACTACTGGTAAAAATACGCTATAGAAACAGGAATGAAAAAACAAATCTGATAAAGGAGTAATATTATCTAATTCTTTGTTCAAAGATATCATTTAATAGTGTCAGCTCCCCTTAACATCAGTCATATTTTTTTATCCAAGAAGGATTGACACCTTTACGTGAAAAACCAAGTGACTTATATAATTCAATTTCTGAAGCTACATATACATTTTCAGCGCCTAACTCTCTACATCTTTTCATTCCTTCTATAAGTGCCATTTTTGCGAGGCCTTGACCACGATAATCTGGATCTACGCATACAGGTTCTACATAGGCTACTTTATTGAAATCATCATACCAAAGTCCAGCGTATGCTACGAAATTGCCTTCTGTATTTTGAATAACCATATTTAAAGAAGGACTATAACCTGGTGCACTCTGCATGTAATCTGACATCCATAAATCCTTAGGATCTGGCTCACCTTCATGATCAAATCCCCGCCATAATATCCGTAATCTTTGTTCATCATCTTTCTTTTTTTGAATATTTCTCATAATTAATCCTTCAGGAAGATCAAAATTAGATAGATCATCAGAAAGTGAACGACCAGAATACACTTCATAAATGGATGAATGCAGTACATATCCTCGTTCATGTAATAAATTCTTTAATTCTTCATGAGTTTCAGGAACATGGAATTCAATGCACTTCTGCCCGTCTTCCTTCACTTCATATAAATTTTCTTCAGCATATTTAATCATCTCCTGATAAAGGAATGTATACTCAGGATCAACATCTAAATATACTTCTCCTAGTTCACTTTCAAAATGAGCAACGCCTACAATCTCGCCGTCTTTTTCCCATATACCAATGTGACCAAATCCACCTTCATTTTTTAATGGCACCATGTTAGGATGATGAACAATATACTCCCATCTAGATGGTAAAAACACATAACCTACAGACCATTTTCCAAATATACTTGTAAGAAAATCCTTTACGCTTGTAAAATCCTCATCTTTATAGTTTCTGCAGCTTATCTCCATGTTCAAAATCCTCCTAAATGATTTTTTATTTATGCTTGGTTACGACATCCCATATAATATATTCTTCAACATATCTGCAATCGGCTCGATTTCTGAGCTATTCAGAAAAAGATGATCATAGGTTAAAATGATTTCTTTGCTGTGATAGTTAAGTATAAAACCTATATCAAAATGATTGAGCCTTTGATCAAGACTATGATTTGAAATTGCAATACTCAACTCTGTCAGTGGACTTCTCAGTTGATTAATATTTTCATGCAATAATGATAATATGCCCTCAAAATCTGTCATTTTGGGAACGATTGAATTCCATTCATACTCGTCCTCAAGGAATGTCACAGCTACTTGGGAAGATTCCACAAAATGACTCACAATGACAATCACCAGAGTTCCTATAAAACGAATTCTCGAAACTTTGTAATGACTACATAAGTCATCCAGTGAAGTAATCACTTCATCAGATAGCGAGATTACTGTGTTTGCCTTATTCACTTGTCTACCAGTTCCTGTAAAGAAACGTGATGGTAAGCGATTTATATCTGTTATTATTGGTTGAGTTATTCCTGAATCAATATATTCGCTAATAGAATTGATCGTGGTGTATTTAAAATAATCCATCAATTCAATTCCTGAATAATACTGTTCTATCTTATTATGCAACTGTAGGAGCAATATTGAATTTCCACCCACATCAAAAAAACTATCATTTAAATCAATATTATTTATATTTAGGATTTCCTCCCAAATGATCCTGATTGTTTCTTGGGTCTCATTTATTTCTGTGCTAAATACTGTTTTCTCGCCTCTACCTCCTTCATCTGCCAAGGAAGATAGTAAGCTTTCATCCACTTTACCACTAGTGAGGATCGGCATCTGTTTTAAAGGGATCACTTTATCTGGCACCATATGCAAAGGTAATTTTCTTCTTGCATAAGACAAAATAGTCTGAGTAAGCCCTTCATCCATTTCTTGAGAAATGACACATACTATAATTTGCTCATTCCGCAAAAAGGCATATACCGATTGCAAAGGTAAACCATTCAAAAGACAAGCTTCAATCTCTTCAAACTCAACCCTGTAGCCCCTAACCTTTTTTTGCGTATCTTTGCGTCCAGTATAAACAATATTTCCATTATTTAGATAATAACCATAATCACCTGTACGATACATCCGACAGCTCTGGTTATCATCGATGGAAATTTCCACAAACTTCTCAGTCGTAATACCTGAATTAGTATACCCATCAGCTAGTCCAACACCTGTGATATATAGTTCACCTTCAACGCCTGGAAGACAGATTTGATTATGCTTATCAAGAAGATAAACATTCATATTATCAATGGCTGTGCCTATTGGAACTATCTGCTGAGAGTCCTCAGGTAAATATTCATAGATCATACATCCAACAGTTGCTTCAGTTGGACCGTATTCATTGAAAAGTTGAACCCTAGGAATACGTATAGAATCACATAAAGATTTATTAAGCTGTTCGCCACCTACAATAATTTTTTTAATATTCGTTTCCTGAAGGTTAATGGCAGCAACGATCTTTAAATGAGTTGGGGTCAGTTTAACAATCTCCGCCTGACTTTCACAGAAAATTTTGATTATGCTCTTTATGTCATTAGAATACATTTCAATTGTGTTCCCACTTAGCAAAGGAACAAATATTGAGGTAACTGTAAGATCAACCGAAGGTGATGTAAACATCGGAAAATAAAGTGGGTTATCTCCATTAAAATCAGTAATATATTGCTTTATCGCCCACTCTATATAATTGATTACGCCCTCCTGCTTGAGCCTACAGCCTTTAGGAATTCCTGTTGATCCTGATGTATAAATAACGTAACACAGATCACTTATATTGCCTTTAACAAAATTAAAATTATCATCAACAATTTCCGTAGTCATTATTGAGGACATAGATATTACTGATTTAAACTCAATAAAGTCTGTTCTTTCTGTGATAATATGATCAATATTAGAATCCTGTATAATAAATGTTACTCTGTCCAGAGGTGTACTAATGTCAATTGGAATATAACATGCACCAAGCTTGAGTACGGCTAGAATAGAAATAATAAGCTCTGGTGTGTTATCAAGTATAATACCCACATTACTTCTTTGTCCTACCCCTTTAGATTGCAGTAATGCTGCTGCACAATTAGAATAATAATCTAGTTCAGTGTAGGACAGTTTCCGCTCTCCAGATTGGATTGCTACTCTTTCAGGATATTTCTGAACGATTTTGGCGAATTTCTGTTGTATCGTTGTTATCTCTTTAGAATCCTGTACATATTTAGGTTCCTTAAATAATGAATCTTTCTCATCATCCATTAATAAATCCCATTGAAATACTGGGGCTGACAATTCAGTATCATCTAAGTTACATAATATTTTCTGGAATCTTTCCATATATTTTCGAATACTTTCCTGTTCAAATAAGTCAGTACAATACTCAAATTCTACTGTCTGAATATTTTCATAAACAAATAAAGACAAATCAACTTTGGCTGCATTAGGTTTATAAGAAATATGTTGAAGTTGAGTTCCCTCTATATTTAGATCCATATCCAAATCTATATCTTCGTTATTAAACGTATACAAAATATTAAAAAGTGGATTGTAATCCAGTTTTCTATCTAACTGTAAATCATCTATAATTTCATCCACAGGGCAGTCCTGATTTTTCAGCAAGTCCAATACCTTAGAATGAACGTAACGAATTACCTCTTCACCCGTCAAGTTATCTTGAAGACAGATATAAAGAGGTAACGTATTGATCATTGGACCAATTATATCTTTGGTCTTCCTACCTGTTCTACCTGATACAACTACACCAATGAAAAATTCCTTGTAGCCACTCTGTCTATAAATTAATATTGACAATGCTGACAAAAGAATAATAGATGGTGTAGTTTTATAGTAGGCTGCACTATGCTGTAAAGTAAGCCTGTCATATTTTCTACTAATCGTACTACCGTTAAATGTAAATATTTGTGGTCTTGGAAAATCTGTCTTTAGCGGCAGACTATCTGGTATAGTCTTCAATTCATTTAACCAATATTTTTTCTGTTCTTCGTTTTGTAGTTCCCTATCTCTAGAAAAATTTAAATATTGGGTTTCTCTCATTAACTCATTGCCTGAAGAAGAAAATAAGCTATTAAATTGACGAAGCAGTAAAGAAAGTGAAATTCCATCTGCAATAACATGACTAATATCTGCTACAAAAAAGGTTGAAGCAGTATCTCTAGTAGAAATCATATACAATCGCAATAAAGGAGCTTGTTCTAGTTCAAAACCGTGAGACAATAAATCAATGGTCTGCTTAAGATCATGTTCATGTTCAATCGCTTTTTCCTCTATCGTTACCTTACAGTTATCATCAACCTCAGCAACAACTTCTTGATCCTTAATATAGTAAGAAGTACGCAAAATATCATGCTGGTCTAAGAAAGCATTAAATAAGCCTTCAACCTTACTTTTATCAAACTGACCTATTACTTTATATACACCAGTAATGTTATAAGCTTTATTATTATTTAGCTTAGAAAGAAAATAGAGTCTACGTTGTGTTGCATTGACCACATATGTTTTCTCTCGTTTTTGAGGATAATTACGTTCTTCCTCAAATGAAATAGGATTGAACTGCTCAGATTTTAGAGCTTGTATCTGCTGTTCGATCGTAGGATATTGAAATATTTTATTGATGTCCCAATCACAGTCAAATACCTCATTCATTTCTGCGATCAGATAAATCGCCTTTAGGGAGTCCCCACCAACGGCAAAAAAGTCCATGTCTGACTGATGAATACCTTTACCTAACACTCGACTCCATAGATGATATAGCTGCAGCTCTGTTTCTGTTACACTTGTAGCAGACACTTCATCTAGAGAGCTTGTTATATCTATATTCATTAATGATTGTATGTCTGTTTTTCCATTCGCATTAACGGGAAGTTTTTTCAAAACAATAAAATGTTCTGGAATCATGTAGCTTAATAATTGTTGACTTAATTCATCCTTAAGTACATCAACGGTTGTCGCATTATTCTTTGGTACAATAAAGGCAATGAGTATTGCTTGTCCATGCTGATCATTTTTCAGCACAACCTCAGCATCATTAATTTCTTCTGAGTCCATTATAGCAGTCTTAATCTCATCTAACTCTATGCGATACCCCCGCAATTTTACCTGTCTATCCATTCTTCCACAGAAAACAATCTCTTTGTTTTCCTTAAAATATACACAGTCTCCTGTCTTGTACATACACTCATTCAGCGCGTGATGAAAGATAAATTTTTCTTTAGTTAGTTCTGGCTGGTTAAGATACCCCTCCGCTAAAGCAAGCCCAGAAATGACTAACTGTCCTTTTATACCAGGCGGCAAAATTCTATCAAAGAGATCTATTGAACTTAATCCTACATTATGGATTGCCTTCCCGATAGGAATAGGATCAGTCTCTACTGTGTGACATTCATAATAGGATACGTCCACAGCCGCTTCTGTCGGACCATATAAATTCAAAATTTTAATTTGACCATCCTCATTAAAATTAGAATTAAACTCTTGAACATGCTGCGCATTCAGATTCTCCCCAGACGAAAAAACATACCGAAGTGATTTCACATTTTTCATTTGCTTATCTTTAAAATAATAGGCAAATGCTTTAAGCATAGATGGAACAAAATGGACAATACTCACATTGTTTTCTATCATTGCTCTCATCATTGCCTGTGGGTCTCTATGCCCCCCTTCGTGTAAAATACAAATATTACATCCACACAATGACCACAGCAATAATTCAATTAAAGATACATCAAAAGTATACGGTGTCTTTAACATAAGTGTATCTGCTTCTGTAATTTCACAGTATTCACGAATCCAAAGTAGCCTATTATAAATTGCCTTATGACTTACCATTACACCTTTAGGTTTACCCGTAGAGCCTGATGTATAAATGATATAAGCAATATCAACGCTTGTAGCACGCACATCCAATAACTCAGAACAAGTTACTGAATTGTCTAGTAGGCATTTTGCCGATATAGTATTGACTTCGTGATGCTTGTATCCTGTATTTGTTATAATCAGCTTACTCCCAGAATCTTGTAATATATAATTAATTCGCTCTTCTGGACATTCTGGGTCAAGAGGTAAATAAGTGCCTCCCGATTTTAGAACTGCATGAATGACCAGCATCATTTCTACAGAGCGCTCCATTAATAAAATCACAATTGGTCGTTCCGTAGAGTAGATATCAGAAATTAAATAATTCGCAATTTTATTGACCTGATTAGTGAACCAGGAATAGCTATAATGTACTTGCTCATAAATCAATGCTGATTTGGATTCATTCTGAATAAATCGATCCGTATTTAAATAGAACAGCTCGTTTTCGAGCATGCCATCATATACCGTTTCCTTCACTTCAATCTCTTGTTTGAATTGTATATCCTTTATTTTCAAATGCTGATCATTCATAACTTGCTGTAGTATTTGTTGGATCATTGTTGAAAACGCAGATACTTCTTCATTCAAAAACAAGTTTTCATTCCATAAGAAACGATATGCAATTTGAGAATCACTTTTTCTTATGACTTGAAATATGATATCTGAAGGACATTGATATGAATAATATGATTCATCTGGTCCATCAATGGTCACCGGATACGTTGACTGTATCTCCGTGACCAGTGATTCATCGATAATTGTCACTACACTACGAAGCCATAGACTCTCTTTCATATATTGGCAAACATCATAAATATCTATCTGCTGATTCTCTCTTGTATCTATTGAGTCATAGATGTACTCCATAATATCGGAAACGAAAATGTCTCCCTCACACGTAAAAAGAAGCGGAATAATATTGGTGAAATTACCAACCGCATGTTTCTCAATTCCTCTTTGGTTATTAACTACTCCCATTAATACGGTTTTATTATTCGTATAAGATTGCTGGACTGTTCCCCAAGCAAATAACATCATTTTATTGAGTTGATGCAGATCCAAATCACTAGTGCAGTCAAGATAATTCCATTCAGAGGACTTTAATATATCAGAATTACCGAGACTTTTTGAAAAGAGGTCATTGTTCTCTTCTTTGTAAAATGTATCTTGAAATAGTTTGGATCCGCTTTCAACATTTTTTAAATACGTATTATAATATTTTTGATAGACTTTCATATTCATTTCTTCAATGTGATCTGCTGAAAAATAGAAGTGTAATAGTGCTTGCAAAATATTTATAACACTAGGTAAATCAAATATTGCTTGATGCCACAAAAAGAATATTTCATTATTCTGTTCATCAACAATGACCCTCCAACTTCTATGATTGAAATTTACCAGTGTCTTGTTTTTAAAATCTAGTGGTTCAACAAACTTTTCTTCCATAGAAGAGAGGATCATCTGTACCATTTTATCTGAATCTTTATCATAAATAACTGACTGCAAGACATCATAATGATGAATTGTTTTGCTCACAGCAGCACATATTTTTTCACAACTGATAGTTTGGTGGAATTCTACTCTAATCTTACCGAATTTTCCTGCATTTGAAGCATTAGATGACAATCTCTTCTGTGCTCCAGTCATCGGAACGATCCGTTTAATATTGCTTATGTCCATTGTTTTATTCATATATTCACACCTCCCTTCATTTCCGATGTATTGCAACAAATCCTTGCTTCACTAATTTCATGGCAGCTCTTTTAACTACATCTATACTGTACTGCTGATATTGTTCGACCAAGTTTTCAATCGTTATATTGTCCTGCTGCATTGAAATTGCCTGTAATACCTGCCAAGCTACACCCGTTTCAAGCAAAGCCTCTTCTTCTTCATAATGATTAACATAGGAGAGTTTACCCTCTATGATCTCTTTGCCTTCCTCTGTTATTAATAGCTCACTGTCAACATCTATGATTTCGCTAACATATACATTAAAATCCTGAAAATAATGAGGCTCCAAAAATGAAATTAAACCTGATTCCTTTGCTTGATTGTTCATTTTTTCTATGTGGCTTAGTTCTTCCCAAAGCGCATCATATTGATCGACAACATGCTTCCATTGATATAATGACAAGGCACGTTCTCGTGAATTTTCTCCCATTTGACGTTTCAAATCAGGATTATCAATGAGTAGCTGAATCCGACTTTCATAACAATCTAAATCGAGCGCCACAGACTGTGCTGTCAGCAAATGATGAAATACAAGTCGATGTTCCATATCACATGGTAAAAGTCCAGCAGTCTGTATATCCGTATCACATTTCGTCCAAACAGTAGGTATCTTGAAGCCTGTTACCCCTTCACAGACTGTATCTTTATATCCGTCAAAATCCGATACAACCTGTGGAATCCCACATGCCATCGCTTCAATTGGTGTCAGACCAAATGTTTCTTGTAAATTATCAATCGGTGATGTGAATATATCAGCAGCACTAAATATTACATTACGTTTCATCACATTGTAATCCTGCATAAACACAACATGCTCTGTAATTCCTAATTCATCAACATATTGTTTTAATGAAGGTAAATGTGGATTAGCAGTTCTGTCATGCCCTGCCAAAACAAGCAGTAAATCATTATTTTTCTTTAATAGTCTACGGAATACAATTAAAAGCGGATATAAATCAGCCTTATCAAAGGCAGATAAACGACCCAGCCAAAGCATGACAAATTTATTTGGTGGAATATTCAACTGCTGTCTTGCTTCCATTTGATCCATAGGTTTGAAATGATCTGTATCCACTCCTAAAGGAATAACATCAAGCCTACCATTATAAGACAATTTAATTTGCTTTTTCTCCAATAAATCCAAGCTCATTCTTTCTAAAATATTTTGCACCACTTTCTTCACACTAGTGGATGTGCAAATTAATGAATCGTAGGGCTGTACTGGTGCTAACAATTGCATGAGATAAAAGTTTTGGATATATTCGGGATAGCTAGCGCCATGAATTGTATAGGTAATAGGTGGCGTATTCAACATACAGCGATCTCTGTAATTATATAAAGGCAAAAAATCCATACTAATACTATGCAGCACATCAACTGTTGTCTTTTCACCTTTCCATACAGCATCATACTCCGAAATCATATGTGTTTTTAAATTTTCCCGAGAGATCGCACGCAGTTTTCGTTTAATAGCCATTTCCTGAAATTGTCCAGGTTCATAGAGGCAAAGAAACTCCTTTGCTTTACTATAAGTAAGTATAGATTTATATGCTTCATCAACAGCAATATCGAATCCATAAACAGCATTCATTCCCATAACTGAACGAAATGCATTTCCCATCAAGGCAACTTTATTTATCATCTTAATATTCTCTCCTTCTATCCTTGTAGGGCCTTCCATACTTGATCATTTATAACATGGTAACGCTCAAGTATCCTTTTCAATATTAAATAATCTTTTTGCTGTGTAATATCAAACTCCCGTAATTCGGGCATATTCATATAGAGATTTAATTGTGTCTCATTCAAGTCAAAAGGATTATACTGAAGCTTTAGCAGCTCCTTCTCCGCATCCGTGATCTCCAATGCAAAATTCAACCTTTTCTTTGGCATAACTTCAGGAAATTGCTCATGATGTTGTAATTCTAGACGTATTTTATTTACGTAAATTACACGAATTTTTTTTCTTAAAGCAAAATTAAAGCACTCTTCTAATGTGTTAATAATTGGTTCTCCTGCATCGTTTAATGAAGTATTACAAATAATAGGTACGCCCGTATGTTGATGAAATATATTTAATAAATGATATAAATCAGGATTACTTTCTGGACTGACCGTTTGGAGCCTTGCTGAGTTATCTAGATGCAGAGCTGCTGGTATGAGATTTTTTTTATCCGGTAGAGCCTCATAAGTAAATAGCATATATTGTGATTGAAATTGTGAACCAAACCACTCATTCTGTAATTCTTCCTTAATTACAGGAGCTACAGGTCTCCACCATTGCCGCTTTTTCACATCATTTAATATATCTTTTGTTTTCTCTGCTCTAGGATCTCCTAATATACTTCTAGCCCCTAAAGCCCTTGGCCCTACCTCTGAGCGACCATTAAACCAAATTACTGGTTCCCGGACTATATCATCCACAAATTGATCTTCATCAAAACCGCTACTTGAGTGTATATAGTTTTCATACCCTTTTATATTTAGTTGCTCAAAATCCCCATAGTATGCGCTTTCAAATTTAAAATCTATTTTCTTCATACGACTATAAAATTCAAAAAGTCCCATGCCTAAGCCGATTCCTGTATCACTTACACACGGACATGATATAAATGATTGGAAGTTATATTTATTCATTAAGTATGAATTAGTAGGACAATTTAATGTAAAACCTCCCGACATACTTAAGTGAACCTCTGCTGCGTCTAATCCAAATTTTTCTAGAGAGTTCTCTACCAAATGATCTAGCATATCTATAGAAATTTTCTGAATGATGTTTGCAATGATTCCAATTCGATTATCCTGCTCAGAAAATCTGGTATCAAAATCTATTATTTCTTCTACATCAATACCTTCCACAGCTTGTGCTATTGAATTAAACCACTCAAAGGCATGATTAATATCATTGCTTCCATATATGATTGGATAATCATTCATTAGTGTCTCTTGATTAGGAATTGTACTATTTACAGCACTTCCAAGTGCCATTAACGAGCCCTCTTCTAAAGCGTAACGTAATTTCATAAACATCCATAACACGCCAGGTGATGGAACAGAAAAGTATTGTGTAACCCCCTTGTCTGAATAAGCCCCCAAATAAAAATCTTTCTCTCTTGCTCGGTGATCTATTACATTATCAGGGCCTCCGTCCAAAGCAAACGCCAAAATCTTTTGTGAATAAAAAACATTGCAATCTGTCATCATTCCCGAGAATAAGTGACACAAGCTGTGGTAAGCATAAGGTTCCTCTGCTGAGAATGAAGAAATTGTTGTACCTGTTTCTAATCCTGGTGTTCCCCAAACTTCTACCATATCCGCTAGAGACAGGTCATACTCTTTTAACATCTGGTTTATCGCTGATTTACACGATTTAACATCTATAAATGAAAGATTATGTTTTTTGCGACCTGATCGTCGCTCAAATTCCCAATAATGGACCAATTCTATTTTAGAATCTTGTTTACTCCACAAAGCGATATGATGATCATGTCTTAAATCAATTTGATACAGATGTGAGATAGGATGTATATGTGTGTATGTTGATAAATAGTAGCCATTTTTCAAGTTATATCCACCTACTTTCCTTTGTCTGTAATAATCCAGACTCTTGCCTAATACGAGTCACAATCTCTTTAATTTGCTTATCACGATAGCCCTTTGATTTCAATAGTAATGAAATTTTATTGAACGCTTGCCGAACTAGGTCATCTGAATAAAATGCAGAGCTAACCTGCTCCTGTAATTCCCACAATTCTTGATATAAGTGGGAAGCACCTTCCATTTCCAAGTTTGGAGTTAAAGTTGGTGTGCTTACTGCTGCACATAAGCATAGTGTGATTAACTCACACAATTTATGCTTTGGTGCCTTCTGCCTGCTCAACACTTTTTCTAGCCTATTTCGATCCTCTATTGCATCTAAATCATAAGCTTTGCATTTTCTTCTATCTTTTTTTATTAGATTTTTCAATATTCCATTTGGCCCAGCATCAACGATCATATCTACAAAATGTGATTCAAAATATTGAATGATACGATCCCATTGAACTGTATGTATCATTTGCATACTCAGTAGTTCAATCACATCGTGTTTATTAGCATATTGTCGTGCAGTCACATTACAAATTACTGGTATCTGAGGCGTCTGAATCTCAATCGTTTGGAGAAACTGTTTAAAGGTAGCGCTTGCCTCCTTCATAAATTGTGAATGAAATGCTCCGATTGTGTTTAGACGCTTTATACGAACTCCCCGACTAGTAAAATAATTTTCTAGTAATTCTATTTCTTGCAGGCTCCCTGAGAGTACGATCTGTGATCGTGAATTTAATGCTGCTACCGCAATTTGTTCTGAGTCTCGCTGCCCACAATAAGCTTTCACAGCATCCAAATCACATTGAGAGACAGAAGTCATTACGCCCGGATATTTTCTACACCCTTCCTTCATAAGCTGACCACGCTTATCTACCATGCGTATGCCATCCGCAAAGCGATATGTGCCTGAAGCTGCCAGTGCAGTTATCTCGCCTAAACTATGCCCAGCCATATATGCTGGGACACATTCATATGTTTGTTTAAAATACTCATACGCAATAAATCCGTTTACAAATAGTGCTGGCTGTATATCCTCATCCCTGACTAGAAAGTTGTCTCTATCACCAAAGACAGCTGCATAAAGATTTCTCCCTAAAATATCGCTGGCTTCATCATAATACTTTTTCAGTTCAGGCATTTCCTTTATATAATGTTCACCCATTCGATATGTTTGTGAGCCCTGCCCAGGAAATACAAATGCGATCACCCATATCACCTCATTTCTATCTCTCTTTATTGTGCTGTTTTGATTTATATTTTTCGCTCAATCGTTGTAACGATTTCTTCCAACGAACTGAACAATTCAAAGTTAAGCTCCATATCCTCAAAAACAATATTAAATTCTTCTTCAATTAACACAATTATTTTAACAAAGGTTAATGAATTAATTCCTAGAGTAGTTAAGCCTTTTTCATCAATGGACGGAATATCGCTCTCCTTAATTAAATTGTTCTCCTGCAACAGATTTAATAATCGTTGTTTAGTTTCACTCATATTATGATCTCCTTCTCTATCACTCAACGCTATTCGCTAATTTTGTTATCGTATCTATCAAATTCGCAACAAGGGTTTTCACATGCTCTTCATTATAAGCATAATGATTATATCGACAGATAAATTCAAGTGATTCCTTTACTTCAATATAAATACGAAGAGGTACATTTAAATTGCTGCTTTCTTCCTTACCTACTAACCTAATTTCACTTGTAGATTCATTTTCCTCAGGAAAATTTAGTAATACTAAAGTTTTACTTTCCACAGCTTGCTGTAAAGTCTCCATTGGCACATCAGCATACTCAGCGATATCATAGACTGTAACGTTTTCATGATCCATAATCTGTAGAATCTTATGATTCATTTCCGTAATATATTGTTTGGTATAACATATCTGTTCAGCTTTAATCCTCAATGGCAGAATATTAGTAAATAAACCTACAGATTCTGAAATATTAGGTATCATATTGTTTCTTCCTGAAGTTACTACACCAATGATTACCTCATCCTGTTGCATAATTTGTTGCTGCAATATTGCCCAAGCTGCTTGAATCAATGCATATATAGATACTTTGTTGGCACTAGCAAATTGTTTTAACTTCGAAAAGTGTGGCTCATCTACAGATTGCGTAAATACTCTTTCTGAATTTTCATATATTTTTTGTTGCTCCTGTTTTCCAGCTTTCATTACAAAGTCTACAAACTCTTGTTTCCAGAACTCCTTCTGAGCAAGTCGGTCTGCTTGATATGTTTGAAGTGCATATTGTATATAGCTATCGTCCGTATCTTCTAACATGGACCTATTCTGCAATCTTTTTTCATAGTTAGTTATAATCTGGCTAAATAAATTATTGGAGCTCCAGCCATCAAATAATGAGTTCAAATAGAACAAGCAAAGCTCATATCGTTTCTCAGCTAGCTTAATTAAGACAAATTCAATCTTTGAAATTTTGTCATTAAAGCCAGCTTTTTTTATGTCATCTTTTATTTTTTGTAGCAATAATTTTTTTTCATTTTCTATAAGATGAGTAGCATCTATAAAGTTATAATTACAATCCTCCACATAATACGTAATCTGAGCGGGATGGGATAGCTTTCTCCATCTATATTCACTTCTTAATACTGGATTACGCTTTACAGTTGCTGTACATGCCTTTTGCAAACAGTCACTATCTATATTCCCTTCTATTGAAAAAATCTCAAATGATACATCGTTGCCATTACGTCTTCCATTTATATTTTGTGCAATCATCAAGTTTTGCATCGGTGTAACAGGTGTAATAAACTCTATATTATTATCACTCCAAAGTGATTTAAGTTTATCAGCATCACCGTGAGGAAAATATTGCATTATTTCATCTTCATAAATCAGCTCCGCCATTAGCTGCTCTCTTAGTTGTTCCAAAATTAGCGTTTGAAACTTTGAATCGGCATTTATACAGCTTCGTTCTGCAAGTAACTGTAGGTTTTTTAGTACAGTCACAACTAATTCAGCAATATCTTCATCAGAATGAACATCGGATAAATAGCATGTCCCGCCCTCCCAAATGTAGATATCGCTATACAGCATCATATAATACAAAAATCTCATTAGCGTAGGATCTGGTGAACTAAAAATAAATTGCGAGCCTCCTACACTAATGTGCAACGCAATATTATTTTCAGTAAAAATCCGGTTCATAAATTCAGCCATTACTTTTGTTTTAAAGTTAAGTCTTTTTTGAAGACGCCCTTTATCTTTTACTAAATAGTTCAATACAACCTTAGCAGCTTTCATGCTCAACGGATGATGGCAGAATGTCCCTCCAGTCTGAATAACTGCCCTGTATGGGGTTAACATATTTTCAGCATTCCATACACCGCCATCTACAGCAGCCATATACTCGGCTTTTCCTCCAAATATTCCTATAGGGAGACCACCTCCAATAACTTTTCCGTAAGCGACTAAATCTGCTTCAACATTATAGTACTGCTGGCTTCCGCCCAACGCTAATCTAAAACCTGTAATGATTTCATCAAATGCATACAATACATGATGATCCCTAGTGATACTTCTTAATTTTTGTAAAAATAGCTTTGGCTGAAGATCAGGATTTCTACTTTGTATCGGCTCAACCAATACAAGAGCAACTCGATCTGCATTTTCTGTGATATAGTCAAATACTTCACTATTTCCATACTCAAATACTTTTACATGCTGAACCATAGATTGTAAGGTACCCAAACTAAGTGGAATAGCATCTATCCCAGAATTTGATACATAAATTCCATCAAATGTCCCATGATATGAATTTTTAAAAATAATAATTTCACTTTTTTCAGTAACAGACCTAGCAATTCTAATTAAATTCATAATAGCTTCTGTACCAGAGTTGCAATAAGCTAATCGCTCTACTCCTGTTGCCTTTTTTATAAGCGCTGATACTTCAGCTGCATCTGCTGTTAGTGGGCCAAGAATCAAACTCTTATCCATTTCACTGCTAATCGCTTCATGAATCATAGGATGATTGTAGCCAAACAAATTCACACCAAAGCCCATACAAAAATCAATAAAGGTATTCCCATCTATATCCTTCATTCTTATACCATTTGCTTCATCTGCAAATATTGGAATTACAATATTCTCCCATGTTTTGCTATAACCTTGACTAAACCGTCCATTTGCCCATACTTCCTTATTTTCTTGAAGGAAATCTTTTGAGGTTTTAAATTTTCGGTTGAATTTCGGAATTAATTCATTAAGAAATACTTGCTGTTGTTCGGTCAAACTTGAATTATTTTTCACAAGAAAACGACTTGAATATGTGTCCGTCTGCTGTAGAGCAACTTTGGGAGTCGATTTGGAAGTTTGTGTAGTTGGAATACGTGATTGTGGGACTTCCTTTTCAATATAGGACATTGTCTTTATTTGCTCTTGAATAATGTCAAGTTGTCTATTAAACAAATCTATAACAGATTGATTAGATGATGGAATCAAGCCATTAGTATTGAATTGCTCTTTAGATTGTTGCTCTCTAGGCTCCTCAGCTAGTGGCTCTGGTAGAGACTCCAGCACCACCTTGGGTGCAATATGCTCAGATAATTTTTCAATTGTATTCAGCTCAGTGAAAAGTGCATCAAGTGGTATATCAACGCCATACATGGTCTGGAGTTCCCGTTTAAGTTGAACAATGGTTATCGAATCAAAACCAAACTCAAGTAAATCATCACCAATCGGTACTGACTCTTGGGCTACACCAAAAATTTTAGATACGACTAGTTGTAGTTTATTTTGCAACTCTACTACTTCCATTTTTTTCATCACCTTCTTCATAGGTAGCTCAGGAATTAAATTTTTATTACCCATTGTGCTCAGCCAAACACTTTTTTGCTCAAAACCATAGGTTGGGAGTGAGATGCAATGGGCATGTCCTTGACTATCCCAGTTTACTATTTGAAATGATAAATAATTTTTTATGAGTCTAATCATTTCAGATGTCACATGCTCAGACTGCAAGTTCTCTCCTATATCTTCACCTTGGATATTGCCTGGATATAGTCTGCTCACCTGACCATCCAGCTTCGTCAGTTCCTCACAACACTGTAATAATTTTTTTATTAGATCCTCGTAAGAATCAAATAAAATGACTATCCTATTCATGTAATGATTTCTTCGCAATTGAGCTGTATAGCAGAGATCTTCCAATGAAACTTCCGACTCATTTTCTAAAAATTCAATATAACCTTTGACAACTTCCACTAAAGACGCATGTGTTTTAGCTGATAGTGGGAGTAAATACATAAAATTATCTGTCCGCTCGCAATATTTATCAACAATATGTTCTTCTAGTATAACATGACAATTGGTCCCACTTAATCCAAATGAACTAATCGCACACAACTTAGGTTTAGAGAGTGTAGGGACCCATTGTTCAGATTGATCAATGACAAAAAAAGGAGAATTTAGAAAATCAAATTTTCGATTTGGAATTATAAAATTGGTATTTGGGTACCATCGCTTATTTTTCAAACTTATCAAACATTTTAAAATCCCTACAATTCCTGCTGCAGAATCTGTATGTCCAAATACTGTTTTAGTAGAACCAATCGCACAAAATTGATTCTTATTTGTATAGCTACGAAATGCATCAGTCAATGCACTTAATTCAATTGGATCCCCCAGTTCTGTTCCTGTACCATGAGCCTCAATATAACTAATATCCGCTGGCTTAATTCCCGCTTTCCTCCATGTCTCAGTCACAACGTCTTTTTGAGCGCTCCTATTTGGAGCTGTAAGTCCTAGGGATTTTCCATCATTATTCATATGAATGCCTTTTATGACAGCATAAATATTATCCTTATCTCTTTTTGCATCCTTTAACGGCTTGATGACAATAGCTGCAATACACTCACCAATTCCCGTTCCATCTGAATCATCACTAAATGTCCTAGCTCTGAATGAAGGCGATATAATGTCTGGAAGGACCTCCCCTTCTTCCATTACAGATGGTATCAATAAATTTATTCCACCTACTAAAGCAGTATCGCAGATTTTATTATTAATATTAAGACATGCTTCATTTAACGCAGTGAGAGAGGAGGAACAAGCCGTATCAACCATCATTGAAGGACCCTTTAAATCTAGTAAATAAGAAATTCTACTCGCAATTACAGAATTAATATTACCTGGGCCTGCCATAAGCGCATCTTCAGGGTATAAGCGTTTTACAAGGTCAAAATAGGAATGTTGCTGTGGTTGTCCAACAAACACACCTATTTTCGAACCTTTTAGCTGTTGTTCTGTTAGGCCTGCATCTTCAAATGCCCTCCATGCTGTTTCCAAAAATAACCTTTGGTAAGGATCCATTAACTGCGCTTCTTTTTTGGTCAACTTAAAAAATGGATAATCAAATTTGTCGATGTTCTCTATATATGCAGCAGGTACAAATTGATAAGATTTATTATGCTCTAAAAATGGATTCATTAGCTCCTTGCGTGAATCAGAAGGCTCGTATATCTGGTCGATCCCTGAACGTAAAATGATGTCCAACTGGGAAAAAGTATGTGCACTGGGTAGTTGAAAGTCTACGCCAATAATTGCAATATCATCTTTGCTATTTTCAATAGGAGCATTAGATTGCTGTAGTATCAAATCAATTGCATTTTGTAATCCAGTCATGAGATACCAACTTTCCTATCTTTTTCTATAAAAAAAACAAATAATTACCAACTTAGTCATCATCTCTAAATGAGGGTGATTCATCCCCATTGGCTTCAGTAATCTACTAATTTTTATCGCTACCTAACTGTGCTAATAATTCTTCCATCTGCCACTTTGTATATCCGTAGTGATTTGAATTTTGACCTGCGTATTGTAATTCAATATCTTCTATCTGTACCAAACTATCTTCACACATGAGTTCAAATAAATCGTTAAAATCTCCCACCATGCCATCAATATCTTGTTTATCAAATAATTCAATGTTATAGGTGACAGAAAGTCGGGCATTGTGCTCATATTCCTCAAACTCAAAATGAAGATCAAAAAGACTTGTACCACTCAGGTCATCGATCTCGCATATTTCTAACCCTTGTAACTGTAAATCATTATTAACAACCATAGATGTATTTTGTAAAACAAGCATGACATCAAATAAAGGATTTCTATTCGTTTTCCTAGGTATATTCAGTAAATTAACAAGCTTATCGAAGGGATACATTTGATGAGAGTATGCGCCTAATGTTACTTTTTTCACATACTGAAATGCTTCACTTAACGTCATTTCTTGAATGTTTTTTGTCCGCAATACAATCGTATTCGCATAGTATCCAATTTGATTTTCTAATTCCTCCATAGCTCTACCGGCTATAGGTGACCCAACAGATATATCCCTTTCTCCACTATATTTATGCAAAAGTATATTCAGTGCTGTTAACAAAAACATATAAAGAGTAATCTTCTCTTTTTGACAAACAGACTCTATCTTTTTCATTTGATTTATGGAAAGAATCGTTAAAATTTTATCTCCCTGAAACGCCTTTATCTCTTTTCTTGGTTTTGCAATTGACATATCAAGAGGTGCTGATTCGGGAAGGAGTTGCTCTTTCCAGTATCCTTCTAAAATAGACACTGACTCATGCTCAAGTATTTTTTTATACCATTCGGAGTAATCCTTATATTGAATAAGCAAGGGCATAAGTGGATTTTTCTTGTTTTCATAAAAAGAATTGTACAAAATAATAAAATCATTAAGAAAGACTTTTGAAGACCAGCCATCATGAATGATGTGATGAATATTAAAATATAATACTGTCCGATCATTAAAATAGAATACTTTTCCCCTTAGTAAAGGTCCTTCTTCTAAATTAAACGGAGTATTGATGTCTTGAGTGATAAGTGATTCCATCTCCACTCCAGATATTCCATCATATTGTTCTAATGGAACATCTATTTGAGATAAACCAAGAATCATCTGGTATAGTTGTCCTTCTTTTTGGAAAAAAATTGTTCTCAAAGATTCATGCCGTTCAATCAGTGCAGCAAATGACTTTCTAAGCACATCAAACTGTGCTTTACCCTGTAATGTAATTCTAAAAGGAGAGTTATATGCTGTATTTTGCTTATCTATGTGGCCCATAACCCACATTTGTTTTTGTGCATCAGAAGCATGGTAAAACTCTTTATATTTTGTAGGCTCAAGTGGAATGATATTAGTACCCATGTTGCTTGTGCCAGTTTGTTTGTTTTGAATATATAAAGCAAGCTCTCGTGGCGTAGGGTTGTTATATATATCTTCAAAATCTAAGGTTATATTGCATTGTGCTCTTAATCTAACTAAGAGCTGATTTGCCATAAGAGAGTGTCCACCCATATCAAAAAAGCTGTCCTCCACGTCTATGTTATCCGATTTCAGAACATGGGAAAAAATAAGCACTATTTGCTGTTCAACACTAATCTGAATTTTAATATATTCTGACAATGTCTTAATTGTTGGAAAATCAAAAATATCTTCAAAATCAAGGTTTGCACCTGTATATTTATTTAATTGCAAAATGACTTGTGTGGCTTTCAATGAATCGCCGCCGATATCAAAGAAGTTGTCCTCTAAACTAGTTATTGATTTCTCGAACATATTCGTCCAGATCTCAACAATTTTTTGTTCAATTACACCTATATTGTTCATAAAATCATAGTTTATATTAGCTACACTAGTTTCAAGAGATTTTTTCTCAACCCAAGGGGTTTCTCTAATCCAACAACGTTTCTTTTCAAAAGTATACCCCGGAAGCTCGACACGACTATATTTTTTATCGCTATACAACGGATTCCAGTCCAGCTTCTCCGTAAGCAAATAAATACTTTTTAAGAAATGATGAAGCATTTGTGTATTATTTTCTTTCTGCAAAACTAAGATTGAATTGTTTTCACCATGCTTAGCAATGATCTCATTTGCTATTTCTTCCTTATATGACATTGATATATAACAAAATTGTTTTAAGTCATACTTTTCTAACAGTCGACTTACTCTGCTCTCCAAATTTTCAAATGTCTTTTTCTCATATTTTTGACTTAGAAGTAAGCCCTCTTTCATAGATATCTTGTTTTGCATTACGTCAACAACAGTTCTACCAATTCCTTCGCTTAAAAATTGACTTGCATCAACGGATAAGGCACGAAGCAATTGATAAAATGCGTATTGAAATACAAAACACCAACCATAACCTTGAATATCATTTGCGATTTCAGTGCATGCCTCAACATAGGATCGAAACACAGAAGATTGTTCACACATCTCCATGACTTCCTGTTTACTAAAAGCATAGTCGGAGAAAATAAAAATCAATTTCCTTTTTGACTTAGATATGCTTTCAATCTGTAGAGAATCATTTAAAATATTTTGCATTTGATTTTGCATATCCTTCACATTGCTGCCTACCAGAGCCATTCGATAATTAAAATGACGTCTTCCAGTATTAAGCGTAAATGCAATGTTCCCTAATTCTTGATCTTTAGCAGTTTCAAAAAACTGAATATATTTCTTTAGCGCTTCTTTTAATCCTGAAACTGTTAAAGAAGACAAGGTTATAATATAACTACTTCCTTCACTCAAAGTCTCTTCAGGTCTAGGTGGTGCCTCCTGCAGTATAATGTGACAATTCGTACCACTAGCTCCAAGAGAAGTTACACCTGCGATTCTTTCTGTTCCTTCTGTAACCTCCCAGTCTCTTAATTCAGTCTCAACATAAACAGCGGAATTTTTAAAATCTATCATCTTGTTTAATTCATTTACATGGATGGTTGAAAATAACACCTTTTCTCTTAAGGAAATGGCTGTTTTTATTAATCCAGCTAATCCTGCACAACCATATCCATGCCCAACATTTGATTTAATAGTTGAAATCGCACAAAAGCTTTTATCATCTGTATACTTTTGAAAGGCTGCTGTGAGTGCTTCAACTTCAAGTGAATCTCCTAATTTTGTACCTGAACCATGTGTCTCAATAAATCTAATATCTCTAGGATTAATTTTTGCCTTTTCCCATGCTTGCCATAGAACATTGCATTGAGAGACACTATCAGGGGCAGATGGACTAGATGATCTATTCGCATTATTATTTACTGCTGTGCTTTTAATTATTGCAGCAATATTATCTTGATCTTCAAGTGCCTTCTTATAAGACTTCAGGATTACACAATTCACCATTTCTCCACAAGACATGCCATCAGCTTGCTCTGAAAATGCTCTGGATTTGCCGTCCGAAGACCATATTCCGTACTCCATCTCTTTATCTGCATATGGCATAAAGTTTAGGCTGCTACCTGCCACAAATGCATAATCACAATCACCCATCATCAATTCATTACAAGCTAGATGTACCGCTACAAGAGTTGAAGAGCAAGCAGTATCTACAACTAGAGCGTTGCCTGTTAAATTAAAATGACGAGCAATTCTTGTAGCTGAGAAAGCAGGGGAATTTCCACCGATCATTGTATCGTCAAAGCTTTCTGCTAACTTATAATATTCAGGATTGATATCCGATAAATATACTGCGGAACTCGATCCATCAAAATAATCTGCACTATACCCTGAATTTTCTATCGCTTCATACACGACTTCAAGAAGCTGACGTTGATGAGGGTCCATATTTATTGCTTCAGCTTGAGAAATGTGGAAAAACGTATTATCAAATTTATCTACGTCCTCTAGCTCTCCAATATTTCTCAATATTCTCTCAGTATCAATTGTAGTTTCCTTAATTCGCTTTTGAGATATAGGTCCAACTGAGTCTACTTTGTTTTTTAAATTTTCAGTCAGTTCTCTTATATTTGAAGCTCCCGCACATCTCATGGCCATTCCAATTATTGCAATGTCCCTGTCCATTTCCTTATCCTCCCTCTAATTAAAGTCGAAAAAGACATGAAAATATACTAAATCGATAAAAATAGATAGAAATTCAATGTGAAAAAGATGTCTCTAATTTCAAAAAGAAGGACTTATATTAAAATTACTTTTTCTTCTTTTTCATATAAATATCCATTACTCCAAATATAATTCACCTTGTCCCACTTTGCCGCTGAAACTACATCTGGAAAAAATCCTCGTCCATTAAAATTAGCACTTGTATTACATAAAATAGGAACCCCGCTCAAGCATTCAAATTCTTTTAGCAACTGATATAACATAGGATTTTCATTTTGATTTATGGTTTGCAGACGTGCCGAATTATCTAAATGCATAACTGCAGGAATTTTCTCACGCCACTCTTCTTTTATAATATGATCAAATAACATAAAAGGCGTTGGATATCCAGGTATAAAAAACTCTTGAGCTCTTTCTTCTATACAAATTGGTGAAACAGGTCTATACTGCTCTCTATCCTTAACCTTATTTAATAGTTCTTTCATATTTGGGTGGAAGGGTGCAGCAATAATACTTCTATTCCCAAGTGCCCGGGGACCTAGTTCAGCACGTCCGTTTAGAACAACCACTGGTTCATTCGTTTCGAACAATAGCTTCGCCAGATGATTGACATCACATTCCTTTTTTATCCATCCCTGTGGCGGTGTGCTATCAATTACTTCATTGCCGCTATATACACTCCAATCAAGATGACGATGTTCTGAATGATGATATAAAGAGCAGCATGCAGCTCCAATAGCAGATCCAGAATCATTAGGAAACGGAGACACATAAACTGCATCAAATAATCCACTGTTAAGCAGAGCAGAATTCCATTTAATATTTAATGCACATCCCCCTGCCACACTAAGATTACGACAGTTGCGATCATATCTATGAATTTTTTTCTTCAGCTTCTGCAAAATCATATTTTCAAGATAGTAGTGAAAGGAGCATAAAATATCTTCATCTGAGATCCCTTCCCCCTCTATTCTCTTTTTAAACTCATTCGCAAATACATTAGCAAAACCCATTGGATGGCTGTAGCACTGGTTGAAAATATCATCAAAAACCTGAAATAGCTCTTTACGCTCGGTTCCATTAGCGATATAGGCCATTACTTTTCCTGCTATTGATAGGTCATCTTTAGCAAATGTACCTTTTACTTTATAGGGCCCAAAATGTTGTGCAAAAATCGTATAAATATTACCTATCATTAGGAAGAGTGGTCCCATATTCTCTATCTTGCCACTGCGGTCTACATAGTATAGTCTCGGATACATCCCACCATCCCATACCAAAACATAGCTATCTATCCTTTTTTTCGCAAAAACACTAGTATAATACGTGCTAAGAATATGTGAAGCAACATGTAAATAGCTATTGTATTCTCTCGTTCGATCACCAAGACGAAGCCCCTGCATATTCCATTCTTTCAGGACATTCATATTCATTCCTGCTTCTTCATATTGTCCTACACCAAGCTTATATTTTTCGTTCCTATGTGTGGCAGACAGCCAATTAAACTCTTCTCCAATTTCCAATCTGGGTTGAACAGCTAATGCATCTGCATTACTTCCTCCCCAACCATCAATTGAGAAATAATCAATATCAGCTATTTTGTAGCCGTACCAATCTAGAATCGTTTTTACCGTTTCTGTATCTACAATTTCAGTAAATCTAGGATTATTATCCATTTTCTCCATTTCAACACTAAAAATTAGAGTGTTGCCTTCAACAACACATACTGTTCCATCATGAGTTAATTTAATCCCGCAAGTTATCACTACCTTATTCTCCCTTCAGTTCTTCTATTGTTAAAAGAAGTTCAAACAATGCATCTATTTTAAAATTCAATATTATTTATTTCATTTTTATCTTCCAGATATCCTAATCTTTCCTTAACTAATTTAGCTAATGTATCTATTGTCCTATAGTCAAATAAATCCTGTATGCTGATGTTGCATGAGAATTTCTTATTTAATATTGAATAGATACTAGTTAATTTTAATGAATCTCCGCCTATCTCAAAAAAATCATCTTCAATACTAATTTCATCTCTTTTCAAAACGTTTTTCCAAACTTCTAAAATATCTTTTTCCATATCATCTCTTGGTTCAACAATCTTTGTTCTATTTTCATACTTAGCTAATGACATTTCTGATAGTTTATTTTTATCAATCTTCCCATTTGTAGTAGCAGGGATTTCCTCCAATTGAATAAACTGAACAGGTACCATGTATTCTGGTAGCGTTTTCAACAAAAATGCCTTTAAATTTCTTGGTTCTACCTCAATATTAGAAATAATAAATGCACAAAGATATTTATTCCCTTGCTTGTCTTCATTTGCAATGACTGTTGCTTCTCTTATACTGTTATATTGCCTTAACTGGTTCTCTATCTCACTTGGCTCTATTCTAAAACCTCTTATCTTAATCTGCTGATCAATTCTCGATAGATATTCAACATTCCCATCATTTCTCCACTTAGCTAAGTCTCCTGTTCTGTACATTTTACTGCCCGGAAAGAAGTAATCCTCTACAAATTTTTCCTCAGTAATCTTCCTATTATTAATATAGCCTTTGGTTACGCCTTTACCACTTATATATAACTCCCCTGGTACACCAATTGGTAGTAAATTTCTATTTTCATCCAATATATACACTCTATAATTTTTCATTGGTTTTCCAATACATATGTTATTCTCAAATTCATTTTTAATTTTATAATGAGTTGCTCCAATAGTGGCTTCAGTAGGACCATAGCCATTATATACATTGGCATATTTTAATAGGTTAGAAATATATTCTTGCTTTAAAACATCTCCACCGCTGACAAAGTTTTTCACACTGCTCATTGGCGGAAACTTGTTAAATTCATTTAATAGAAGGGGAGAACAGCTTACTACACTCACCTTATTGCTTACAATTAGTTCATATAGCTTATGGACATCCTTTGCCTCATGTTCTTGAGGGATTACAAACTTTCCACCTTTTAAAAGTGCTTGAAACAGTTCTTCTCCAAATAAATCAAACGAGAACGGAACTAGTTGGATAACTGTGTCATTAGAAGTTGTTTCATATAAATTAAATAACGATTCCATATACAATACTAAATTAGAATGTGACACCATTACCCCTTTAGGGTTACCAGTTGTCCCAGAGGTATAAATCACATTAACAAGATCATCAGGATTACTGTTCAAATTCAGATTACTTCGATCCCCAACATATATTTTCATATCATCACTACATATAATCTTCTCTTCAGGGAAATCCCCTACCACATTGTTATTCACTTCAATTAAATGCTTTTGAGTAAGTAGCAGGCTAGCACCGCTATTTTGAATCATATATTCTTTTCTCTTTTTTGGTTGCTCAAGCCCTATTGGAAGATAAGCTGCGCCTGCCTTTAAGGTGGCTAAAATACTGATAATCATCTCAACTGAGCGTTCTGCCATAATCCCTATTACATCATTTCTCTTTATGCCCGTATTGACTAAAAATCTTGCTAGTTGGTTAGCTTTTTCATTTAACTCAGTATACGTGATGTGCTTATTAACAAATACTAGAGCTACATGATTAGGTCCTTGTTCTACTTGCTCCTCGAATAGCTTGTGTATTGTTTTATCCTTTGGATAATCCATTGTTGTATTATTAAATTCATATAATATTTGTTTTTTCTCTAACGGAGATAACATTTCAATGTCTCTTACTTTTGAATGTGGTGTATGAATTATAGTTTGCAGTATATTTTCAAAATGCTGTGCTAATCTTTTTATAAAATCATAATTAAATATTTCTTCATCATAGCTAAGGCATATTTCAATCTGCTCCTGCCATAATTCTACACCTACGGTAAGATTAAAGTTATTCACCTCATGCATGGAATACGAATCAAATGTTAGTTTTTCTTTAATACCAAATTGTTGGGTATCAAGTGGATAGTTCTCAACAACTACGATAGAATCAAACAGTTCATCTTGATTATGAAACTCGCTACACTCCTTTATATCCACAATAGGCGTATTATCGTAACCTTCTCTTTGTTGTATTTCATTTTGTACTTGATAAAGCAAATTCAGTATCTCATCTTCTGAACTATTTTTAATTCTCAAAGGTACCGTATTTATGAAAAGACCTACTATGTTTTCAATATCAGCTATATTGGCACTTCTTCCTGACACAGTAACACCAAAAAGAACATCTTCATGATCAACATATTTTTGAAGAAGTATTCCCCATGTAACATATACCAACGTTGCTAATGTTATCTTATTCTCGCGCAAAAAAATATCTAATTTAGTTTTATCAATGTTAAATATATAATCCTTGATAGACCTCGTACCACTTTTCAAGTTTTTATTCACTGCAAGTTGTGTCTTGGTGCTTAGTTCTTTCAAGTAAGTTCTCCAATAAGTATTACTTATAGCAGAGTCTTGATTCTGAACCCATTTCACAAAATTTTTGAATTTGTTTTTTTGAGGAGGAATATATGTACTTCCTTCAATTAAACCTTCATAAATACTAGTAAATTCCTTTAATAAAATTCCAGTACTCCAACCATCAAATATAATATGATGATTGCTTATAATCATTTCATGTGCATTCTCTGACAGCTTACATAACGTTACTCTAAAAGGAACTTCTCTAAGGTCAAAATGCTCATTTTTATCTGCCCGCTTTAAATTTTCCATTAGTGAAGGAATTAGATTTTCATCTTTTGTTGAAAAATCCACAAATCTTATATCAGGTGCATGCTCACGTAAAACAATCTGCAAATGGGTCTCTACACCTTCCCATCTATAAACAGTTCTTAACAGTTCATTCAATTGAACAACGATATTCCATGATTTATCAAAATTTTCAGCATCTAATTTGCCAGTGATTTTTATACTTAACTGTTGAAAATACTGATTACTATCATCATCCTTAATATAATGATATAATAGCCCTTCTTGCATAGGTGTTAACGCAATAATATCTTCAATATTTTCTTTTTCTATTTTTTTTATGGTTTTGACCATTCCTCATTCCTCCTTTTTATCCTACCTATTTATAATTTTGATAGTACATTGAAATTTAAAGTAGAAAAGTAATCATCCACTGTTTCAGCGCGTCGTATCTGAATAACCTCACCATTAGGTCTTAGAAGAAGCTCTTTACTCCTAAGTTTTCCATTATAGTTAAAGCCCATAGCAAACCCATGAGCACCTGTATCATGAATAACTATCGTGTCACCCACTTCAATCTCTGGTAACTTTCGGTTTATTGCGAATCTATCATTGTTTTCACACAAAGAACCTGTGATATCATATGTCATATTTGTCGGTAAATGTTCCTTGCCCATAACGGTTATATAATGATACAAGCCATACATACCGATTCTCATAAGATTTGCCATTGAAGCATCAACACCAATGTATTGCTTATATGTTTTTTTTTTGTGAAGTACTTTGGATACAAAATATCCTGAAGGTCCAGTCACAACTCGACCAAACTCAGTATAGATTTTAATAGTAGGATAATTATTAGCTAATATAACTTTCTCATATGCTCTTTTAATACCGTAGCCTACTGAATGAATATCCACAGCCTTTTCATCAAGACTATATGGTATCCCTATTCCACCTCCGATATTAACAAATTCAAATTGAATATTACATTCTGAAGATATTTCAATGACCAGCTCAAAAAGTCGCCTTGCTGTGTCAACAAAATAATTGGCATCTAATACTTGTGTTGAAATCATTGTATGCAAACCAAATCTTGAAACTCCTTTCTCTTTGAGCATCCGATAACCTTCAAAAAGTTGTGCTTTAGTCATACCAAACTTAGAATTCTCAGGTTCGCCCAAGAAGGTATTTCCACTTTTAATTTGACCTGGGTTATATCTTAAGCACATTAAGTCTGGAAGTCCTAACTCTTCCTCTAAAAGCTTAATATGCGAGATATCGTCTATATTAATTATTGCACCTAATTCCATTGCCTTTTTATACTCTTCTTTCGGAGTATTATTAGACGTAAACATAATGTTTTTACCATACACTCCACATTTTTCAGCTATCATAAGTTCAGGTAAAGATGAGCAATCTGCTCCAAACCCTTGGCGACTTAATATTTTGAGTATACTAGGATTTGGTGTCGCTTTTACGGCAAAAAACTGTTTAAACCCCTCGCACCACGAAAACGCATTATTAATTGCTTGTGCAGTTACAATGATAGACTGCTCGTCATATATATGAAATGGGGTAGGAAAATCTCGGATTATATATTCAAGTTGCTCAGAGGTAAACGGCAAGTTTTTTTCACTCACTCTTGAAACTCCTTTACTTTTTCATCTCAGTTATTTTTTAATTTTTGTTCTATATAGCTGCAAATTAAATCTAGAGAAGTGAATTTCTTATAATCCAAGGCTTCAACTTCAAACTCAATCCCAAATTCATTTTCTAAAGCTACCACTAATTGAATAAAAACAATTGAATTAATACCCATTTGGCTTAAATCATCTTCATTGATTACATTTTTCTTAACATTTTCAGTCTCAAGATTATCTGTAATCAATTTGATTACTTTTTTTCTAATTTCCACAACTATTGCCCCTAATAAAATTATTTTTTAAATATTTTTCTAAACAAAAATAAAAGCCATTTTTATATGTCCTCTGTCCTTTATGAACAAAGTCACTATACAAAAATGGCAATAAATCCTATATTATATTTATTAATGCACATGCTTCGCCCGATCATGCAGAGACTCTGCACTACAATAACGGCTTCAGTATAATAGTACATCTAACGTGCCGAAACAACGATTAAATGTTATTTGAACAAATAATATTTTCTTCTAACTATATTATTTGTTTATTTAAGCATTAATAAATACATTAATAAATTTACATTAACACATAATAAAACAGACTACAATACAAATTAATTCTTTATTTTCCAAATATGAATTTTTATTGACAAAATAAGAACTTGTATAAAAAATCTATTAAGTCAGCCACGACATATACTTACAGTCAATTCAAAAACGGATAGTCAAATCTATAAAAACAGGAAATCCAGAACACTCGTTATGGATGAATATGACCTCACTGCTTCGCAAGCAAATGGTCAGCATATTGAATATCAAGTACAGCAATACACAGCGGAGCAGTGGTACCACCATATCTCCCTCGCATATGACAGATTACCATTCCTTGCGACGACTGATACGAAGAAGCAAAGCGGTTTTGTAGCAAGGTATACACGGAGGAGGCATCAGGATTGGAAACGGTATTACGCCTATAGATCTGTGGGGGGACACCATAATATTTCTTAAACGCCCTGCTAAAATAATACGTGTCGCGGTAACCCGTTCTTTCAGCCACTTCGCCAATGGGAGACTCCGTGTGACGTAGCATTCGCGCTGCGCTCTCCATCCGTAGCTGGATCACATATTCCATTGGGGCAAGCAGCTTTAGTTGTTTGAACCTTCGCTGCAACTGTCTTACGCTACATCCCCCAAGGGCGGCTAACCCTTTAAGCTCCAATTCCTGACGATAATGCCCCGCAATATAAGTAGCAACAACATCCACCATGTCAGGCACTGGGCTACCCTGACTACGTTCGTACTCCTGAAAAAGCTCATAAAGCATTCCTTGTAACAATGTATTGACATGGAAACGTTCGATCCCTTCACCTCGGTTCCATTTGGAAACCATCTTTTCCGCTGACTGATACAGCCCCCCTGAATCACAGGATGCTGTACAAATGAGGTGTATAGCGGCTGATTATAATTTGAAAACAAAATAGGGTTAACATCCAGCATTGAAAAAATCTTATAAATCATTACAATGTAATGAATGTTTTCTAATCCAGCAGTCAAAGTAAATGATGATCCCTTGACTATATGACAAGCAAAAGAAGCTTGGATATGGAAAACCTCACCATTCATCACAAGCTCTCCTTCTCCGCCACCTGCCAGCAACAATAGATTTTCTGTCAATTCAATTTCACTCATCTCACTTCCAGCCGACAAAGTACCGCTGTGCGTGTCAAGCATCTTGATTGCTGTATTACTCCATAAACTTGCATGTTCTTACGGCGGCATTTCTCTCATCTCCTGACAATAGCATCCTCTGCTAAACGAACTAATGTAACTAACTCGGTTTGCTTGTATTCCCTTAGCAAAGGTAAAAATGTTACTGTTTGAGAGTTATTCTCACTGTCAATCTTCGGACACCTTATGCAATATTCGCCTAACATCTGGTAATAAAAGCAGCATGTGATGCGCTTGCTTTTTGCAACTGGAGGCACAGCTTTGTCTTCTGTAAATCGGGTCAATGGATTACGTCTTTCCCCAAGCAAATCCCTAGGCGCTATTTGGGTTAGATAAACAAAATCTGCTTGCAGTCGTTGTCTTTCTTGATCGGATTCCTCCGTTCTACTCGAATATAGTGGGGCAATACGTACCATAATATTTTCCCACAGCACCGCCTTGGAGACAGGGAAAATGGAAGCAAGTGTGTGTAGCAACGGTGCAAGCTGAACCGCAAACATCTCTTTTACAACCTCTTGTCGGCACATTTTCCTATCGTCTAAAGCAGCTTGTACCCGAAGTCCATTCAGTGCTAGAAAAGGAAAATGCGCCCCCCCTTTCCGCTGTGGAGGTTGGATGATACAGGAAGCTATTATTTAAATCAAAGGAAACTTTAACATTATGGAAGGTCATGGCAGTTAGAAACGGTGCAGTCCACAGATAGCGATCCGCTTAGCGAGCATAGAAGCAGTAACCTGCATATCAGGCGCAGCAATATATTCCTTAAGCAAGCTTACATATTCGTGGCATGTTGCTTCTTCATGCAACTGCCTCAGAGCAACTGTACGGATGTTATCCTCAGGTGGCTTATCAAGCCACAGATCATAATCCTCTACTAATTCCTTCCACAAAACAGTAGACAGATAGTTGTCCACCTTAATTCGATCCTAGCAACGCTTCCGCAGCTTGATCTACAATAATATTGATAGCAATAGGACCATAATAAGCAATCCAAAGCGTTGAATCTACGTCATATGCGTGGTTATTTTTGACTGCATCAAGGGATTGCCAAATTGGACTACTCGCTAGAACCTCTGCCTCTTTGGCAAACAATTCATCCGATAACAAGAAATAGTGATCTGCTCCGATATCAGCAACTTTCTCCATGGAAATTTCAACGGAGATATCATCTTTGATCTCCTTCACAAATGCAGAAGCCTTTAACCCTAAATTCTCATAAAGTATACCACCTGTCCAATGCTCAGGACCATGTACACGAATTCCTTCTTTTCTTGGACGAATCAATGCTACCGTTTCATCACCTAGCTTCTCAGTGATCATGTAACTCCGCAAACGATGACAAACATCAACGATATCCTGACGACCTTGATGCCAAAATGAACATAAATGGTGCCACAGAATTGGCTTGCTTGGCGACAGCAGTATTACTGCGATTGGAACAAAAATAAATGGAAGTTATTAAAATATTGGTATCCAGAATCCTGACAAGAAAAGAATAACATAAATAGAACAATCCAGTTAAAAAATCAAGTCATTAATTCCTCTGGTACTTATGAGCCTTTTTTTATTAAAGACGGTGTAAGATATCATCATATTCTAGACCCGAGTGCCGGTGCCCCAGCACAATGCGGAGTTGAAAGTGTAACGATCATTAGTAAGAATGGAGAAGCGTTAGATAAAGGAGCTTTTCTAATGGGAGTTAAAGACGAGCTCGCTTACATCGATTCTCTGGATAATGTCGAAGCGTATTTTATTATAGACATACAAGAGTTTTCAAATTGACTTAGTAATGACCTTTTCAGGCACGACCCAATAATACGAAAAAGATCCTCAATTATCCATAAGGTACTCATCATTGATTTTTATTATTGTAAATTATGTTTCTTAACTCAACTCATTACATAGTAAATAATTCATTTTAGTTGTGACACCATTCGACAATTAAATTACTTCTTATATTGTATTATTAGATAAGAGCATAAAATTAGGACTCAAACTAAAATTAGGATTGGTAAATTTAAGTGAATAAATTTGGTTAAACATCCGTTAGTCCTGTCAAACAAATGAAAAGGATATGCAGTATATCATTACCCGGATTATCAGAGCTAGGAATTCACAACTTATCCCAGTCAGAAACGGATGTTCATGTAGAAGTTGTTCCTGCCCTTATCCCATCTTCAACTCCATATAACTGTAAACATGATGGAAAAAAACTATGAAAAATCCGGTACCAGATTGTTTTTGGCAGAAAGAGTTATCTTGATATCCTTTTCTACAATTAACACGCGCATGCTACAATATTCGATTTGTTTAAGCCTTTGACTTTGTTAAAACTAAACAACAGTGAATTTGAACTTTCAAAGTCGGATCGTGAAGCATATAGCGCAAGAATTTAGTATCTCCTGCCAGTACAACAGATGCATCAGAATGCTCTTCTGAAATTAACCAAAAAAGTCTGGAATAAAGCAAAGTTTCTTTAGTTTGCTGCTTGGAGTCGATAACTTTAAAAGGGGTATATATTCAATATAGGTGTTCATAATTTACGAGGAGAAACGGCGATAAACCTGCTGACTGAACATAAAATAGCTATTTGAGAATTTCTCGTGCTAAAGCCTAAGAAAGTAGTCATAGATCTTGCTCTGACTTATCACAAGTGGATTCATGAATATTTCCCAAATTCGATCTATATAACAGATCGATTCCCTGGATATACGTTTGAAAGTATCTAAGCCGTGCATAAATCTGTTCAGCACACGCTGTTATTTCAAGGCCAAATCAATCTTAAAGATTTATTATCTTCTCAACCCGTCTATTGATCAACTGTCTGAAAATAGCAAAGTTCAGTTAGAGAACTTACTGCACACTCACTGTTATGAAGTGTACAGGAGTTAAAAAAATCTTTTACAGTGTGTTATGAACATTCAACCCGTATCATCGTTGCCGGTTTATGTTTTGCAAGCTGACTAGAACAAAGTGAAAAATTGGATCCTAACGCTATTAGAAACACTCTGAGAATGATGTGCCTCTGGATGGAAAAGATCGTCGTTTCACGAATAAAATTGTAAAGGGACTCCACAGCGATATTAAAGTTTGGCACTATTTTACGTGCAATAGAATCTGTTACCAAGCTAGATTTCTAGTTAAATGCAACTGACATCAATTAACAATTTGAAGTGTTCAACACTTAATTTTAGAATGTCCTTCTTTTTTGTCATATTTTTTTAAGATAACTAGTCTAATGATAAACTATCATAATTGGATCAAGGGGCGTATACTATGAAATGGTATGCTTTATTTGTGAAAACTGGAAAAGAAGAGGAAGTCAAAAAATCTATTCAAAAATACTTTAAAAATACTCATTGTAAGTGTTATGTCCCCAAGAGAATTGTACCAGAGAAAAAAAACGGACAATTCTCTAACATTGTAAAAATGATGTTTCCTGGTTACATCCTTCTCCAGACTAAGATGAGTTTTAGTGTCTATCACAATATTATGAAGCTGCCTAATATTCGTTCATTTTTAAATTATTCTAATATTAAGGATACTCAATATAATCAACCTTATTTAGATGAAGAGATTTTCTTTCAACACATACCTGATGAAGAAATAAGTCAGATTAAACCATTTATTGGTTATGAGAGTGATATAATGGATTATTCTTTATTTGGATTTAACAATGAAAAATTGTCTATTTTATCAGGACCTCTAGTTGGAATGGAAGAACGTATTAAAAAAATAGACAAACGAAAGAGGAGAGCCAAGCTTTCTGTCAATTTTATGGGTGGAGAGAAGTGGGTTGATGTCGGCTTTGAATTAGAATGTCCAACTATAAATATTTTAAAAAAGAGAAACGATGAAAGTATAGAGCTTAGAAAAAGAATAGAATTGTTAATTAGAGAAGTTTTACAGTGTTCAAAAAATACAATTATTGAAAACAAATTAATTAATAATGGAATAAACTCATTATTATTCATCCAATTTATTCTCAAATTGGAGTCAGAACTAGATATTAAAGTTTCTGATAATTGTATGTCGTTGGAAAATTGGAGCAGTATAGATAAAATTATATATTGTCTTCAAAATGAATACAACATAGGGGATTTGAATCAAGATAGTTGCTAACTATACTAAAATTTCACAAACTAAATGGGATAGGATTTGATGTTTGTTGAAGAACAAGTAAGAAAAATAATAGCTCAAACTCTTGAAGTGGACGAGGTTATTATAACTGAAAAAGAACTATTATACTCTGGACTTAATTCATTATCTTTTATTAAAATTATAGTAAGACTAGAGGAATATTTCGAAATTAAATTTGATGATAATAATCTTAAATATGAACTATTTTCTACAATTGAGGATATTATTAAATATGTTAGAGCCAAGAGCCAAGCTTAATAGCAAAAAAGACATATAAGTGGACAAACAAACGATCCAAACCAACCAGCAACAATGGCTAACTGAAAAAAGTGAGTCCATTCCATGCACAAGTATGGAAAGACGTAGCTTGCACCGTGAATCTTGTGCTAGGCGTGGATGATTTTGAGATCCGAAAAGGATACGGTATTCCATAACTCAAAAGCGAAACGCTACTAGATATCCCGAGACGCAAGCTCTAGGAACTTCGAGCCTATAGTCGGAAACCCAGCGTTTTTATCTCTTCGTCCCAAAGAGATGGTGATGGATCTGGCTACATATTAGTCATACCTAGATAGCTGAATGCTTTACGGATACCATTCGAATTGCAGATTGATTTCATGTCCATCGCTATGTTGTAGAAGTCCTTCAAGATGTAGGAAAAACGATACAATGTGCCTTATCTCCAAGAGCAACAGGAAATCTAAAGGTCGAACATGTGCTACTGAATTTGCAGTAGACTCTTTACAACCTGATAAATAGATACATTAAAGGAAATATTTAACACACTCCCTTACTTCATTATGCATATGCCTGGAAAGAAGCCTTTGGAAACTGGTACGATTATTCGCCAGATACCAGAACAGCAAATCGTTGGTTAGACCGTTGGATTAAGCAAGGAGAACGACTGTGTCATCAGGCTATAGTCACTTGACTAAAAACTATTCGAAATTGGCCGCAGGAGATTGTGGATTACCATCGCTGCCGCTGGACTAATGCTACGGTGAAAGGTAGGAGTAACCCAATTAAAGCTTTCCAACATAGGCAATTAACCAAAAACTGTATGTCCTAGGGCTTTTGGTGGAGTGCAACCTTGCACGCTACAGGCTCTAATAAAAATGGCTTGAAACCTCAAGCACTAACCTTTGTGTAGAGCCAAAGTAATGACTCAACTTTCAAAATAAAAATCTCAAAACAAACCATATGCCTAGGGTAAACAAGAGATCCATTCTTGTAGTTGACAAAAACCTGGTCATACCCCTGTCAAGTAGACAGAACTAAAAAGATATCTTTAAGCCGCAACCGTTTCTCGGTATTCAATCGAGGAACGGTTGTTTAATTTTTTTTTCTGAAATATATTTTCATTATAAAATGAAATGTACTCCCGTACGTGTTGTTCTACCTTCGCTAGGGTTTCGGGTTTCGTTAAATAAATCTTCTCTGTTTTAAGATGAGAAAAGAAGGATTCTATACAGGCATTGTCTAGACAATTTCCACGCCTTGAATGGCTTCCAAGCACTCCAAGCCGCTTAAATTTGCGGTTAAACGGCTTGGGGGTATACTGAAACCCCTGGTCTGAATGGAGAATGACACCCTCCATATTCACGTTCTTACTTAGAACATCTAGCGTCTCGCTAACTAGAGCAAGGTCATTTCGTTCCGAACAAGCTACAATTTCATTGTTAAACAGATCTTGAATGACAGAGAGATATACAAACCGCTCTCCAGCTCGTAATGTATGTATGTAATATCGGTAACCAGCTTGGATAACGGAGAATCTGCCTGAAATTGTCGATCTAATCGGTTGGCATTTACCACAGATGCCTGTTTGCCGAAAAAGCGCCGCTTCTCTCAAATGACAGAACGGATTCCCAATTTCTTCATTAGACGGTACACCTTTTTGTGGTTGACCAAGATTCCTTCTCTACGTAAAGCAACGGTCATACGCAGATAACCAAAATAGGGGTGAATCCGGTGGATCGACAACATATGCGTTTCTAGGTGCTCTTCCTCTTGCTTACGTTGCTGGGCTGTTTGCTGAATCTTTCTCCATTTATAATATCCTGCCCGAGATACATGGGCTATTTCAAGTAACCATTTCAACGAATATCGTGTTCGCATTCCCTCAATAATTTCAAACCTTGCTTCTTTC